>NZ_JAVDDT010000001.1:0-300000 GCF_030848495.1 Natronospira bacteriovora
CGTCAGGAACAGAAGCCTGAGCCGAAACCGGAACCGCGTCAGGAACAGAAGCCTGAGCCGAAACCGGAACCGCGTCAGGGGCAGGCCTCGGCCGAACTTTCCAATGCGCGTGCTTCACGGCTTGAGGAAACCCGCCAGCATTACGAGCGGACCATGGGGGGGCAGAAAGACGATGCCAACACCCCATCCGGGAAGGAAAGCGAAAAGCGCGAACGGGCTGACACAAGGTCCGGGGACGAGCGAAACGAGTCCTGATTCATCGAAGCGATCAGTGAAAGCCGGGCTCTCGCAACGAGGGCCCGGTTTACTGAACACGGCTGGATGCGTAACCCATGGATGCAGAATCCAGGGGCCAGGGAAGCCCAGGCGCGATGACGGCCAATCCAGTGATGGCTGCTTCCGGCTACTGACCTTCCCGAGACTGCGAAAGGGACCGTATCAGCCCCTCACAGGCAGCCTCCACGAGATCAAGCACCTGCTCGAACCCCTTGTCCCCACCGTAATAAGGATCGGGTACTTCGCGGATATCGCCTTCTGCATAGTCCAGAAGCAGGCGGAGTCGGGCGCGGCTGGCCCGGGGACGAAGGCGTTCAAGATCGGCCAGATTGGATTCATCGGCTGCCAGAATCAGATCAAAACGCTCGAAATCCTCGATCTCAACCTGTCTGGCCCGAATTCCCGCCAGGGAAATACCGCGTCGGGCTGCAGCCGCCACAGCGCGTTCATCAGCTGGCCGACCGATGTGGTAACCGTGCGTTCCCGCCGAATCGAATTCCACCACAGGCCCGGCCGATTTCTGCTCAATCAGGTAACGAAACACGCCTTCTGCCGTTGGCGAGCGGCAGATATTGCCCATGCAGACGAACAGAATTCGAGTCGTCATCAGAACCTCATGTCTTGGCCACTGGCGAGTCCATTACCTTAAACCATCCCCCATGGAGTGCAAGCAAGGCGTCTTGCGCTGACAACCGGGACAGGAGACACTGACTAGAGGATCACCTTCAGGAGTGAAGTGATGGCAAGCACGTCTCTGCCGACGGTTGCCGAACTGGAGCAGTTCATTGGTCGCCGCGTACGCTACCTGGGCCATCGCTGGCAGATCATCGAGGTACTGGATGAGGAGCTGTCACTCGTGCTTCAGGCCGATGACGACAGTGAGCGCATCATGAGCAATTCACATGGCGAGCCTGTCCGCTCTCTGCCGGAAATCATGACCCTCAAAGTGAAGGATCCCGAGGGCGAGGGCCTCAACCCGGAACTCGGCCAGCTGGACGTATTGAGCGCCCCGTCTGAACCTGACTGATCTTCCGGATCATCCGGACGACAGAAGGGATTCAACCTTCTCGAGATCCTCCGGCGTGTCCACACCGGGGCCGGGCATTTCCCCGGCCTGACGAACCTGGATGCGCAAGCCGATCCACAGGGCACGCAACTGCTCCAGGCACTCGATTTCTTCCAGTTCGCAGGGTGGTTCCTTGGCCAGGCGCCCCAGTACGCCGGCACGATAGGCATACAGACCAATATGCCGATACACGGCCCTGGGTGTGTGGCCGGAAGCAGAATCGCGACTGCCGGCATTGTCCCGGTCCCAGGGAATCGGCGCCCGGCTGAAGTAGAGCGCCGAACCACTGCGGGCAATCACCACCTTGACCACGTTGGGATCCATCAATTCCGCGGTCGTTTCCACCGGCCAGCAAAGGGTTCCAATGTCGGCGGACGCTTCATTGATGAGCTGATCGGCGACATCACGAATCGCCGAGACCGGCATCAGGGGTTCGTCCCCCTGCAGGTTCACCACCACATCCTCATCCGCCCATCCGAGTTGTGCCACCGCTTCCGCCACCCTGTCAGTGCCGGATCGGGCATCCGGCGAGGTCATGCAGACGCGGGCGCCGAACTGTTCGCAATGGGTCCGGATACTGTGGTCATCGGTCGCAATGATGACGGCTTCCGCACCGGCATCACAGGCCCGTTGCCAGACATGCCGGATCATGGGCTCTCCCGCGATCCGGGCAAGTGGCTTGCCCGGAAATCGAGTGGAGTCATACCGGGCGGGGATCACAACCTTGAAGCTCATGAGAGGCGATCCTTTTCCTCCAGGGAAATCCGGCGGGCCTCCTCCTCCAGCATGACGGGAATACCGTCACGCACGGGAAAGGCGAGACGATCCGCCTTGCAGATCAACTCCCCGGCATTGCGATCATGGATCAACTCACCCTTGCAGATCGGGCAGACGAGAAGACCCAGTGTGTTTCGATCAATACTCATTGAAGGGTTTCCCCTGCGAATTGACTGTTACCCATTCCGAACCACGGGCCTCACCCCGCGGTCATGGCCAGGGCCCTCAACTGATCCAGCAGCTCATCGGCATGACTGACCTGGGCCTGAACCGGAACACGCCACCATGGACGCCCCTCGCACACCGGCAACTTCACGGCATCCTTGTCCGTCATCAGAACGGGTATTCCCTCGTCCCGAGCGGACGGTTGCCAGGGCTGATGATCCCCCGGTTCAATCGGGATCACCTCGATTCCA
The DNA here is from genome assembly GCF_030848495.1 of Natronospira bacteriovora. Lineage (NCBI taxonomy): Bacteria > Pseudomonadati > Pseudomonadota > Gammaproteobacteria > Natronospirales > Natronospiraceae > Natronospira > Natronospira bacteriovora. The sequence goes on from NZ_JAVDDT010000001.1 coordinate 2,536, forward strand.
CGGGCCCTCAGCGTATCAAAAAAACGCTGCGGCGAACCGATACCGGCCACCGCCTGGACGGGGCCGGGCGCAAACAGCTCCAGGGGGCGTCTCTCGCCGCTAGCCAGAGCGACCGCCTCCTCCACCAGCAATTGCATCCCGATGCCCGACTCTTCCGGGGGCGTACCACCATTCCATACCCGGAAAGTCACGTCCTCAAGCCGTGACAGGGGCTCACGAAGCGGCCCTGCGGGGAACAGCCAGCCGTTGCCGAACCGCCGACCGCCATCAATGACCGCAACCTCCACATCACGCCCCAGCCGGTAGTGCTGGAGCCCATCATCACAGAGAATGATATCCGGCCTGTGCCGATCGATGAGCATCCGGCTGGCGGCCACCCGATCCCGTCCCACCACAACCGGGCAAGCGGTCATCCGGTGTATCAGCAAGGGTTCGTCCCCCACCTCACGCCAATCACTGCCCTCTTCCACCGGCCGGACATCATGGCGTCGCCGACCATAACCCCGGCTGACGATACCGACCCGCAGCCCCATCTCCCGGAGGCGGGTCGCGAGCCAGATCACGAAGGGAGTCTTGCCCGTGCCACCCAGAGTCAGGTTGCCGATCACCACCACGGGAACCGGGGCGTGCCAGGCGCCTTGGCGGCGGCGCTGATTGAGGCGAACCAGGCCGGCCTGTACCCGGGAAAGCTGGCGGAGCAGCCAGGGGGGGCGGTTCCGCCCATACCAGCGGGATTGCAGCCAGGCCTCCAGGTGCGCCCGCATCAGTCGTCCTGCTCGGAGAACTGCATTCGGTAGAGCATGGCGTAATGGCCATCCTGAGCCAGCAGATCCGCATGGGTACCTGACTCGATGATACGCCCCTTGTCCAGCACCAGGATACGGTCGGCCTTTTCCACCGTTGACAGGCGGTGGGCAATCACGAAGGTGGTGCGATTCTCCATCAGGCGGGCAAGCGCCCGCTGGATATGGCGTTCAGACTCGGTATCCAGAGCCGATGTAGCCTCATCAAGGATCAATATGGGCGCATCCTTGAGCAGTGCACGGGCGATGGCGATACGCTGACGCTGGCCACCGGAAAGCAATACCCCCCGGTCCCCGACCATGGTATCCAGCCCCTCGCCGAGATGCTCGATGAAATCCCAGGCGTAAGCCTGTCGTGCCGCCTCGATCACCGCTTCGCGATCGGTATCCACCATGCTGCCGTAGGCAATGTTGTGCTCGATGGTGTCATTGAAGAGCACCACATCCTGGCTGACCATGGCTATCTGTCGACGAAGATCTTCCCGCCGATAGGCATCCAGCGGTTCACCATCCAGCAGGATTCGGCCGGAAACGGGATCATGGAAACGGGGCAGCAGACTGACGAGGGTACTCTTGCCACTGCCGGAACGCCCCACCAGGGCGATGACTTCGCCCGGCCGCACTTTCAGATCAATATCACGGAGCACCGGCTCACCACGGCCATAGCGAAAACTGACCTTGTCGAAATGAATCTCGCCCCGCGCCCGCTTCAATCGCTGGCTGCCGCCCGGATCCTCGGATGGGGTGTCCAGCAGTTCGAACACACTCTGGGCGGCAACAATACCCTTCTGCAGGACGGCATTGATGTTGGCAAGGTTGCGAAGAGGTGCCATCAGGAGCATGACAGCCCCCAGAAAGGAAACGAAGGCTCCCACGGTGATGCGATCCATGACACCGGGCAAAGTGACGAAATAGATGATCCCCGCGATCCCCACACCGGCGATCAGCTGCACTAACGGCACACTGCCCGCTTCTGTTGCCACCAGGCGCATATGCATGCGGCGATTGCGCTCATTGACCTCTTCGAACCGCCCGGCTTCGTAATGCTGTCCGCCGAACACCTTCACGACACGCTGTCCGCCGATCACTTCCTCCGCGACCCGGGTGACATCGCCCATGGAGTGCTGGATACGAGCGCTGTATTTGCGAAAACGCTTGCTGACATATCGCACAAGGCCCATCAACAGAGGCACGGTTACCAGCAGAAAGGCAGTGAGCGGCAGACTGATCCAGAGCATCCAGGCAAACAGAGCAAGAACCGAGAGACTGTCCCGCACAAGGACAGTGATGGCCTTGGTTACGGACTCGGCAATCTGCTCGATATTGTACGTCAGCTTGGACACGAGCATGCCGGAAGATGACTGGTCGAAGTAACTCACCGGCAAGGACAGCAACTGCCGGAACGTCTCGGTTCGCAACTGCTTGATCACGCGACGCCCCACCCAGCTCATGGAAAAGGTGGACAAAAAACCGGTGATGCCTCGAATGATGAAAAGACCCAGCAGCAAGATCGGCATGATGCGCATGGATTCGGGATCGCGGGCAACCAGGGTATCGTCCATGAGTGGTTTGAGCAGCGCCGGAAAGCCAGCCTGTGAGACCGCAAAGATCCCCATGGTGACCACAGCCAGCAGAAAGATTCGCCAATGGGGCACGACATAGCCGAGCAGACGTCGGTAGACCTGCAAGGGCTCGGCATCCTGGTAATGGCTGGGCATGGGATTTGCTGACTGAGCCTTGTTCATTGCTGTCGCTTCATTCCTGGTCGCCTTCTTCCCGCAGTTCCGCGGTGACGATCTGAATCCTTGAAAAACCGAGGCGGCCGGCCACATCCATGACCGTCACCACCGACTGATGGGAGGCATTGGCGTCCGCACGAATGGTGACCGGCAGTCTGCGCTCATCCCCCACGAGGCGACGTATGGCACTATCCAGGGTGGACGGACGACTGTTCACCAGTTCGCGCCCATTGACATAGTAATGCCCGTCGGCCGAGACGATGATCTCGAGCTGACGCTCGTCCTGCTCGGGCGCCCCCTCCAGCGAGGCCTGTGGAAGAATGATTTCCAGATCGGCTTCACGCACGAAAGTGGTAGAGACCATAAAGAACACGAGCAGCAGAAACACCACGTCAATCAATGGCGTGAGATTGACCTCCGGCTCCTCGGAACGACGGGGCCTCAGATTCATGCCCTTCTCCCGGGCTGCCCGCTGAGCGCATCCACGAGCTTCATGGCTTCCTGTTCCATGTCCACCACCAGTTCATCCACCTTGCCACGCAGATAGCGGTAGGCAATCAGCGAGGGAATGGCCACGGTGAGCCCGGCGGCCGTAGTGAGGAGCGCTTCCGAGATCCCGCCCGCCAAGGCACCCGGATCACCGACACCATGGGCCGTAATGGCGGTGAATACCCGCACCATGCCGATCACCGTGCCCAGCAGACCGAGCAGCGGGGTGATGGCGGCAATCGTGCCCAGGGTATTCAGATAACGTTCCAGTTCGTGCACCACATGACGGCCGACGTCTTCCACCGTGTCCTTGATGAGATTGCGGTCGCCGTGGCGGTTGGCCAGACCGGCGGCCAGAATCCGGCCCAGGGGGGAATTGTTGCGCAGTGCCTTGACGTGGTCGTCGCTCAGCTCGCCCTTCTGCAGCCAGCGCCAGGCCTCGGCGGCCAGATGCGGTGGTGTCACGCGATTGCGGCGTAACGTCCAGAGGCGTTCAGCGATGATCCCCACGGCAATCACGGAACAGAGAATGATGGGCAGCATCAACCAGCCGCCGGCCTGGATCAGTTCAAGCATGAGTGTCTCTTGTGCTCCCGGTTACTGGCCAGGCAGGAATCGCCTTGAGGCCTGCGGATCATTCCTTTACGGCGGCCCGAATACGGGCAACACCTTCGATGCCGCTGCATGATACTGTATTTGCCTCGTGCCCCGAAATCGCCGCTCCCGACCAGCGCCACCAGTAGCGACGCGCCGACCTGGCCTTGAGACGCCCTTCCCGTCCCACTTCCATCCGCAGCCGCATCGGCCAGTCCAGGATGGCCTGACAGTCAATTCCATTGCCCGGCGACCAATACAGCCCCGTGCTGTCCAGCCACCACCGCTGACCCTGCTGCTCCCAGGACACCCGGCATCGGGATGCCGTGGCATGGCGATCCCTGTGCAGCCGAAATGGACCCACCTCGCCGGCGCTGCAAAAACGGGCATTGCCGGGGCTGACCCGACCGGCATCCGCGAGAAACACTCGCCCTTCACCCCAGGCCTCCATCAGGCCGTCCAGCCGGCCGGGCCCAAGCCCTTCCCCCGCTTCCAGTACCAGAATACTGTCGCCTGCACCCCCCTGCTGCCAGAGCCAGCGCCGTACGGAGTAATCGATGCTGCGAGCATCACCGCTAACGTGGATGAGTGTTCCCTGTGGCAGGGTGACGCGCCGAATCGCCCCCGGGTGCTGGTTCGCCGATGTCAGTGACCAATGTTCGATGGTGGTTCGCGGTGGGCCCTGAACACCGACCAGGACCGGCAGTAGCGCCAGAGTGAGCGCCAGACGGGACCAGAGCGGACCGGGCAGAACCAGGCCCAGGGCTGCCAACAGCCCCAGCGACAGGATACCGGGGTGTGTCTGATTCGCTGCCAGCGTGGGCCCTTCCGCCAGAACCTCAAGCAGGGGCCACAGCCAGTCCAGAACGGCCTCTGCCGCCGCCAGCGGCCATTGCGCCAGGTCCGCCCAGCCGACACTGAGCATCAAAGCCGCAATCAGCGATACCGGAACCACCAGGAAGCTGAATACCGGTACGGCCAGTGCATTGGCCAGGGGGCTCGAGAGAGGGCCCTGGGCGAAGAAGATCAGCAACAGGGGCAGAACGGCCAGACCGGTTACCCACTGGACCCGGACGAAAGTATTCACGGGGGCGGGCCGGTCTCCCGCCGATACCACCATCAAAACCAGACCCACCAGCGCGAAGGACAGATAGAAGCCGGCATCCATGACAGCCAGCGGATCCAGCAGCAGCACAAGGGCCCCGGCCGTGGCCAGTCCGGCGGTCACCGATGTCCGTCGCCTCAGCGCAAGCAGAAAGACCAGACAGGCGAACATGATCAGGGCACGGCGCGTGGGCAGGGCAAACCCGGCGAGTGCGGCATACAGGGCCGCCCCGGCCAGCGCTGCTCCGCCCGCCAGCAGCACCGCCGGCCAGTGACCCGGAAGATAACGTGCCGGGGTGCGCAACAATGCGAAGATGAGGCCGCCCACCAGCCCGATATGCAGCCCTGAGATGGCGACCAGGTGCGTCGTCCCGGTGGCGTTGAGGACGGCCCACTGTCCGGGCGAAAACCCGCTACGATCGCCCACGGTCACGCCACGTATCAGGGCGGCCGCTTCGCTGCCATCGAGTGACTCATCCAGGGCGAGGGACAAGCGTTCCCTGAACCGATGTAGCCCTCCCCCGCTCCCTTCCAGGCGAATGGCCGTTGCACGCGGATCGACACGAGCGGTGTTGGCAATGCCGTGGCGAAAACGCCATCGGGCGTGATCGAACTCGCCGTCAAGACGCGGCCGCTGCGTCTGTTCAAAGCGCAAAGGCAGCATCCATCGTTCACCACTGGACGGTGGCATCGGCGGATGGGACCAGCGAACCCGAATGCTTCGGGGCGGCGTATCATCACCCTCCAGGAGAAAATCGAAACGCACCCCGCCCCGATCATGCGCGACCAGACCCTCGATACTTCCGACCGCAAGACTCTCTTCCGGAAAGTCGCCTCCCTGCAAGGGCAGAAAGTAGGCGATATGCAGCACGGTGACGACGCTTCCGAGAAACAGGCCACCAAGAAACAATCCACGCTGACGAACGTCTGACAGGAGTAGCAACAGGAGGAGCAGGACGAAGAGGCTCGCCAGCCACCACATTGCACTGAGTCCGGATATCCAGACCAGTGCCAGGCAGGCAAGAAACAGCCCGAGACTGAAAGCCGGCATGACGAGTCCCCAATGCGTCCATGCGCCCATCAGGGCCGATCACAGCGCCTTCACGTTTTCCCCGACATGAAGTGCTGAGTTCCGGCCCGCTTTCGTTACAATAGCCACGGCGGCAGTCCGTCGCGGCCCTTTCCGGCCTTCTGGCCAACTCGCTCAAGGATGCGGTATGCCCAGGTCCTTTTTCAAGCGCCATATGCCCACCAGGGAAATCCTGGCGGAGTATCGCCTGTTCAGACCGTTTGCCGCCCTCCTCAGTGACCCGGGTCTGTGGGCCCTGAGCCGCCGCAGTACGGCAAAGGCCTTCGGCGTGGGCCTGTTTACGGCCTGGCTGCCGATCCCCTTTCAGACCATCGTCATCATCGCCCTGGTCGCCTTTCTGCGGGTCAACCTGCCGGTCGCCATCCTGGCCAGCTTCATCTCCAACCCCATCAGCATGGGCCCGATGATGGTGCTGGCCTATGGGCTTGGCAACCTCATGCTGCAACAGCCGACACGCACCGAAGATCTGGATTTTGGCCTGGCCATGATCTGGGAAGAGGTCGGTCGGGTCGGGCTGCCACTGATTACCGGCTGCCTGACGCTGGGGGTGATCACCGGGGTACTGGCCGCGGTGACGATCAATGTCCTGTGGCGGATTTCCCTGGTTCGGCGATTCCGTACCCGGCGGGCCCGGCGACGGCTAATGGGCATCCGTTTCCGAAGACGGAAACGGAGAAAACCGGACGGTGATTCAGCCTGACTGACCGGAAATTCTTCCGGCCCGGCTGCTCAGGCCTTGAGCCAGCCATCCTCCAGCTCGTGAATAGTGGACATTCGGGCAGCCAGCGCCCGATCATGGGTTACCATAACCAGTGCCGTACCCAACTCTGCGTTCAGTGACAGCATGAGATCCGCCACCTGCTCGCCGGTCCGCGAATCCAGGTTGCCCGTGGGCTCATCCGCCAGCAGCACGGCGGGACGTGTCACCAGGGCGCGGGCAATGGCTGCCCGCTGACGTTCCCCACCCGACAGCTCCCCCGGCTTGTGCCCGAGGCGATGCCCGAGACCGACGGCTTCCAGTAATTCTCCAGCCGCCCCACGGGCCAGCGCCGTGCCTTCCCGCCGAACCAGCAAGGGCATGGCCACATTTTCAAGGGCCGTGAACTCGGGGAGCAGATGATGGAACTGGTAGACGAAGCCGATGGAACGATTTCGCAAGCGTCCGCGCTCCGCATCACTGAGTTCATGCATGGGCTGGCCGTTGACCCAGACCTCACCTTCCGTTGGCTGATCGAGACCGCCGAGCAGGTGCAGCAGCGTACTCTTGCCGGATCCGGAGGCCCCGAGAATGGCAGCCGTTTCACCCGGTTGTATGGCAAGGGTTACCGCGTGCAGAACCTCGACCCGGTCACCGGCATCGCTGAAGGCCCGGCTGAGATTGTGGCAGCCGATGGCCGCCCTGCTCAGGGCACTGTCCACGGTCTTCGCATCCCGCGCCTTGTCTGGCTCATTCATAACGCAAAGCCTCCGCCGGCTGGGTGCGTGAAGCGCGCCACGCCGGATACAGCGTCGACAGCACGGAAAGCGTGAAGGCGATGCCGGCGATGCGCCCCACATCGGGCCAACGCAGCTCCGAGGGCAGATCACTGATGTAGTAGACATCCGCCGGCAGGAATTCGGTCTGGAACAGCTCTTCCAGCCAGGGCACGATCTGATCCACGTTCAGGGCCAATGTGACGCCGAAGGCCAGCCCCAGTAGTGTACCCACGAAACCGATGACCGTCCCCTGCACGATGAATACGGCCATGATGGAACGGGGTGTACTGCCGATGGTTCGCAGAACGGCAATGTCCGAGCGCTTGTCATTGACCACCATGACCAGCGTGGAAATGATGTTGAACGCCGCGACGGCAACGATCAGGAAGAGGATGATGAACATGACCGTCTTCTCGATCTGCAGGGCCGCAAAGAAATTGGCATGCTGCCGTGTCCAATCCCGCACGAAATGCCCGCGGCCAAGACTGGCGGCAATGTCCCGCGCCACCGCCGGTGCCCGGAACATATCGTCCAGCTTCAGGCGAAGCCCGCTGATCTCGTCACCAAAACGGTAGAGATTGCGTGCGTCATCCAGATGGATGAAGGCATGGCTGCGGTCGTATTCATACATGCCGACTTCGAACAGGCCCACCACCTCGAAGCGTCGCATGCGTGGGCGAAATCCGGCCACGGTGATATTGCCCTCGGGCACCAGAAGAAAAACCCGGTCACCCAGCCCCACCCGCAGGGCACGTGCCAGCTCGCTGCCGAGAATGACACGATACTCGCCGGCGACAAGCTGACTCATGTCACCCTGAATCATCTTCTCGCCCACATCGGAAACGGAGGGCTCATGCTCGGGCAGAATACCGCGCACCATGCCGCCGCTAAGCTGACCGTCACGGGCGAGCATGCCTTCCTTTTCAATGAAGGGGGCCGCACCCAGTACCCGCTGATCCACGATGATGCGGTCCCGGATGTTTTCCCATTCCTCGATCCGTCCACCATAACTGGTGATGCTTGCATGGGAGACCATGCCGAGAATGCGTTCACGCAGTTCCTTCTCAAAACCGTTCATTACCGACATCACGGTAATCAGCGCCATCACGCCAACAGTGATCCCGAGCACGGAAGTGAGCGAGATGAAGGAGATGAAGTGATTGCGGCGCTTGGCGCGAAGATAGCGAAGGCCGACAAAAATTTCGTAGGGTCTGAACATGGGGCGGGATTAAACCATAGCTGGGTGATTGTGGATAGCGTGGACCTGGTCACGGGTCCGCGCCGTGAGCCGCCGGTCCAGGCGAATGCCGCGTGGTGACAGGCTCGCGCCGTAAGCCAGCACTTCCACACCGGCATCGGCGGCGGCAGCCAGGGCATCGGCATACGCCGGATCAATGGCCCGCGCCGGTTCGACCACGGCCACGTCCTCACGTTGCACACAGAAGAGCAGAACGGCCCGCTCACCAGCCGCCGCCGAAGCACGAAGGTGTGCCAGATGCCGCACGGCACGGGTACTCACGGCGTCCGGAAACAATGCCCGCCCGGCTCCGGCCCCGGCGGTCACATTCTTCACCTCGACCCAACAACGCCTGCCCGGCTTCTCCAGCACAATATCAGTGCGCCCGCCGGACGGATGCCGGACTTCACGCCGCAGCTGCTGATAATCGGCCAGCTCCGGAATGCGCCCGCTCTTGATGGCCTCCACCACCAGGGCATTGCTGCGCCCGGTGTGGATGCCGGCGAGCGCCCCCGTACCGGTCTCCACCAGCTCCCAGGTCCACCGCAGCTTGCGTCCGGGGCGATCGGCCGGGCTGAGCCAGACTCGCAGCCCCGGCGCCCGGCAACCGAGCATGGAGCCGGTATTCGGGCAGTGCGCCGTGACACGGCGACCATCATCCAGAACGACGTCGGCCAGAAAACGCTTGTATCGGCGGATGAGTCGCCCGGACTGCAGTGGGGGATCGAATTCCATGTATCTCCGGCCATGGCGGGCAGGGCAATTCCGGCGACCCACTATATCAGAGGGTGGACGCCCTTTCCCTGCCCGGCAGCGACTGCTATATTTCCCGTAACGTCAGTGACTTTCGGGGACTTCCTCATCATGACTTCCAGACTTGCCCTGCTCATGGTTGCGTCCATCGCGGCCATCACCGTGACCACGCTCGCCGTGGCCGAACCCCGCCCGGGTGGTGACCGCCTCCGGGTGGAAGACCCGGAGCAGCGCTCGGTCGCTGTGCCGACCCGAGGCATGACCATGGACAATGTCCGGGACGTCTACGGTGAGCCCCGTGATGTTCGCGGCCCGGTGGGTGATCCGCCCATTACCCGCTGGGACTATCGCGACTTCAGCGTCTACTTCGAACACCATCTTGTGCTTCACAGCGTCATCCGTGACGACGACCGCTGACCATGAATCATGCCTACAGGCTCCCGGCCGAATGGGAGCCTCAAAGTGCCGTACAGCTCACCTGGCCACACGACCAGGGTGACTGGGAACAGAACCTGGGTCCTGCCCGTGACTGTTTCACACGCATTGCCACCGTGCTTTCCCTGCATCAGACCGTCTTGATCATCGCCCGTGACGACGAGGAACGTAAGCGGATCAGTGCCGAGCTCGCCCGGGCCGGGGCCGATTCACGCCACTGCCGCTTTGCTCTGGCGGCGAGCGATGATAGCTGGGCGAGGGACCACTCCCCCATCACAGTCATGGAGAACGGCCGCCCCCATCTGCTCAAGTTCGAGTTCAATGGCTGGGGCGGACGCTATCGTGCGGAAATGGACAATGCCCTCGCCTGGCTGCTGCATGAACAGGGCCTGTTTGGCCATTGCCCCATGACGGCAACCGGAATCGTACTGGAAGGTGGCGCCATCGAGACCGATGGTCACGGTCACTTTCTGCTTCGCTCAAGCTGCATCGTGGATGACAAGCGCAACCCGGGCCTCGATCAGGCTGGCATGAGCGATGCATTCGAGGAATGGCTGGGAGCCCGGCACATTCACTGGCTGGATGTGGGCGATCTGGACGGTGATGATACGGATGGTCATATTGATACCCTGGCGCGCTTCGCCCCCGATGGGGCCATCCTGCACCAGTATTGCGATGACCCGCAGGACAGCCATTTTGCCTGCCTCAGCGCCATGGCGGACAGCCTGCGCGGCCTGCGGGATCATCAGGGCCGGGAACGGGAGCTGATTCCACTGCCTCTGCCGCGGCCGATCCGGGACAGCAGCGGTCGCCGGATGCCCGGAGGCTACGCCAATTTCCTGGTCGCCAATGAGCAGGTGCTGGTGCCCACCTACAATGATCCCGCCGACGAGGTGGCCATCAACCGCATTGCCCGTGCCTATCCGGATCATCAGGTTCGCGGCATTGATTGCCGGGCGCTGGTTCGCCAGGGCGGCAGCCTGCACTGCGTGACAATGCAATACCCGGCCGGTGTGGTTGACGCGGAGGCGGGCCTGCCGGTCATGGAGGTAAGACCCGAATGAGACATTTGCCGGTGGCATTGATTCAGGAACGCAATCAGGGTGGCCGAGACGGCAACCTGCGTCGCATTGAAGAGCGTCTTCGGGAGGCAGCCGCCAATGGTGCCCGACTGGCATTGCTTCAGGAACTGCACAATGGTCCCTACTTCTGCCAGACCCAGGACACGGCCCGCTTTGATCTGGCGGAAGCCATTCCCGGCCATAGCACTGAACTCCTGGGCCGCCTTGCCGCGGAGCTGGAGCTGGTCATCGTCGCTTCCCTGTTCGAGAAGCGCGCCGCGGGGCTCTACCACAATACGGCCGTGGCTCTGGACAGTGACGGGCGCATTGCCGGCCGGTACCGAAAAATGCATATCCCGGATGACCCGGGTTTCAATGAGAAGTTCTATTTTACGCCCGGCGACAGCGGATTTGAGCCCATCGACACGTCGGTGGGTCGGCTCGGCGTTCTGGTGTGCTGGGATCAGTGGTACCCCGAGGCGGCCCGCCTGATGGCCCTGGCGGGTGCGGAAATGCTGATCTACCCCACCGCCATCGGCTGGTCCGCCGAGGACGATGCGGCCGAACAGGGCCGACAACTGGATGCCTGGCGTACCGTGCAACGCGGCCACGCCGTGGCCAATGCCCTGCCCGTGCTGGTCACTAACCGGGTGGGGCATGAACCCCACCCGGAACGCCCCGGGGAAGGCATCGATTTCTGGGGCCACAGTTTCGTGGCGGGTCCCCAGGGGGAGATTCTGGCCGAAGCCGGTACTGAGCCGGAACTGCTCCAACTCACCCTGGATCTTGGCCGCTGCGAACAGGTACGGCGCATCTGGCCCTTCCTTCGCGACCGTCGAATCGATGCCTACGGTGACCTGCTCAGGCGCTACCGCTCCTGAACGCCGACGGACGGCCGCCATCATGGGACCCGAGCGTCCGGTCCAGGGCTTCCGATATGCGATAATGGCGGTTTCCTTCGGCTGAGCATGCAATTGTTTCCATGACAGGCAACTCCGGAACCTCCCCCGATTCCCGACCCGCGGTGCAGCTGCCGGACGGGCCACACGATCGACGCCGCTGGGGCCGTCTTTACGGGGCGGCACGCAGCCTGCTGCTGGCACGGGCAGCCGCCTCCGCTCGCGGGCCCGTCCTGCTGGTCTGCGAAAGTGTCCAGGAAGCCGAAGCGGTCAGCGCCGAACTGCGCTTCTTCGCCGGCGAAGACGCGCTACCGGTGATCTTCTTCCCGGACTGGGAGACCCTGCCCTACGACGTCTTCTCCCCCCACCAGGACATCATCTCCGATCGCCTCGCTACCCTGGCACGGTTGCCGGGCCTGGAGCGCGGCGTGGTGGTGACAGCGGCACAGACACTGATGCAGCGTCTGCCGCCCCAGGCCTATGTCAGCGGGGGATCCCTGCTGCTGAGCATGGGTGAACGCCTGGACATCGACGGCCTTCGTGGGCAGCTCGAAAGGGCCGGCTACCGGGCCGTTTCCCAGGTCATGGAACATGGAGAGTTCGCAGTACGCGGCTCACTGGTGGATGTCTTTCCCATGGGCAGCCAACAGCCGTTCCGCATTGACCTGTTCGACGACGAGATCGAATCCCTGCGCGCCTTCGATCCCGAGACCCAGCTGACCACGGAGAAACTGGAACGTATCCGCATGCTACCGGCGCGGGAGTTCCCCATGAGCGAGGACGCCATCCGCGACTTCCGGCAGCGGTATCGACAGCAGTTCGAGGGCGACCCGCAGCAGAGCGAGATCTATCGGGCCATCAGCGGCGGCAACCAGCCCGGTGGCATCGAGTATTACCTTCCCCTCTTTTTTGAACAGACCGCCAGCCTGTTCGACTATCTGCCTGATGTGGCCACCGTGGCGCTGACCGAGGGTGCCGGTGGTGCCGTGGACAGCCACTGGCAGGAGATCCACGACCGCTTCGAGCAGCGTGGCCATGATCACACACGGCCTCTGCTGTCGCCGGCAACCATTGCCCTGACCCCTGAGGAACTGACGTCTGCCCTGGAACGACACGGCCAGGTGGTGCTCGAACGTCGCGAGGGCGCCGATGATCCCCAGGCCCTGCCGGTAGACAACTTCGACACCCTCGCACCACCCCGGCTGCCGCTGGATCACCGCGCCGATGACCCGGCCCGGGCATTGATTGAATTCATCGACAACTTCGAGGGGATCGTGCTGCTGGCCGCGGAGTCACCCGGTCGCCGGGAAGCCCTCGTGGACATCCTGGCCGAACGTGATCACAAGCCGGTTTCTGTCCACGGCTGGGATGCCTTCATGCAGCGCCAGCCAGCCCTGGGGGTCTGCGTCGCCGATCTGACCGAGGGCCTGATCCTGCCGAACGAAGGTCTGGCGGTGATTGCCGAACCACAACTGTTCGGCGAGCGGGCCAGCCAGCAGCGTCGCCGCCGGCGGGCGGCAAAAGACCCGGAAGCGGTCATCCGCGACCTGACCGATCTTTCCGAGGGCGCGCCCGTCATCCATGAGGAACATGGCGTTGGACGCTACATCGGGTTGCAGACCCTGACCGTGGGCAAGGATCCAACCGAATTCCTGACCCTGGAGTATGCAGGGGGCGACAAACTGTATGTCCCGGTGGCGTCGCTCAACCTCATCAGCCGTTATACCGGCACCAGCCCTGAGAATGCCCCACTCCACCGTCTTGGCTCCGACCAGTGGGACAAGGCCCGCAAGCGTGCAGCCCGGAAGGCCCGGGACGTGGCGGCGGAACTGCTGGATCTGTATGCGCGCCGCCAGGCGCGCCAGGGCACGGCTTTCCGGGTGGACGAACGTGAACGGCGAGCGTTCGAGGAGGCCTTTCCTTTCGAGGAGACACCGGACCAGGCCACCGCGATTGATGCCGTGGTGGGGGACTTGCGCTCCACGCAGCCCATGGATCGCGTCGTCTGCGGTGACGTGGGCTTCGGCAAGACGGAAGTGGCCTTGCGGGCCGCTTTCGTAGCGGTGCAGGCGGGCAAGCAGGTGGCCGTCCTGGTGCCCACAACCCTGCTCGGGCGCCAGCATTACGACACCTTTGCGGATCGCTTTGCCGACTGGCCCGTCAGGATTCGCTCCCTTTCGCGCATGGGCAGCGGCAAGGACAGGAGCACCACCCTCAAAGGACTGGAGGACGGCACTGTCGACATCGTCATCGGCACCCACAAACTGCTGTCCAGGGATGTGCGATTCAGGGATCTGGGTCTGGTCATCATCGACGAAGAACACCGCTTCGGTGTCCGTCACAAGGAACGGCTGAAACAGCTGCGTGCCGAAGTGGATGTGCTGACGCTCACAGCGACGCCCATCCCCCGCACCCTGAACATGTCACTGGCCGGAATTCGCGATCTGTCCATCATCGCCACTCCGCCGGCGGAACGCCTGTCGGTCAAGACCTTCGTCAATGAATGGTCGGACGGGCTGATCCAGGAAGCCTGTCTGCGCGAAATTCGGCGAGGTGGCCAGGTCTATTTCCTGCACAACGAAGTGCGCAGCATCGAACGCACCGCCAATCGCCTGCGTGAACTCATGCCTGAAGCCACGATCGAAGTGGCACACGGCCAGATGCGGGAAAGCGAGATGGAGCGGGTGATGCTGGACTTCTATCACCGTCGGGTGCATATCCTGGTCTGCTCCACCATCGTTGAGAGTGGCATCGACGTGCCGACGGCCAATACCATCATCATCAATCGGGCCGACAAGTTCGGCCTTGCACAGCTTCACCAGTTGCGTGGCCGGGTGGGCCGCTCCCATCACCGTGCCTATGCCTATCTGCTGACGCCGCCCCGTAATGCCATGACCAAGGACGCCCTCAAGCGCCTGGAGGCCATCGAGTCACTGGAGGACCTTGGCGCGGGCTTCACGCTGGCCACTCACGATCTGGAGATTCGCGGCGCCGGCGAATTGCTGGGCGACGAGCAGAGCGGGCAGATTCACGAAGTGGGCTTCAGCCTCTATACCGAATTGCTGGAGCGGGCGGTTAAGGCGCTCAAATCCGGGGAAGAACCGGATCTCGAGAAACCCCTGAATCACGGCCCGGAAGTGGAACTGGGAGTACCTGCTCTGCTGCCGGAAGACTATGTGCCCGACGTGCACACCCGCCTGACCCTCTACAAGCGGATTGCCAGTGCCGAGGGTGAGGAGAGCCTGAAGGAGCTTCAGGTGGAGATGATCGACCGTTTCGGATTGCTGCCCGATTACGCGAAGAACCTCTTTCTCACGGCACAGATCCGCCAGTTGGCCCGTCCACTTGGCATCCGGATGGTGGAAGCGGGGCCGGACGGCGGTCGACTCGAATTCGACGAAAATCCGGCCATTGATGCCATTGCATTGATCGAGATGGTTCAGAAGCAGCCGCGTCAGTTCCGCCTGGACGGTCAGACCCGGCTGCGCTTCACCCTGCCCCTGCCCGACCGGGATGAGCGAATTCAGTTCCTCCGCGGTATCATTGGGCAACTGAAACCCGCCGAATCACAGAGAAAGGCTGGCTGATCATGCATTCATGCGCTCGCAACGCCCCCGACACCGTTTCCGGCAACCGCCCCGGATGGTTTCTGCTCGCCCTGCTGATCTGCAGTGGCATGACCACGCCACTCGCCCTGGCCGCCGATGATGCGGCCGACGAGCAGAACGGTCCGCGCCTGTCCGTGGAGTTCATTGTCTTCGAACGAAGCAATAACGCCGGACACGAGGAGGAGCGCTGGCCTGCCCGACCGGGCCTGCCGGCCATCCACGAAGCGGTGGAACTGGACAGCGATCCGGCCCGTGAGCTGCGCCTGGAACGTCGCAGCAGCGACCTGCAGCTCAATCGGGCAGCCGAGCGGCTGGGAGATTCCCGTGATTACCGAGTGCTGCGGCATGAGCGCTGGGTGTTTCCGGAACGGGAACGCCAGGAAAGCCCCTTGATTCGTCTGCAACTGGATGAACGCCCTGCCGGTGAGGCGACCACGGCCGATGACGGTGAACCGAGGCGACGGGTCTTTGCGGACGAGCACCTGCTGGATCAGCCGGACCAGGACAGGGACGAAGCGGCTGAGCGGATCCGCGTCAGTCAGCCGCTGGACGGCACCCTGCGCGTCTTTCGCAACCGTTATTTCCATGTGTCAGCGGATCTGATCTTCAATCCGGTTGAAGATGCCACCCCCAGCCCGGCAGAACAGGCCCGGCAGCGTCTGCATCGCCTTGAAGCCCTGCTCGCCGGACAGATCAGCTTCGAGGAATATCAGCAGGAAGAAGAAAGCGAACCGTTTCCCGGTTATCGACTGAACGAGAGCCGGCGAGTTCGCCTGGGGCAGCTTCATTATCTCGATCACCCGCGCTTCGGGGTGCTGCTGCGCATCGACCGGGAACAGGACTGACCGACATGGCTTCGGGGCCGTCAGGCCCCGTTCTTCAACAGCTCTGCCATCAATGCCCGAGCCCGCTCCAGCGCGGCGCTGAGATGGGCTTCAATATCCGCATGAATGTCCTGGTCACCGCGACCGGCCGCAAAGTTGGCGATTACGGCACAACAGGCATAGGACAGCCCCAGCTCACGGGCCAGTGCCGCTTCGGGCATGCCGGTCATCCCCACCATGTCACAGCCCTCCCGCTCCAGGCGGTTGATCTCTGCCGCCGTCTCAAGCCGTGGCCCCTGGGTGGCGGCATAGACACCTCCCCGGGCCACCTCAACCCCGGCGGCATCCGCCGCAGCCAGGAGGCGGGCTCTAAGCGTCGGGCAATAGGGCTCGGTGAAATCGATATGGGTCACCGCATCCAGCTCACCCTCGAAGAAGGTATGCTCCCGGCCCCAGGTGTAATCGACAATCTGGTCGGGAATGGCCACTCCACCGGGCTGCATGTCGGCTCGAATGCCCCCGACCGCCGCCACGGCAAGCACCTGCTCCACACCCACCTTGCGCAGGGCCCACAGATTGGCCCGATAGTTCACTTCATGGGGCGGAATGGTATGGCCGTGACCGTGTCGTGCCATGAAAATCACATCAGTACCGAACAGGCGGCCGTGAATGACCGGCCCCGAGGGCTCACCATAGGGGCTGGACACCACTTCGCGGTGAGTGATCTCCAGACCATCCAGTTCGGTGAGGCCGGTACCACCGATGATTGCCAATCGCGTCATAGGGAATCCCGTTTATCTGCTTCGCATTGTTCGAGCCAAAAGTGCCCCGCGGAAAGCCAGCCCCCTGCCATCAGATGGCATAGATGGCCGGCAATTGCCGATGGTATTCATACAGGTCCATGCCACAACCGAATACATAGCGATCAGGAACTTCCAGCCCATAATAATCCGCCTCGATGGCCGGCGCCTTGTCCCGCTTCTTTCGAACCAGCACGGCGGTACCGACCCGAGCAGCCCCTTCCTCATGACAATATTTTACCAGGGCCTTGAGAGTCAGCCCCTCATCGAGAATGTCGTCGATCAGCAGCACGCTGCGCCCCTTCAGACTGGAACGGGGCCGGGCCACCCAGTTGAGCTCGCCACCCCGGGTGCCACCGCCATAGCGGGTGGCATGAATGCTTTCCAGTTGCAGGGAAAAAAGCAGTCTGGGCAACAACTGGCCGGCCGGAACCAGTCCACCCAGCATGACTGGCAGAACCAGCGGTTCGGTACCCGCCCAATCCCGGTTGATGGCCGCGGCCATTTCGTCATAGGCCGTGGCCACGGCATGCTGGTCATGAATCAGTTCGGCCGTTTCCGGAAGATCCATCCAGTCTTCACTGGGACCATGACTGGTTTCCGAGGTCATTGCCGCGCTCCTTCTTGCCGGGACTGTGGTGAATCTTCACCGGCCGGATCCATCACAATCTGTTCAGGGACATGCAGGGTTCGCGTGGGGAAGGCAATCTCGGCACCATGCTTCTCGATGATTTGTCCCACCCTGATGAGTACATCTTCCTTCACTGCATGGAACTCCGTCCAGACTCTGGTCTCGGTGAAGCAATAGATAAAGAAATCCAGCGAAGAGTCACCGTAAGTATTGAAGTTGACCATCAACGTTCGTTCCTTGGTGATCTCGTCATGCTCGTCCAGCATCTGTCGGATATCCTTCAGAATGCCTTCGATGCGAGAGAAATCGTCGTACCGCACCCCAATGGTCTCGAAAATGCGACGGTGGAACATGCGGGAAGGGTTCTCCAGGGAGATCTGGTTGAACACTGCGTTGGGAACGTACAGGGGCCTCAGGTCAAAAGTACGAATGACCGTTCTCCGCCAGCCAATCTCCTCTACCGTGCCCTCGATCTCCCGATCCGGCGAACGCACCCAGTCGCCGACCGAGAAGGGACGCTCCAGATAGATGGTCAGACCACCGAAGAAATTCGACAGCAGATCCTGGGCCGCAAAGCCGATGGCCAGGCCGCCGATGCCCCCGAAGGCCAGCAGGCCGGTCAGACTGACGCCCAGTGTCTGTAGCGCGATGAGGCCGGCAGACACCAGAATGGTGATGCGCAGCAGCTTGCTGACCGCGTCCACCGTGGTCTGATCCACGCTCTCGCCTTCCGCATACCAGCGTGACACCAGCTTGGCCTCGATGCGCCGAACGATTCGTATCAACGTCCAGGCCACAATACCGATCAGAATGACATTGCGGATGTCCGGCACCGGATCGAGGATGCCGGCGCGAATGTCCTCACCGATCAGGCCAACGGCAAAGCTGATGCCAACCACCCAGATGGCGATGCGCGCCGGCCGCCGGGCCATGGAAGCAAAGGCGTCGTCCCAGACGCGATCGCTTTCATTCGCCTTTCGCTCAAGGCGAAGGAAAGCACTTCGCACCACCAGATCGAGCACCGCCGTGACGAAGATGACCACCCCGATCTGGATAATGGTGCTCCAGTCCAGGGGAATGACCTCGCCAATGGTTTCAACCAGATCCGTCACTTCATTCATTATCGGTATTTCCTTGCAGCTGCATTGTCGGCACAGACGCGCGTTTCCCAAAAGAGGGAGTGGAAAGCGTCATGCATACCCGTTCGACAGCTCGGCAACCCGTTTGCAGGCCTCCTGCCACCCCAGGGAAAGCCCGGGGCTGGACGGCTGTCCGTCATGTCCGAGGAGGCGGGTCAACCGCAGGCGTGTCGCCGGTAGATCAGGCTCCCCCACGGCGTCGATGACGGCTATGGCAGCCGCCCGGTCATTGCATACCGGCAGCAGATCGCAACCTGCCTCCAGCGCCGCTCGGGCACGATCAGGGGCACTACCGATGACCGCGGCACCGGCCATGCACAGATCATCGGCGATCACCGCCCCGCCGAAATTCAACTCATGGCGAAGAATGTCCTGAATCCAGCGTCCGGAAAAACTGGCGGGCAGGCCATCCACATCCGGGTAGACCACATGGGCCATCATGACGGAGGGCAGATCCATTTTCGCAAGGCGGAAGAAGGGAATCATGTCCCATTGGCGCAGATCACTCAGGCTCCGTTCTTCCACCGGCGAATCCACATGGGAATCAGCGACGACACCGCCATGGCCGGGAAAGTGCTTGGCGGTGGCCGCCATGCCACCGGCATGCATGCCCGCCATGAGGGCCCGGGCAAGGCGGAAGACCACATCCGGATCGTCATGAAAGGCCCGGTCACCGATGACGGCGCTGGCACCAAAATCCAGATCGACCACGGGGGCGAAACTGAGATCCACACCATGCCCGCGCAACTCACGCGCCATGACCCAGCCGCAGGCTTCCGCCATCTGCAGCCCCTGAGCGGACTGTTCTTCATACAGGGCACCGAGAGCCGCCATGGGCGGCAGACGCGTGAATCCCTCACGGAAACGCTGCACCCGCCCGCCTTCCTGATCCACGGCGATCAGCAATGGCGTCTCACGCGCGGCCCGGATGGAGGCGATCAGCCCCGAGAGCTGGCCGGGGGACTCGAAATTTCGCGTGAAGAGAATGACTGCCCCGACAGCGGGATGACGCAGCAACTCTGTCTCTTCAGACGTCAGTTCGCTGCCCTTCAGGTCAATCATGACCGGCCCTGCGACCATGCCCTACCCCCTGATGGTGACCAGAGTGCCCGGTGACACCCGATCAAAGAGTTCTACCACGGCTTCATTGCGCATGCGAATGCAGCCCTTGGAAAGCGGCACGCCCATGGGAAAGGCATCGGGTGTGCCATGGATGTAGATGAAGCGCCGCATGCTGTCTACAGTCCCGAAGCGGTTGCGACCCGGCTCCAGACCCGACAGCCAGAGTATACGGGTGAGAATCCAATCGCGCTCCGGCTGACGGGCAAAGCATGCCTCGTCACAGATCTCACCGGTGGGACGCCGGCCCACGAAAACGGCCCCGATGGGTTGTCCCGCCCCGATCATGGCACGAATGACGTGCCGGCCGCGGGGGGTACAACCGCTGTCCCGCTGCTCCCCCGGGCCATTCCTGGCAGTGGAAACCGGCCATTCCCTGAGGCAGCGTTCGCCTTCCAGCAGCCACAGGCGCTGCTCCGGAATGCTGATGCGGATGTGCCGCTCACCCGGCATCCACGGCCTCCCTTTCGGCGACTGTCCACTGACGGTAGGGGTGGGTAATCAGCGCCACGTTGTAATAGCGCTCCAGATGGGTAACCTCAGGACCCAGCCAGTGCGGGCGATTGACGGTCTGATCTTCCCGCTCCAGTTCCACTTCGGCCACCACCAGCCCGCTGTTGTCCCCGAGAAACTCGTCGACCTCCCAGATATGGCCCGAGTCATGCACCCAGTGCCGAAACTTCTCGACCTGTGGTCCAGGGCAGAGGTGGTCCAGCATCTCGCGCGCCTCTGTTGCCGGAATGGGATACTCGTATTCCTGACGGCTGACACCCAGCTCCAGGCTCTTGATGTTCAGCTCCGCCTGCTCACCTCGCAGCCGCAGTCGTACCGAGGCCTTGCCATGACGATGATCGGTCAGATACCCCTGGCGGAAATGCTGTCGATCCTGGACAACGGCCCGCCAGTCATCATTTCGTACCAGAAACTTGCGTTCGATCTCACGGGCCATGTCAGCGCTCGAATACGGCCATGGCCTCGGCATGGCCGGTATGGGGAAACATGTCCATGATGCCGGCGGCGATCAGGCGGTACCCCTGATCGTTCACCAGCTGGCCGGCATCACGGGCCAGGGTCGCCGGATGGCAGGAAACATAGACAATTCGTTCCACACCCATCTTCGGCAGCTGCGGGATGATTTCGCGGGCACCACTGCGAGGCGGGTCCAGCACGGCAAGGCGGTATTCCCGCCGGGCCCAGCTTTCCCGGGTGACATCCTCGAACAGATTGGCTACATGGAAATCCACCCGATCCCCCAGGCCATTGCGTTCGGCGTTTTCCCGGCCGCGCCCCACCAGGCCGGCTTCTCCTTCGACGGCGGTGACGGTCGAGCCGGCCCTGGCAATGGGCAGGGAAAAGTTCCCCAGCCCGGAAAACAGATCCAGCACGGTGTCATCCTTGCCGGCGCCCAGCCACTCCAGGGCTTGATCAATCATCTTGCGATTGATCTCGCGATTGATCTGGATGAAATCGGTGGGCAGAAAGCGAATCTCCACCTGATGGCTGTCCAGGCGATAACTCAGGGGAGGCGCGGCATCACTCAGGGCCGTCACAGTGTCCGGCCCCTTCGGCTGAAGGTAGATCCAGAAGCCGCTTTCATGCTCGAACTCCGCGAGAAGGCACAGATCCTCATCACTCAATGGGTCCAGATGGCGCAAAACCAGAGCAATGTCGTCATCTCCCGCCGCCACTTCGATCTGCGGAAGCCGGGCCCGGACAGAAAGACGCCCCACCAGATCCGAAAGGGCCTCGAGACGACCACCCACCTCCGGTATGAGCACTTCGCACCGATTCATGTCGGTCACGTAGGGAGTCCGCCGCTCACGGAAGCCCACCAGCACCCGTCCCTTCCGCGGTACGTCCTTCACGCCCAGACGGGCGCGTCGCCGGTATCCCCATTCCGGGCCAGTCAGGGTCGGCAGCACGGTTTCCGGGGCCACTCCCCCCAGGCGGCGCATCTGGGCCAGCAGCGCCTGTTGCTTGCTAGTGCGCTGGGATTCGATGGACAGGTGTTGCAGTGCACAACCTCCGCACTGGCCGAAATATTGGCAGCGGGGTTCAATGCGATCCGCCGAGGGCGTGAGCACTTCCAGCGTGACACCCTCGTCCCGGTCGCGACGTTTCTTCTCCCGTCGTACGCGCACACGCTCACCGGGCAATGCGCCGTGGGCAAAGAAGGTCTTGCCGTTCTCGCCGCTGCCCACACCACGTCCGTCGTGAGCCAGATCGCGGATGTCGATTTCAAGTTCCAGCTCGGTCTTTCTGCGTCCCACGCCTACTGCCCCTGCCAGACCGGCTGGCTGTGCCACTGCTTGAGAAACTGACGAAAATGCTCGCCCTCACTGTCCTTCAGGAACTGGCGAACCCGTTCCTGTTCTTCCTCATACGCTCCGGCACCCAGGCGACCACGCATGAACTCGAAACGGAGGAACACCAGATAGGTGTTCAGGGCATCCGTCTCGCAGTAGTCACGCACCGCCCCGATGTCACCTTCCAGGATTCGATCCCAGACCAGACTCCCGTGCATGCCCAGCTTGCCCGGGAGCCCCAGCATCACGGCCACTTCGTCCAGTTTGGCGGTGGCACGTGCCTGATAGCCCGCCAGCACGTCCATCAGGTCCAGGTGTCGCCAGTGAAAGCGGTTCAGGTAGTTATTGAATCGAAACGGCTGGGCATTGTCGCCAGTCTCCCAGTAGGTGGGCGCGGCAATGCCGTGATACAGGGCCCGGTAATGCAGCACGGGAAGGTCAAAGCCGGAACCATTCCAGGAGACCAGGTCCGGCTGAAATCGCTCCAGGCCTTCAAAGAAGCGCGCCACGATCTCTCCCTCACTGGCATCCGCTTCACCCAGTGTCCAGACCTTGAAGCGGTCTTTCTGGCGCAAAGCCACGGAAATGGCCACGATCCGGTGCAGATGCAGTGGCAGGAAATCACGCCCGCCGGTTTCCTGACGGCGCCGATGCAACATGGCCCGGCCTGTGTCGGCATCGTCCAGGTCACCCAGATCCAGAATCCGGCGCCCGGATTCTGTGTCCGGCACCGTCTCGATATCAAATGCGAGTATGTTCAAGGCGTCCTCCCGATGATCAGGCGGCAGTGTAGCAAATGACCACCGCCGGTGGATGATTCGCATGCTGACGACCGATCGCCGGGAGACCCGCGCCTGCCGTTGAATTCCCGCCGCTGCCCGGGCCCACAGGCCCACACCCGGGCAGCGCCCGGAATAGACCCGTCACGATGCAAGCGGTATCTTAGGCAGAGAACAATCCGGCCACTGCGTTTCCCTCGCCTGCATGGCTCGACTGAACCATGAAATGGGCAGGCACCCGCGTGGACGTGGCGGAATCTGATTATCCGGGGACCAGAAGGCCTCATTTCACAGGGGATTCAGACCAATGTCATTTTCGCGCCGCCATTTCCGGCCAGGCCAATGCCTTGTCGCTCTGACAGTCACCCTGGCGGGGATGGCCGCCACACCGGGCCTGCAGGCCGACATCCAGCTCCTCACGGAGGATGCCTATCTGGAGGACATGCCACGCATTCTCACCGGCTCCCGACTGAGACAGGCCACGGGGGACTCCCCGGTCTCGGTCACCGTCATCGACCGGGAGATGATCGAACACTCCGGAGCGCGGGAAATCCAGGAACTGCTCAGGTTGGTGCCCGGCATGGTGGTGAGTTACACCTTTGGCCACTGGGCATCGGTGACCCCTGGTTTCGGCGCCGAGGGCTATTCCCGTCGTCTGGAAGTCCTGATAGACGGCCGCAGTGTCTACACACCCAGTTTCGGTGGTGTCCCCTGGGCCGCACTGCCCTACTCCGTCAGCGATATCGAGCGAATCGAAGTGACCCGTGGCCCCAACAGCCACGCTTTCGGCACCAATGCCCTGCTGGGCACGATCAACATCATCACACGGGACCCGGCAGACCGGAGCGGTGGTGAATTCGAGGTACTGGCGGGCGATGATTTCGTACACCGCCTGCAAGTACGCCAGTTTGGCTCGTCGGAGCGTACGGACTGGAGTCTTTCCGCCGCCCAGTGGGGTGACCACGGCTTTGATTCCCGCGTTACGGAGTTCGATGGAAAGAGTCACCGTTTCATCAACGGTCAACTGCGGGTGCTGACCGGCCCCTCCAGCCACGTCATGCTGCGCGGCGGATACAACCGGGGGCGCCATGAGTGGGGTCGCAGCCATCCTGCCTTCGAACCCCCCCGGGAACAGTACTGGCAGATGCACTTCGGGCAGATGAACTGGGAGTATCAGACCCAATCCGGCAATCTTCTGGAATTCCGCTTCGATCATAGCGTGGAACGCATCGAAGAGGATTACTACACCCGCCCCCTGCCAGCGCTCGGATTCACCCAGGTTTACATTGATGAATACCGTAAAAGCCTACGCACGGAGGCGGAACTCCAGCATACCATCGAGGCCGGGGGACGAAGCCGTTTTCTCTGGGGACTCGGCTGGCGGGAAGATGAAGTTCGCTCACCTCCCGCCTACTTTCCCGATGGCCCGGCCAGCAACACCTTCCTGCGCACTTTTGCGCAAATGGAATGGCAAGCCACAGAGCGAATGACATTCAATGCCGGTGCCATGCTGGAAAATGATCAGATCACGGGCACCGATCTGTCACCGCGGCTTGGGCTGAACTTTCACGCCACGCCGCAGCATACCGTGCGCCTGGCCGCGGCTCGCGCCACTCGGACACCGGTCCTGATCGAGGAAATGGGCGATTGGTCCATTGACATGCCGGTGGATCGCCGTCAGATCGTCTTCGCCTCGGGTGGGCTGCAACGGGAAACCGTGGACAGCATCGAACTGGGTCATGTCTTCGAGTCCGCCGACGGCCGAATGACCGTGGATACTCGTATTCACTATGACGAAATTCGGGACATGATCATGTACCTGGCTGCCCCCTTTCCGGAGGATCCCTACGACGGTTTCGCCATTGATTTTGACAATACCGATGAGGCCACTGTCCGCGGCCTCGAAACCGAGGTGGAATTCCGACCTACTGTCCATAACCGTTTTCGACTGGCCTATTCCCTGAAAGACATCAGCAGCACTGACACGCTCACGGAAATTTCCGAAAGCGGCCCCAGGCACAACATCAGCCTCTTCGGGCTGCACCGCCTGAGCGGACAGACAGAGATCAGTGGTCAGTATTTCTATTACAGCGCCTACAACATCATGAATCTGAACGATGGTGTGGAACGCACTCGACGCCTCGACCTGCGTTTGTCACACAGGCTTGATCCACAACCGGACAGCACAAGGGTCGCTCTGGTCATTCAAAGTGTCCAGGGCACATACGATGACAGTAGGCCACGAAATCGTTTTGACCGTCGCATATTCGGAGAGATCCGAATCCCATTCTAGACACATCGAGTTTAGCGATTTGCGGGACCCAGGAACGGGATCATTGCCCGGAACAAGCAGGAATCATGGAAGAATGAGCAAAGGCCAAAAGAATCGGCATCAGTTAAAAGACAGAGCCAGGAAGCCTGGCTCTGTCATGGCCCGTTTTACCGCCTTGTGCTGCCTGATGCTGTTCGTCACACCGATCTTTGCCGATGACGGTACGGCTCCACACGGCGGACAATCGTTAGCCGTTCTTTTCAGTGACCAGACGCCACCGTATGAGCAGTTCCGGCAAGGCTTTGAGGAGGAAATGAACGAGAGCCGGCCTTTCAGCCTGTACCAGACTCGCGAGCTGGATCGATCAGCCGCCGATACGCTGCGAGACGAGCCCTTGATCATTGCAGTCGGGGCCAGTGCAACCCGATGGGCCCTTGAGAACAGCACGGCTGATGTGTTCGCTACCATGGTTCCCGCGGACAGCATCGAGCAGCTGGGCAAGCGCTTTCCGGAGCGAAAGCTGCATGCCCTGTACATTGACCAGGCCCCATACCGGCATATGGCGCTGATGCGATCGTCCCTGCCCGATGCCGAGAGAATCACCCTTCTGTGCAGGGATCCGCAACCTGCCCGCCTGGAAGCGCTGATGGCAGCAGCCGACAGACTGGATCTGAAACTGGAGTTCCGTCAGGTACGAAACCGTTCCGAGATCATACGCGCGGTCCAGGCAGTGCATCGCGAAACCGATGCCTTCATCGTACTCCCGGCCAGCGAAGCCATGGGGCCAGCGGACCTGCGCGCCTTGTTGCTACACAGTTTCAGAACGGGGGTGCCCGTATTCGGATACTCCCCGGGCCTGGTGTCGGCCGGCACCATCGCCGCCATTCACTCCAATCCGCAGTCACTCGGGCGGGAAACCGCCCGTAAATTCAAGGGACTACAGAACAGTCAAGCGCCGAGATGGGCCAGTTCCACTTTCCCCGTACACTATGATCTGACTATCAACCGCGAGGTCGCACGGTCGCTCGGCATCCCTCTACCGTCCGAATCTGCACTCCGGCAGGCAATTGACAGCATGGAGACCCGGTAATGCGCCTTCGGCTCCGAACCCAGATTCTCCTGATCGCGCTACTGCCAACGGCGCTGGTTGCGTTTGTCATTGGTGGCTATCTGCTGATGACGAGAGTCGCTGACCTGCATGAATCACAGATTCGACTTGGAGAAACCATTGCGGAACACCTGGCCCCGGCGAGTGAATTTGCCGTGCTCTCCGGCGATCGGCGTGTTCTTGAACGCCTCACGAACCAGCTCGTGCAAAAGGACAATGTCTGGCAGGTCAGTATCTATGATGCTGAAGATCGTCTGCTGGCCGAGGCCACAAGCTCGCTGGAGAAGTCCGATGTCCCGGGATGGATAGGCTGGTTTTATCCGGGCTCATCCGAACGACTGCTCTTTGAGGCCCCCATTGAGATTGCCGACGACCCAATCGGGGATTTTGAAGGTCTGTTCAGCGATCCGGAGACCGCTGCGACGAATGATGCCGTGATCGGCAGGGTCGTTGTGGAGCTCTCATCCCAGCCCCTGCAGAGCCGGCAGGCCGAAGTGCTCCGATTCGGCAGCCTGCTGATTCTTGTCGGCCTGATAATCGCCTTCGCCCTCGCTACCCGGGCCGGCTTGAATATCGTTCGCCCCATCAACAATGTGGTTCAGGCATTTCGCCAGTTCGGAAACGGCGACCTGAATACGCGCGTCTCCGTGCAATCTCGTGGTGAAACCGCGCTCCTTGAACAGGGCTTCAATGACCTTGCCGCGGAAATCCAGACATCTCGCGAACGGATGGAGGCCGAAATCGAGCAGGCCACATCCGAACTGCAGGAAACCCTGGAAGCGGTGGAGATCCAGAATGTGGAACTGGATCTGGCCAGAAAACGGGCTGAAGAATCGAATCGCATCAAGTCCGAGTTCCTGGCCAACATCAGCCACGAAATCAGAACCCCAATGAACGCCATATTCGGCTATACCCAGCTTCTGGCGCGGACAACGGCCAATGACAGCCAGAAGGACTACATACAGACAATCCAGCGGTCCGCCGAATCCCTGCTGGCCCTGCTTGAGGATGTACTCAATCTCTCACGCATCGAAGCCGGACGCGTTGAAGTGGACAACAACCCCTTCAGCCCGGAAGCCTTGTTCGAGGAACTCATCACCATCATGGCCCCAGCGGCGCATGAGAAGGGCCTCGATCTCCTCTGGTGCCCGGAAAGCCCCTTGCCGAGTCAGGTTCATGGGGATGCAGTCAAACTCCGCCAGATTGTCAGCAACCTGCTCTCCAATGCCTGCAAGTTCACGGACCAGGGCAGCGTGTCACTGAAGGCTCGCGTCGAATCGAAGGCCGAGGGCCGTGGCTGGCTGGTGGTGAAGGTTGAGGATACCGGCATAGGCATCAGAGACTCAGACCTTCCACGCCTCTTCCAGGCTTTCACTCAACTGGACAGCTCAAGCTCAAGACGCCATCAGGGCGCCGGTCTTGGCCTTGTCATCTGCGACCAGCTCAGCCGGCTAATGGGCGGGAATATCCATGTTGATAGCCAGGCCGGTGTGGGCAGTACATTCAGTGTGCACATTCCGCTCGATGCGATCGAGCATGCCGATGGCAACGCTCAGATCATCCCGCCAATACTCGTTCAGGCTCAGGATAAGAGCATCGCATCCAGCCTTGCCGGACGTCTGACCCAAATCGGTGGCCGGATTCTGGAGCCCTCGGTGGCCGATGACAAACCCGGGCCAAAAGATGCCGGGAAGGGAGACGACGCCCCTCTGCTGCTGATCGGTCTGAGTCGCCGGGAAGTCGTGGCAATGATTCGGGGAGATGCATCATTGCCTGGCCTGCAGAAGCTTCCAGAGGGTTTCCGTACAAGCGTGGTGCTTGCCAGCACCCAGGACAGCATCGAACTGGAATCATTGAGAACACGGCTGGGTGCGCCCTGCCTGCCGATGACCTGTTCCCGCTCCCTGCTTGAGAAGACGCTCGCGGCCGCGAAGGATGAACAGGCGGACACCCTGCCGGTAGCATTGCTTGGCGAAGAAATCAGCGAACAGAGTCACCTTTCGGGCCTTCGCCTGATGGTGGTCGAGGACAACCGGATCAATCGTCACCTTACCACGGAGTTTCTCGAATCCGCCGGCGCCAGCGTCCGCGCTGCAGTGGACGGGCATGATGCGCTCGACATTGCCGCGCAATGGAAGCCGGATGCAGTGCTCATGGATATCCAGCTTCCCGACATGGATGGCCTCGAGACCAGTCAACGGCTGCGCAAGGGCTTCGGCTATGACAGGATTCCCATTCTTGCATTGACCGCCAGCGCCAGCGAGGAAGAACATCGCCGATGCCTGAGGGGTGGACTGGATGCTGTCCTGGTCAAGCCGGTTCGCGCCGAAACCCTGATCAGTCGCGTTCGACGGGCCATCGAGGACTACGCGGAAGAAACACCCACCAGTGAAACACCCGAGACCACACTCCCCCGGAAAACAAGCAGGCAACCCATGGGGCGAGATGCTTCCGGAAAACTGAGAGCGGATATTGCCGACATGGTGGCCAGTGACTTGCCGTCGCAGTTGTCCACGGCCAGGACTTTCCTGGAGAAAGGCGACCTCAAGGGGCTGGATTCTGAAGTTCACACCATCAAGGGTACAGCCGCATTCTGTGGTTTCCCGGATCTTCAGGCCGCATGCGAAGCCATTCGACTGGCCATCGCCGAGACGCGGGCCAACCCGGACGGGCATCTGGAAACGCTCATGGAAACGCTTGAGCGGGAGGCTCAACAAGTTCTTGATGAGCTCAAGGGTTGAATGTCATCCGGCGGGCCGCCGCAACATCACCGCAAATGCCACGATCAGGCCCGCCTCATCGGTCAGGCTGATCTCGGCCTGACCTGCGCCGCGCTCGCGGCGCAAGGCATCGGCCTTGTCCGAGAAGATGGCGAATGGCTTTCCGGAGACTTCCTGGCAGCAACCCACGTCACGCAACCACATCCCCTGCCGGAACCCGGTACCGAGCGCCTTCACCAGTGCTTCCTTGGCTGCAAATCGCATTGCCAGATAGCGGACCGGGCGTTTGCTGCGGGCAAACTCTTCCAGCTCCCCAGGCATGAGAAGGTGATCGACCAGCCGATCCCCCCAACGCTCGTAAGCGCGCTCAATACGCCGGATCTCCACCAGATCCGTTCCAACGCCGAAGAGACCGGGAATCTGCTCAGCGGCCTTCATCAGGCGGCGACCCGGCTGGCTTCCATGAGCGTTTTCATTTCCCGTACCGCCTCTGGCAAGCCGGTCAGAACGGCTCGAGCAATGATGGCATGACCGATATTGAGTTCACTGACTTCCGGAATGGCCGCCACGGCCTGGGTATTGTGATAGTGCAGGCCGTGTCCGGCGTGAACGATCAGGCCCTTGTCGGCCGCCAGACGTGCGGCCTGCTGCAGGCGCTCCAGCTCTTTTGACTGCACGTCCCCACTGCTTTCCGCGTACTGACCGGTATGCAGTTCGACGACCGGCGCTCCCACGGCAACAGCGGCCTTGACCTGACGGGGCTCCGGATCAATGAAAAGGGACACGCGAATTCCCGCCTCGCTCAGACGCGAGACAGCCTCCTTGAGCAGGGGTTTCTGAGAGAGCACATCGAGTCCCCCTTCGGTGGTCAGCTCTTCGCGCTTCTCCGGCACCAGACAGCAGGCAAAGGGGCGGATCTCCCCGGCGATACCGATCATCTCCTCGGTGACCGCCATCTCAAGATTCATGCGGGTCTGAAGCAGCTCACTCATGAGCCGCACGTCACGATCAAGTATATGGCGCCGATCCTCCCGCAGATGAATGGTAATGCTGTCCGCTCCATTCATCTCCGCCAGCAGGGCGGCCTGCACCGGATCCGGATAAACGGTACCCCGTGCCTGACGCAGCGTTGCCACATGATCGACATTGACGCCCAGTTCGATTGGGTGCATCCCACCTCTCCCTAGTTCGACCCCGAATCCAGAGGGTTCTTTTCTGACATCTGATGGCGACCCCGACGCCGAATATCCCTGAGAACCTGCGCTGACTTCAATGGCTTGCCACCAAGATAGGGCTCCATTGCCTGGGCCAGTAGCCTGCGCGATTCGCGCAGGACGACAGCATCGTCCCATTCGGGCGAATCCCAGCACTCGCTCTGCAATGCGAGCAGGGTTCGACCTGAAACGGCCTTCGTCCCTGCTTCTCCACCAATGCGCCTGGGTCCAGCCGAGGGATCAAAGCGATAGAGGCGATCCGCTTCAATGGGAAAACCATCAAGGCAATCCTCACCCAGCGGAAGACCGTAACCTATGCATGTCAACGCCTCGGCTTCGAATCGGCGCAACACCCGGGCCATTGATTCTTCCGTGCCCAGACGATGAAGACAGGCCTCATACACAGCATACAGCTCTGGATGCGGATCCTGCCGTCCTGCAAGGCGAAGAATCAGTTCATTGACGTAGAAACCGGCCAGCAAACGCTCCCCTGCCAGCGCAAGGGGGGAGCCCGCTGATTCCACAGCCGTCAGGGTACCCATTTCACCCCCCAGGCGCCAGGAAAGCAGAAGCGGCCGAAAGGCCTGCAGGAGTGCTCGCTGTGATGACCGAGGGCGTCGGGCACCACGCGCCACCAGGACCAGACGCCCCTGCTCGCGACTGAACACATGCAGAATCAGGCTGCTATCCCGATAAGGCAGATGATGGAGCACGTAAGCGGCCTGTAACTGAGGCCGGCGATCGCTCATTCGCTGCTGATCCCCATGCTGCCCAGCAGGCGCGGATCATCAGGCCAGCCGGGTCGCACCTTGACCCAGAGATCCAGATGAACCCGGCAACCGAACTGCTCGACCAGTTCCTTGCGTGCGGCGGTACCGATATCCTTGAGCACCTTGCCCCCCTTGCCGATCACGATGCCCTTTTGCCCTTCGCGTTCAATCCATATGATGGCGCCCAGCTTGAGCTGGCCATCAACACGCTCCATGGATTCGATCTGGACAGCCAGGGCGTAGGGCACTTCCTGGTGCACTCGAAGCATCAGCTTTTCACGAATGATCTCCGCAGCGAGAATCCGCTCATTCTGGTCACTGTATTGTTCCTGGGGGAAAAAGGCGGGTGATTCCGGCAGATGATGGCGAATTTCATCCAGTAGCGGCGCAAGATTGTCCTGCTTGCTGGCTGACAAAGGCACGACGAAGGCGAAAGCCGCCCGTTGCTGCATCTCGGCAATGAATGGCAGCAACTGTTCCCGATCCTTGAGCAGATCCACCTTGTTGATCACCAGGCCCAGTGGAAGCTCCAGCCGTTTCAGGGCGTCGAGAATGCGCTGATCCTGCTCGGTCCATTTTCCAGCCTGAACCACGAAAAGGACCACATCCGCATCTCGCGCCGCTGATTCCGCCAGACGGTTCATCGCCTGATTCATGCGACGGGGCGCATCGGAATGAATCCCGGGTGTATCAACGAAAACATATTGAACGGCATCATGGGTCAACACGCCCATGATGCGATGCCGGGTCGTCTGCGGCTTCGCCGTCACGATGCTGACCTTGTGCCCGACCAGGGCGTTGACCAGAGTGGATTTACCCACATTGGGGCGGCCCACCACACCGACAAGGCCGGCCTGTTTTACTTCCTCAGTCATTGCGTCAACCTCTTGAGCACGGCAGCGGCAGCGGCCTGTTCCGCCTTGCGACGGCTGCTACCCTCTCCCTGTGCCCGGAATGTGCTACCGGGAACCGAGCAGATCACCTGGAATCGTTGCTCATGATCCTTACCAAGAATGGCTTCCACATGGTATTCGGGCAACTGCAGGCCCTGACCCTGCAGGCATTCCTGAAGCCGCGTCTTGGGGTCCTTCAGTTCCGCCGGTGGCGGCAGGCGCTTCAGGCGATCGGCGTAGAGCGACTGGATCAGGCGCTGTGCCGGCTCGAACCCACCGTCCAGATAGACGGCCCCGATCACGGCTTCGAGCGCATCGGCCAGAATCGAGCTGCGCCGAAAACCACCGCTCTTGAGCTCTCCGCCTCCCAGAAGCAGCTCATCCCCCAGGGCAAGCTCACCGGCAATGGCGGCAAGCGTCTCGCGATTGACCAGACTGGCCCTGAGGCGGCTGAGGTCACCCTCTTCCACCTGGGGAAATAGCTCATAGAGTGATTCGGAGACGCACAGCCCCAGAACGGCATCACCCAGAAACTCGAGCCGCTCATTATTTTTCCGACCCATGCTGCGATGCGTCAGTGCCGTTTCCAGCAATTCCGGCCTGGAGAAGGAATAATTCAGTCTTTCAGCAAGAACCTTGCCTGGCAAGCCTATTGCCCCCGGAACTCGTACTGTTTTTCGAAGGAGACAATGAAATCCACATTGCCGACGAATGGGACGCGGTGGTCGTACTCAACAACCAGGTGACGCCGACCATCGATATTCGTGATCTGAAATCGGTCAAGCTCGACGGCGGTAATGTTACTCACCCGCATATTGCGAATCAGTGCGCGCCTGATCTGCTGAGGTTCGGTCATCTCCGCATCACTGGTAATGGTCTGCATCATCGTGTTGACTGCGTATGACTGCATGTAGACCGGCAGAAGACGAATGCCAGCCAATACCACAAGCCCCACGAGCATGAACATGAAAACCCAGCCGATGGTCGTCATGCCTTGCTGAGATTGCCTGAGTTTCATAGCGACTACCCTCTATCGGATTGACTGGCCCATCCGGCCCCACTGCGGTGCGGCATTGAATGCCTCCCAACTCAGCCAGATGAACATGGCCCGGCCACGCAGGTGATCTTCGGGCACCAGACCCCAGTGACGGCCGTCAAGACTGTTGTCACGGTTATCACCGAGCATCAGGTAATGCCCTTCCGGGATAATAATGCCCTGTTCCAGCTCACGATTGCCATATTCGGCCCCGTGGGGGCTGACCAGCACTTCATGGGAAGCCTCACCCAGCGACTCCTCGATCAGCACGCTGCCAGGCAACACACGATCCCGGCGTCGATCCACTTCCCGGGGATAGTATTCACCCAGCACGGTCTGGCGAACCCGTTCCCCATTCAGGAACAGGGTCTTGTCACGATACACGACATGGTCGCCGGGGATCCCTATGACCCGCTTGATGTAATCCTTCGAGGGATTGGGCGGATACCGGAAGACAGCCACGTCCCCGCGTTCCGGGTTTCCCAGGTCGAGAAAACGGGTTTCCAGCACCGGCAATCGAAGGCCATAGGCGAACTTGTTGACCAGGATGAAATCCCCCACCAGCAGGGTCGGCATCATGGACGCCGAAGGGATTCGGAAAGGCTCGGCAATGAAGGAACGCAGAACCAGGACGATCAGCAGCACCGGGAAAAAGGCGCGGCTCCATTCCACCAGAGTGGGTTCCGGTTCCGCACTGGCCCGCAGTTTCCGCCACCACAGCCGGTCAATGGCCCAGATCAGACCAGTAATGAAGGTGCCCAGCACCAGAATCAGAGCAAGATTCATAGATCAGACGGCACCAACTGGCCATGTCCAATGCCCGTTGCCATAACCCAACTCGGCCAGGAGCCGAATCGCAGACATTCCACGTGGCCAATCAGAACCATGCCTCCCGTTATTTTTTATCAACCTGTAATACGGCAAGAAAGGCTTCCTGGGGAATCTCCACCTTGCCGAGCTGCTTCATTCGCTTTTTACCTTCCTTCTGCTTCTCCAGCAACTTCCGTTTTCGCGATACGTCACCACCATAACACTTGGCCGTCACATTCTTGCGCAAGGCCTTCACTGTGGTACGCGCAATGATCTGATTGCCGATGGCCGCCTGAATTGCCACATCAAACATCTGCCGTGGAATGATTTCCTTCATTCGCTCGCAGAGATCCCGCCCCCGATGATAGCTCTGATCCTTGTGGACGATCGTGGAAAGCGCATCCACACGGTCGCCGTTGATGAGTACATCCAGCTTGACCAGCTTGGAGGCCTCGAATCGATCAAAATCGTACTCAAAGGACGCGAAACCGCGACTCACCGATTTCAGTCGGTCAAAGAAGTCCAGCACCACTTCACTCATGGGAAGTTCATAGGTGAGCTGCACCTGCTTGCCGTGGTAGATCATCTTGCGCTGATTGCCGCGCTTTTCCTCACACAGGGTGATCACGGGTCCCACGAAATCCTGGGGAACCAGAATGTTGGCAACGATGATCGGCTCCCGAATCTCCTCAACGACGCCCTGGGGTGGCAGACGGGAAGGGTTATCCACCTGAACCACCTCGCCGTCCGTGGTCAGCACTTCGTAGATCACAGTCGGCGCCGTGGTAATCAGATCCAGCTGGTATTCCCGCTCCAGCCGTTCCTGAATAATTTCCATGTGCAGCATCCCCAGGAAGCCACAACGGAAACCGAAGCCGAGCGCATCAGACACCTCGGGTTCGTAATAGAGCGCCGCATCATTCAGCCGCAGCTTGGCCAGGGCATCGCGAAAATCTTCGTAATCACTGCTATCCACCGGGAACAGACCGGCGAACACCCGGGGTTTTACTTCCTGGAAGCCGGGCAGGCGCTCACTGCAGGGAC
The DNA here is from genome assembly GCF_030848495.1 of Natronospira bacteriovora. Classification (NCBI taxonomy): domain Bacteria; kingdom Pseudomonadati; phylum Pseudomonadota; class Gammaproteobacteria; order Natronospirales; family Natronospiraceae; genus Natronospira; species Natronospira bacteriovora. Next base: position 37,289 of record NZ_JAVDDT010000001.1, read on the forward strand.
GGTTATCCAGAGTCAGCGTATCGCCCACCGGCGCACCGTCGATTTCCTTGATCCCGGAAATGACGTAACCCACCTCACCGGTATCCAGAAACTCTCGCCTGGTTTTCTTGGGCGTGAAACTGCCAACCTCGGTAACCTGGTGAGCACGGCCGGTCGAAAGTACCCGAATGCGATCATTCCCGGTCAGCTTCCCATCCACAATGCGAACCAGTGATACCACACCCACATAATTGTCGAACCAGCTGTCGATGATCAGGGCCTTGAGCGGCCCGTCCGGGTCACCCTGCGGTGCCGGAACCTTACGCACGAGCTGTTCAAGCACTTCTTCCACATTGAGACCGGTCTTGGCGCTGACCGAAACGGCCTCGTCCGCCTCCAGCCCGATGATATCTTCAATCTCTTCCTTGACCCGATCCGGTTCGGCGGCGGGCAGATCAATCTTGTTCAGTACGGGAATGACTTCCAGACCCTGCTCAATGGCGGTGTAACAGTTGGCCACGCTCTGGGCTTCCACCCCCTGGGCAGCATCCACCACCAGCAAGGCACCTTCACAGGCAAACAGGGAGCGTGACACCTCGTAGGAAAAATCCACATGCCCGGGGGTATCGATGAAGTTCAATTCATAGGTCTGCCCATCTCGCGCCGTGTAATTCAGGGTCACACTCTGGGCCTTGATGGTGATCCCCCGCTCGCGCTCAAGATCCATGGAATCCAGCACCTGTTCGGCCATTTCCCGATCAGTCAGCCCACCGCATACCTGAATGAAACGGTCGGCGAGTGTCGATTTACCATGATCAATATGGGCGATGATGGAGAAATTGCGGATGTGCTTCATGTAGGACCTGAAGACGGATGAACCGCCGTATCTTATGATTGAGTGCGGCCATTTCACCGCCGCTGGTAAGTTTGGGACTCTCTGACCAAAGCGAACTCATCCGCCGTCGGGTGAATGAATGGTTCAGAGATCCCTTGATTATACGGGTCTGGGGCGGCTTCCGAAATGCAGGCGGGCACTTTCCGGGGAGCCGGTTTGGCGACGAGGCCTACTGCGCCTGCCGGCTCAGGGTCTGCGCGAGGCGCTCCGAATCCAAATGCCCGTAGCAGATGACCTCTTCCCCCAGGGCGAGAACGGGAATCTTGAGCCCATAGCGCCGTTCCAGCTGCGGATCGCCGCTGATGTCGATCTTCTCAATGATCAGCGCCTGGCCGTAACGGGCGTGGATGGCCTCGAGCATGGTGTCGCAGAGCCCGCAATTCGGACGCCCGTAAAGCGTCAGGGTCGGTGCTGTTCCGGAATCCCCCGTACTCATGCACGCACCTCGCCACTTTCCGGGCAGCCGGGCGGTGGACCGGGCAAGGCCCGAATGACGGTGGGAGTGGCCAGTGCGGTCGGGGTGCCACGACGAGCCAGATAGGCCAGGGGCGCCAGACCCAGCAGGAACCCACCGATGCCAAAGAGAATGACCCAGCCCTCGCCGAGGCCTAGCAGGGGGCCAGCCACGGCCGACACAGCGACCAGGCCGATCAGGGGCGGCAGATACATGAGAATCGACGCCAGCAAAAGATGACGTTCATCCAGCCCCAGTTCAACCCAGGTACCGGCCGGGAGATCATTGGGGTTGTAGGCCCGGACACGGTGCAGTCGTCGACCCAGCCAGCGCCCGATCAAGCCACCCCCACAACCCCGGCCTTCCGCGCAACGTGGACAGTCGCTGCGGCTGCGGGCCTCCACCCAGGCATGCCCGCCGACCGCCTCGACGATTCTGCCCTGTTCGAGAATCAATCCTGCTCCACCTCGGTCTGGATCACCGCTGGCAGGGCTTCAAAGGCCTCGGAAATCGCCAGGATCGTGGCACTGGGGGCCTCACCCACCACCGTGAGCTGATGACCGTCCACCACACGCCCGGAGGCATTCACCGTGCCCATGCGGGATTCGCCCTCGAAGGCCCGCCGATGTTCACGTTGCGGCTCGACAAATACCGAAACCTGGGCCAGCCCGTCAGAGATGACCACGTGGTGAAGCCGCCCTCCCCGCCGGAGTGCCTGCTCCCGCACGGAAACGGCCTGGAATCCCTCGGGGAGCCCTGCGGGCACCCACTCAGGCAAGGCCGTCTGCTTGTGTTCCTCACCACGGCCGGAGAAGGTGGCATGACGCACGGCATAGCCTTCACTGTCCCCGTCCAGCGTAGGCTTGAATGCATCTTCCGGCAGTTCTTCCAGGAAATGAATCTCGGTGAAAAGCACCTTCTGGATCACGCCACCGTCCGGCTCCAGCATGTCGCTTCTCAGCGGGATGCCGGTCTCCGTATCCAGCCAGAAAAGGAATCCGTAGCGATAGTCATCCCGCGGCCGTATGCCCACGACACGACTTTCACGGCCGGCGATGCGGTCACTTCCGAGACTGACGAATTCGTAATGACTGTCGTCCATGTCCCGCAGGCGCTGGCCAAGATGGGCGTGAAAACGGGTTGCGGATTGACGCAGATCCACCTCGCCAGAGGCGTCCCGAGGATGCACGCAGCGCACGGATTCGCCTTCACGTGTCAGCTCTCGCAAGGAACCACTGAGACTTAGCAATCGCTCGCGGGAACTGCCGTCACCACCACGATGAGTCACTTTCAGGGTTTCAACCTCGTCACCCTGAATCTGCACGAAAGTGCCCTGAAAATGGTGTGAGGCCAGTGCCTCTTCCATCCCGATCAGGGCATCACGGACAGACGCGCCCTCTGATGCCAGGGCGGAGGTGGCAACCGCCCACAGCAGGCCGGCCGCACAGGCGCCCACAAGTCGGCGATCACCCATCATTGGGGATTGGCTCCCGATTCCTCGCTCTCGTCCCGTGAATCCGGCTCGTCCTGCTCAATACGGCGCAGACCCGCGGCCTGATCGGTATGATTGACCCGATAGGTGTGCAAGCGCTGCCAGGGGTCGGAGTCCTCGATACTGAGACGGGTCCCGGCCGATGCCGGCGAGAAACGGGCGGAGGCCGGCCAGGGTGAAGCTTCACTGGCGGCCCCGGGAACCACTTCGACACGTTCCGGCACATCGTTGAAGTGTTCGCCCTGGAGACCGATGAGCGCCACGGTGGCCACACCGGCTGCCACGGCCAGCCCGGCGACGGGACGGAGCCATTCCCGCCAGCGCGGCGGCGGTGCCGTGCTCGCATGTTCACGCTCAATGCCGGCCATGACTGAACGGCTGAATTCCGGCCCGACCAGGGTCATGCCGCTATCGGCGCCTGCTTCCACGAGGCGTGCACAGCGCTGATACCGGTCCCAGACATCCCGAAGTTCGGGATCCTTCTCAAAGCGCCGAACCAGGAGCCGAGCCTCCCCGTCATCCAGCTCCCCATCCATCAGCGCCGAAATCTGCTCGCGCAGTCTCTCACTCATTCCCGATCTCCTTACAACAACGGGCGCAGGCGTTCCGAAATGGCCTCACGGGCCCTGAAAATGCGGGATCGCACGGTACCAACCGGGCAATCCATCGCTTCAGCAATTTCTTCGTAGGTCAGGCCTTCCAGTTCACGCAAAACGATGGCCGTGCGCAGGTCTTCGGGCAGCGCAGCAATGGCATCCTCGACGGTGCTCCGAATTTCATCGGTCAACACCATTCCCTCAGGCGTATCCACGTGTTTTAGACGGGCCTGAATCTCGAATTGTTCCGGGTCCTGAAGATCCACGTCCTGATCCACCGGGCGACGGCGCTCGGCCACCAGGTAGTTCTTGGCGGTATTGATGGCAATCCGGTAAAGCCAGGTGTAGAAGGCACTGTCCCCGCGAAAGTTTGGCAGGGCACGGTAGGCCTTGATGAATGCTTCCTGGGCAACATCGAGCGCGTCCGCCTGATCACGCACATAGCGTGAAATCAACTTCACGATCTTGTGCTGGTACTTGCGCACCAGCACATCGTAGGCTCCACGGTCGCCCTGCTGCACCCGTTCGACCAGCAACTGATCCGTTTTCCTGTTGCCCATCCGGGGCCGTTCCTCTGAGTGAGGGGGCGACTCCTCGTCCTGCCCCTGTGACCCTGGCAGGCGCCGGGAGTTCGCCGGTGACACGAAAAACCGCTCGATTTCCCCTTTTCGTGCTTGACGGGCGCTGGAGCCAGAGCCCGCTGCACATTAAACTGGCGCCACATTGTAACAGAGCCGGCCTCCACCACACGGACAAACCATGCATCAAGGCAATCCGAGGGATTCAGCTACTTTCGACGCCATCGTCATTGGCAGTGGAGCCGCCGGCCTGGCGGCCGCACTGAACCTGCCAGAGGACTGGCGAGTTGCCCTGGTGTCCAAGGGCCCCGCCGATGCCGGCAGCACGGCCTGGGCGCAGGGTGGCATGTCCGCGGCACTGGACACCGGAGACAGCGTCGATGCTCACGTTCGCGATACGCTGGATGCGGGGGCCGGCCTGGGCCGCCCTGACGTTATTCGTGCCATTGCCGGCGAGGCGCCGGAGATCGCCCGCTGGCTGTCGGAACTGGGGGTACCCTTCACCCGGGACGCGGACAACCACTACCATCTTACCCAGGAGGGCGGGCACCGGCATCGGCGCGTGCTGCACGTCGCCGACTCTACCGGCCGAGCCATTCATGACGCCCTGCGGCAGGCGGCCGATGCCCGTTCAGGCATTCACTGGCTGACGGATCGTATCGCGGTGGATCTGATCACCGCCCGCCGCCAGCGAATTGCCGGCCCTAACCGCTGCCTTGGTGCCTATGTCCTCAACCGCGCCACCGGCCATGTGGAGACACTGGCCAGCCCACGGGTTCTGCTCGCCACCGGAGGGGCCAACAAGGTCTATCTCTATTCCAGCAACCCGGACGGCAATACGGGTGATGGTATTGCCATGGCCTGGCGGGTGGGCTGCCGGGTTGCCAACCTTGAATTCATGCAATTTCACCCCACCTGTCTATTCCATCCGGAGGCCCGCTCCTTCCTGATCAGCGAAGCCGTACGTGGCGAGGGCGGGCATCTGCTGCTGCCGGACGGTGAACGTTTCATGCCCCGCTTCCATCCGCAGGCGGAACTGGCGCCGCGCGATATCGTGGCGCGGGCAATCGACCACGAGATGAAACGCCTCGGTCTGGAGCATGTCTGGCTGGACATCAGCCATGAATCGGCGGAGCGGGTGCGATCCCTTTTCCCCACCATTCACGCAAAACTGGATTCCCTGGGCATCGACATGACCCGGGATCCCATTCCGGTGGTACCCGCTGCCCATTACACCTGCGGTGGAATTCTGACGGACCTCCATGGCTGCACCGACCTGCCCGGCCTCTACGCCGCCGGCGAAACAGCCCACACCGGTCTGCATGGGGCCAATCGCATGGCCAGCAACTCACTGCTGGAATGCCTCGTAATGGGCCGCGCTGCCGCCCGCCATATGTGCGAGACGCCCCTGCCCGCCGTGGATGCCGACCTTCGCCCCTGGGACGAAAGCCGTGTCACCGACTCGGACGAGGAAATCGTGGTCCGCCACAACTGGCTCGAGCTGAGGCGTTTCATGTGGGATTACGTTGGCATTGTTCGCAGCCGCAAACGTCTGGACCGGGCGCTGGCCCGTGCCCGGCTGCTACGCTCGGAGATCCAGTCCTATTATGCGGATTTCCGGGTCACCGACGACCTGCTGGAGTTGCGCAACCTGGCGGAAGTGGCGGAGCTGGTCATCCGTTGCGCCCAGGCCCGCCGGGAAAGCCGGGGACTCCACTACAACCTGGACTTTCCGAACCCCGAGCCCGAGGCACTGGCTCGGGATACCGTGCTGCTACCGCCCAACTGGCCGGGAAGATCCCAGGCGCCGGAATGGGCCTCGTTCCCGCGAGATGCCAGCCCAGCGAAGCCGTGCGCGTAGACGCCGCAGGCCCCGCGGGCAGACGGCGTCCGGGGACAAGACCAGCCAGCGACCACGGCGACCGCCCGCCGCCACCAGTCTGATAACCATCAGGCTGGCGAAACCCCAGACCACTCGCTGCAGATACCACTCGCCCACCTCCTTGTTGTCACCATCCAGCAGGCGGAAACGTCCCTGCGGGCCCAGTTCAATGGTGACTGCATCCAGGTACAGGAAGGGAAAGGCCCAGCACAGCAAGTGCTGGCGAAATGCCAGCGCATTGATCAGCAGCAGGGAAAGCTGAAGCCAGAGGGGCAGATCCGCCAGCAGAATGGCCAGCGCGACCAGGGTATGGATCAGGAGAAAAACGGCAAGAAGACGGGGTGAAGCCCCCAGTTCAAGCCGGGTCTGATTGCCGAATCCGTGATACCACATGGGCCAGTTCGCGGTCCCCGGGCTGTGCTCTTCCACTCAGCCAATCCCACAACTCGGGATCCTGGCAGGACAGAAGGCGGTCAAAGGCCGCCCGCTCCGACTCGGAAGCGGACGACCAGGACTCGGCCAGATAACGCTCGAGCATGACGTCGAGTTCTTTCATGCCGCGCCGACACAACCAGCGCAGGCGGGACAGCTCGCGCGCCCGGTCGCCACTCATCAGTGCTTGCGCTCTGCCAGCAGCTTCTTGGTTTCTGCAATGGCCTTGGCCGGGTTGAGCCCCTTCGGGCAGGCCATGGTGCAGTTCATGATGGTGTGACAGCGATAGATCTTGAACGGATCTTCCAGGTCATCAAGACGCTCTCCGGTGGCCTCATCGCGGCTATCCACGATCCAGCGATAGGCCTGCAGCAATACGGCCGGGCCCAGATAGCGATCACCATTCCACCAGTAACTCGGGCAGGACGTCTGGCAGCACGCACACAGGATGCACTCGTAGAGCCCGTCCAGCTTGGCCCGATCTTCCTTGGACTGCAGGCGCTCCTGATTGGGTGGCGGCGGTGTGTTGGTCTTGAGCCAGGGCTCCACGGAGGCCAATTGGGCATAGAAATGGGTCATGTCGGTGACCAGATCCTTGACCACATCCATGTGCGGCAGGGGGTAGATCTTCACGTCACCCTTGATCTCATCACAGGCCTTGGTACAGGCCAGCGTGTTCACGCCGTCAATGTTCATGGCGCAGGAGCCGCAAATGCCCTCGCGACAGGAACGACGAAAAGTCAGGGACGGATCCATCTCGTTCTTGATCTTGATGATGGCATCCAGAACCATGGGCCCACAGTCATCCATATTGACTTCATAGGTGTCCATGGCCGGGTTGGAGCCACTGTCCGGATCATAACGATAGACATGAAAACGCTTGATATTGCCATCCGCGTTTTCGGCCTTGTGGACCTGGCCCTTCTTGATGCGGGAGTTTTTCGGCAGCCGGAAATCAGCCATGTCAGTCACTCTCCATTGCAGGCCCCGGCCCGTGGCCGGGGCAGCCATGATCAGTAGGTACGTGCCTTGGGCGCAATCACTTCCACTTCGTCAGTGAGCGTATTCATGTGCACCGGACGGTAGTCCAGATCCACACCCCCCTTGCCGTCGTACCAGGCCAGGGTGTGCTTCATCCATTGCTCATCATTGCGATCACTGTAGTCCTCACGGGCATGGGCACCACGGCTTTCCTCGCGATTGACGGCAGACTGGATCGTCACCATGGCCTGACCCAGCAGGTTGTCCAGTTCCAGGGTTTCCACCAGGTCGGAGTTCCAGACCAGGGAGCGATCCGCGACAGACACGTCCTTGAAGGAAGCGACCGTCTCCTTGAGCTTGTCGATACCTTCCTGCATCACGTCACCGGTACGGAAGACGGCAGCATGATTCTGCATGGTCTTCTGCATCTCGAGGCGAATGTCCGCGGTGTTACGCGACCCCTTGGCGTTGCGCAGACGATCGAAACGCTCAAGACAGGCATCACCAGCATTTTCCGGCAGGGGCTTGTGAGCCTGCCCGGGCTTGATCAGCTCACCACAGCGTTCCGCCACGGCGCGGCCGAACACCACCAGATCCAGCAGGGAGTTGGAACCCAGCCGGTTGGCGCCATGAACGGAGACACAGGCAGCCTCGCCCGCGGCCATCAGGCCCGGCACCACATGATCCGGGTCGCCGTCCTTCAGGGTCAGAACCTCGCCATGATAATTGGCCGGAATGCCGCCCATGTTGTAGTGCACCGTGGGCAGAACCGGGATTGGCTCCTTGGTGACATCCACCCCGGCGAAGATGCGTGCGGTTTCCGCGATACCCGGGAGTCGCTCATTGATCACATCGGCACCCAGGTGTTCAAGATGCAGATGAATATGATCCTTGTCCTTGCCAACACCCCTGCCTTCGCGAATCTCGATGGTCATGGAGCGGGAAACCACGTCACGGGACGCCAGATCCTTGGCATTGGGAGCGTAGCGCTCCATGAAGCGCTCACCCTCGGAGTTGGTGAGATACCCTCCCTCACCTCGCACACCTTCGGTGATCAGGCAGCCGGCGCCATAGACCCCGGTGGGGTGGAACTGCACGAACTCCATGTCCTGCAGGGGCAGACCGGCACGCAATACCATGCCGTTGCCATCACCGGTGCAGGTATGCGCCGACGTGCAGGAGAAATAGGCGCGACCATAGCCACCGGTGGCCAGAATCACGGTATGGGCCTGGAAGCGATGGATGGTGCCGTCCTGCAGGTTCCAGGCCATCACCCCGCGACAGGCGCCCTCCTCGTCCATGATCAGATCAAGGGCGAAGTACTCGATGAAGAACTCGGCATTGTTACGCAATGCCTGCTGATACAGGGTATGCAGCATGGCGTGGCCGGTGCGATCGGCCGCGGCGCAGGTGCGCTGGGCGGTGCCTTCCCCGAAATGGGTGGTCATGCCACCAAAGGGGCGCTGATAGATCTTGCCTTCCTCGGTCCGGGAAAAGGGCACACCGTAATGTTCAAGTTCGATCACTGCCTTGGGCGCTTCCTTGCACATGTATTCGATGGCGTCCTGGTCACCGAGCCAGTCGGAGCCCTTGACGGTGTCGTACATGTGCCAGCGCCAGTCATCCTCACCCATGTTGCCCAGGGAGGCACTGATCCCCCCCTGCGCCGCCACGGTGTGGCTTCGGGTCGGAAAAACCTTGGTGATACAGGCAGTGGACAGGTTCTTTTCAGCCAGACCCAGGGTGGCACGCAGGCCGGCACCACCGGCACCCACCACCACGACGTCGTACTGATGATCGATAATCTCGTAGGCCTTCGACATTGACTCAGGCTCCGAATGCAACGCGCAGCACGGCAATGATGCCGGCAGCGGCCAGGAAGAAATGGGCGAAACGGGACAGGGTCAGCGCGGCAAGGCGCGAGCCCTTGCTGGATACATAGTCCTCGATGACCACCTGTACCCCGAGTTCCGAGTGATAGAACAGCACGGCAACGAACAGCACCAGCAGCACGGTCACCAGTGGCATGGACATCCATTGCTGCACGGTGTGGTAGTCGGCACCGGCCAGACTTACCAGGGAAACGATGAACCAGATGGTGAGGGGAATCAGGGCAACGGCTGTCAGACGCTGGATCATCCAGTGATGGACACCCTCCCTGGCCGAACCGAGACCCCGTGCACGTTTGAGCGGAGTTCTGAGACTCATGCCGCACCTCCGGAAACCGAATGGGCCGCCAGCCAGGTGACAGCCGTGGCGACAATGGCAGCAAGCACGACCAGATAGCCGGACAGGCGTGCAGTACCCAGATCCAGGCCCTTGCCGGCATCCCAGAACAGGTGCCGCAGTCCGTTGAAGAAGTGGTAGTAGAAGGCCAGTGTCCATGCCAGCATCAGTGCGCACCCCGCCCATGACGCCATCAGGCCCTGAGCCGTCGCAAAGGCGCTGGGGCCGGACGCGACCGAAACCAGCCAGTAAACGAGGAAAATGGCCCCAACCGCCAGAAATACGCCACTGATGCGATGACTGATGGACAATGCCATCGTCCACGCAAAGCGATAGATCTGAAGATGGGGTGAAACGGGCCGGTTGTCTGCCGCCATGCGAGTCACCTCTTTGAGATTCGAACATTACCGCCTCGCGATGAGGCGATCGATACGATCAGAAGTCGGAGCAGCGCCCCTTGACCTCCCAATCCCCGTAACGGGTGGGCTCAGGGCCCCTGGGGCCGCCGATCTCGCGGGGAAGGCCATGATTCTCCTCCGAAGCCGACTCAACGGCATCAGCCGTTTCTTCCGCCGGCTGCCGCCCCTTCTTTCCGTCCACCACGTTCTTGATCATTATCAGGGCTCCGGTGCCGGAAAATTCGAGAGATCCGCGACAGGCACGGCCAGCGATCGCAAACCGCCGAATGTGAAACCGCCCTGCTCCGGGACCCCGGTATTCTATACGCTGATGCGTCCCGGGCAAAGTCGGTGGCCACCCACCCCTTGCACACGGTTGTACAATGAAGGGACATTCCCGAATGCGAAGGACAGTTGAGCCCCATGCCACTGACTCAGGAGTCGACATCATCTTCGGCCCACTGGAATGGTTTTTTCGGTCTGGCCATGCAGGGCCCTTACAGCGGCAAGGCGACGCAATCACCACACAGGGCGTCATTTCCCGCCGCGGGTGAACCGGGCCCACCGCTGCTATGTGCACTGACGCATCTGCTGCCCCTGGCGGTGACCGGTGCCGATGCCGAAGCGTTTCTTGACGGCCAGGTCAGTGCGGCCGTCAGCCAGCTGCCCGACGATCGCGCCGTACTCACGGCCTGGCATGACCCCAAGGGTCGCGCCCGAACCCTGCTTCATCTCTGGAGGACGCCATCCGGCTTCTGCCTGCTGATGCCCGCGGATCGGCTTGAGCAACTGCTGCCCAAGCTGCGGATGTACATTCTGCGCTCCAGGGTCGAAATCACGCCACAAAACGATGAGCGTGCAGCCATGGGCCTTTTTGGCGCGCCCACCGAAAGCCAGTCGGCCTGGCGGTTGCTGGAGGGGACAGAGCACTGCTTTCTGCGTACGGCTTCCGCGGATGCGGCCCGCCAACTCTGGGACGATGCGGGCGAAGAAAACACCGGTGGCAGCCTGGAATGGCGTCAGCGGGAAATGCTGGCCGGCATCCCGGCCATGCCGGCGGCCGCATCGGAACTGTTCCTGCCGCAATTTCTCGACCTGGACCGGTTCGGCGGCCTGAGCTTCCGAAAGGGCTGCTATATCGGCCAGGAAGTCATCGCCAGAACCCACTATCTGGGCAAGGTCAAGCAGCAGCTGGGGCTGGCCCAAAGCAACCTCCCCGTCACGGCCGGGGTCGCGGTGCGCGATGGACAGGGGCGCAGGCTCGGGCATGTGCTGGATGCAGTACCGACCGGCTCCGAGAAAAAGAAGTGGCTGCTGCAGCTGGTTCTCAGAGACGACCCGACCAGCGGCGTGCTGAAAGCGGATCAGGAGCCGCCGGTGACACTGAAACGGATAAGCGATTGAGACCATTCAGGGAGAAATTCACCGCCAGCACTAAAGTTCCTCCGCTCACGGCCGATTCAGTTCCTGGAAGGCAGGCAAAACCACGGACTCGGGAACGAGGGGCTGAAGGCATGAAGGAACCCAAACCGGCAAAGGTGCACTGGCCACGTCTGGATGGGGTCTACCCCCACTTTCTCAAGGGTGTCTCGCGACGGGGGCGATGCTTTCACCACATCCCGAACGATGATGTCCCGGGTCTTATCGGGGAAATCCTGCGCGACGATTACGGCAGCGTGATTTCCGTGACCCTGCGAATGGACGCGGCGAATCCGGGCTGTGTGACAGTCGCCACCGGTGAGATTCCGGATGCCTGGATGCCCTATGACCATGGCTATGCACAGCAGCTGCCGGCCTATCTCCACGCCCTCTCGGAGCTGCTCAGGCAGGGAGAGGAGTCCGAGAACCCGCAGCAGTTGCTGGCCCACGTGGAAGGCTGGTTCGCGCTGACTTCCCGCCGCACCATGCGCCTGCCCCTGGATCGCCGCCGCTTTCCCGCCCTGGCCTATTAGGAAAGCTCTGGAAGAGGTTCCCTGGGCCGCCCCTGGGCCAACCATTCTCCCATCCCTGCCCCACGGCACCTTGCCCCTTGGATGCCACCCCTTGCCTGGACATCCGATAGCCCCGCCCGTGACTCAGATCAAGCACACCTTGAAATTCAATGGTAATGTCTCCATGTCATAATGGGTCGAACAATCACAGGCCAAGGCAGTCCAACTCAGGCCGGCGCGTACCAGAATCAAGGAGAAACCTATGTACGAAAGCGCCCTGATCGCGGTCGATTTTTCCCGCTCCAGCCTCCCCATGCTCAAGCGGCTGGGCTACATGGAGAGAATGGGCGTCAAGAATGTCATTCTCGTTCATACCAAGCCCACGGCCAGCGGAAGCGGCGGTGATGGACCGAAACTGAGCACCCAGGAACTGAAGGACAAGCTGGCCGAGCACGCTGAAGTGCTCAGCGATCAGTTCCAGGTGGAAACGCGTCTGCTGTCCGGGGACCCGGCGGAGCAGCTGCTGACCCTGGCCAAGGATGAGGACGTGGACCTGATCGTGACCGGATCCCGGGCCCACCATCCGGCCAAGCGACTGTTGATCGGCAGCACCGCCTCTGCTCTGGTTCGCAAGGCCGATCGCCCCCTGCTGCTGGAAGATGTGCGGGATGCGGATGAGGGGGAAGACAACATTCCACGCCGGGACGGGCCGACACTGCTGGCCACTGACGGTTCCGGTGCCGCCGAGGCGGCGGAGGATCATGCCCTGCGCATGCTGGGCAAGGACAATCACCTGCGCGTCATTACCGTGAGCTCCAGCAACGACATCGCTCGCGCCTGGCGTCGCCTGGAGCGAATCACCAACAAGGCGGCGGACGTGGGCGTCCGCCTGATCCGCAGCGTGGACCTGGGGCGGGCCGAGCACGTCATCCCGCAGATCGCGGCCGCCGAACGCGCCTCGCTGATCATTACCGGTCGACGTGGCCGTGATGGCGTACGTGGTGTGCGCATTGGCTCAACGGCGGAGGATATCTGTCGCAATGCCAACCGCCCGGTCCTGCTGGTGCCTGGCACCGAACAAGGCAATTAAGCTCAATTAAGCAAGGCATCAGGCCAGCCGGGGTCTTATTGACCCCGGCTGGCGGCGCCGCCTGAATCCTCACGGCCCGACTTCCCTTCTCCGCACCGCGACATCCTCTGCGGGGCCGAATGGCTTCGCGACTTACTCCGCACCGCTGTCACCCGCTTCCGGGCGCATGAGCGGGAACAGCAACACATCGCGTATGGACGGCGAATCGGTGAACAGCATGACCAGCCGGTCAATACCGATACCTTCTCCGGCCGTCGGCGGCAGTCCGTATTCCAGGGCACGAATGAAGTCGGCATCGTAGACCATGGCTTCTTCGTCGCCGGCTTCCTTCGAGCGCGCCTGCTCGAGAAACCGCTCGGCCTGATCCTCGGCGTCGTTGAGCTCCGAGAAGCCATTGGCCAGCTCACGCCCGCCGATGATCAGCTCGAATCGCTCCGTCAGGAAGGCATCGTCATCCTTGCGTCGAGAGAGCGGCGAAACCTCGGTGGGGTAGTCAATCACGAAGGTCGGCTGTATCAGGCGATGCTCCGCGGTCTTCTCGAATATCTCAAGCTGCAGCTTGCCGGCACCCCAGGCGCTCTCCGCGGCGATACCCAGTTTCTCGGCCACGCCGGCGAGGTAATCCCGATCCCGAAGGCGCTTGCGATCCAGGTCATCATTGAACCGCAGAATGGCCTCTTCCACGGTCAGGCGCTCGAAATCCTTCGAAAAATCGTAGGCCTCACCCTGATAATTCACCACGTCACCACCGGACACCGCTTCGGCAATGCTGCGAAACAGGCGCTCGGTGAGCGCCATCAGGTCATGATAGTCCGCGTAGGCCTGGTAGAACTCCAGCATGGTGAATTCCGGATTATGCCGGGTGGACACGCCCTCATTGCGGAAATTCCGGTTGATCTCGTAGACCTTGTCCATGCCGCCCACCACCAGCCGCTTGAGAAACAGTTCCGGCGCCACCCGCATGTAAAGCGGCATATCGAGCGCATTGTGATGGGTAATGAAGGGTCGTGCCGTGGCTCCCCCGGGGATGGACTGCATCATCGGGGTTTCCACTTCCATGAAACCGGAAGCATTCATGAAGTCGCGCACGATCTGAACGATGCGTGTGCGGACCTTGAACGTCTCCATGACCTCACGGTTCATGATCAGATCCAGGTAACGCTGACGATAGCGGATCTCCTGATCCTGAAGACCATGAAATTTCTCCGGCAGCGGCCGCAGTGACTTGGTCAAAAGGCGGATGGACTCAACCTTGACCGACAACTCGCCCGTCTTTGTCTTGAACAGGGTCCCGACGGCACCAACGATGTCACCCACATCCCAGGTCTTGAACGTCTTGTACACGCCTTCCGGCAGGGCATCACGCTGCACGAAGAGCTGGATACGGCCACTGCTGTCCTGGAGTTTCGCGAAACTGGCCTTGCCCATCACCCGCTTTTCCATCATGCGCCCGGCCACATTGACGCGAATCTCGCCTTCCTCAAGGGAGTCGCCGCTTCGCTGGCCGTAGGTGCCATGCAGATCCTCCGCCAGGGAATCCCGATGGAAGTCATTGGGGAAGGGTTTGCCGCTCTCCCGCCAGGCGGCGAGCTTCTCACGACGATGAGTGATGAGCTTGTTTTCCTGTTCCTGACTCATGGGCCTGCTACCCTCCGGGCCGCGGTTGAAAAAATCTGGAAGCGGCCGGCGCATTCACACCGGCCGGATGACGGAGTCTGGCTCAAAGGCCTTTCTTGAGACTGGCCTCGAGGAAGGGATCAAGGTTCCCGTCCAGCACACCCTGGGTGTTACCGATTTCCACTCCGGTGCGCAGATCCTTGATGCGCGACTGATCGAGCACATAGGAACGGATCTGGCTACCCCAGCCGATGTCGGCCTTGCCTTCTTCCACCGTAGCCTGCTTCTCGCGCCGCAGCTGCATCTCGTGCTCATACAGCTTGGCCCTCAGCTGCTTCATGGCCGTGGCCTTGTTCTTGTGCTGGGAGCGCTCGGTCTGACACTGCACCACGATCCCCGTGGGTTCGTGCACGATTCGAACCGCCGACTCAGTGGTATTGACGTGCTGCCCGCCGGCGCCACTGGCGCGATAGACATCGATGCGAAGATCGGAAGGATCAATCTCGATTTCCACATCGTCATCGATTTCGGGGGAAACGAACACGGCGGCAAAGGAGGTATGTCGACGATTGCCGGAATCGAACGGGGATTTGCGCACCAGGCGATGCACACCGGTCTCGGTGCGAAGCCAGCCGAAGGCGTAATCTCCCTCGAATTTGATGGTCGCGCTCTTGATGCCCGCCACTTCACCGGCGGAACATTCCATCAGGGTGGTGCGGAAGCCCTTCTGCTCACCCCAGCGCAGATACATGCGCAGCAGCATTTCCGCCCAGTCCTGGGCCTCCGTGCCGCCGGAACCGGCCTGGATGTCCATGTAGGCATTATTGGCATCCATCTCGCCGGAGAACATGCGGCGGAACTCCAGACCTTCAATGATGGACTGCACACCATCCAGTTCGGCGGGCAATTCCTGCAGGGTCGCCTCGTCGCCCTCTTCCATGGCCATGTCGAAGAGTTCGGCGGCATCATCGGCCCGCTGACCGACCTCATCCAGACGATCGACAATCTCCACCAGGCGCGCACGCTCCTGGCCAAGTTTCTGGGCATAATCGGGATTATCCCAGACGCCGGGATCTTCCAGTTCGCGGGTGACTTCCGTCAGCCGTTCCTTGCGTTCAGCGTAGTCAAAGATACCCCCTCAGCGCGTCGATGCGCTCCCTGAGGTCCGCGATCTGGCGCTGAATGACGTTGCTTTCGACGGCGTCCGACACGATCTTTACTCCAGCTTGCATGAGCATTACGACAGGCGCCCCGGCTGGGGCGAAAACCCGCGTATGCTACACCATCCGCGCGATCCGATGAACCACAGGCGCCCGCCTACACCGCTTCGATCACCTCAATGACCAGTTGCGGGCGGCGCAGCCCCCGGTATTCATTCACGTCAAGACGATAGGCGAGCCGCACCTGCTCCGGCAGGCCATCCAGCCACTGCGCCGGGGGGTTGAAGGCAATGCCTTCAATGGGCGTGGCCACCTGCGGCAGCTGAAGACGGCACTTCAGGTGGCGCTCCCCCACAATCCGGCTGTCAAGCACATGAAACACCCCGTCAAACAGCGGCTCCGGGAACCCTTGTCCCCAGGGACCGGCCCGACGCAGGGTTTCGGCGAATTCCAGCGTGAAGTCACGTGCCGGCAGCTCCCCGTCGCTGAACACGATACCCGCCAGGGCATCACTGTCGGCGACCCTATCGACGGCCTGTTCCAATTGCTGACGGAAACGCGAGAGCTGGCTCTCCGGCAGACTCAGGCCCGCCGCCATGGCATGACCGCCAAAACGCTCGATCAGCCCGGGATTACGCGTGTCCACATCGGCGAGTACATCCCGAATGTGGATGCCGGCGACCGATCGCAGGGATCCCTTGAGCCGGCCATTCTCACCCCGTGCCAGCGCGGCCACAGGCCGATGGATCCGCTCCCGGATGCGCGATGCCACCAGACCGACAATGCCGGGATGCCAGTCCTTCCTGTACAGGGTGACGACCGAAGGCAAACCTTCACCTTCGGCCACCTGCAACCGATCGATGGCGCGTTCGGCCTGTTGCTGCATTTCGAATTCGATGTCCCGGCGCCGCTGGTTCATGGCATCAAGCACCTGAGCTCTTTCCCAGGCCCGATCCCCATCGGTGGCCAGCAGGGTCTCGATACCGTGTGACATGTCATCCAGGCGACCGGCTGCATTCAGGCGGGGTGCCACAGCGAAGCCGAGATCGGCGCAATTGATGTCGGTTCGCTGGCGCCCGGCCACGCGTATCAGCGCGTCGATGCCCGGGCGCAGGCGCCCCGAGCGCATGCGCTCAAGACCCTGGTGCACCAGAATCCGATTGTTGTGATCCAGCGGCACCAGATCCGCTACCGTGCCCAGCGCCACCAGATCCAGCCAGTCCGCCAGGCGGGGCTCCTTGCGCTGCCCTTCCGCGAACCAGTGGCGCTTGCGCAGGTGAGCGCGCAGGCCCAGCAAGAGATAGAACACCACGCCGACCCCGGCAAGATGGCGGCTGGGGAAGTCATCACCGGGAAGATTCGGGTTGAGGATGGCATTGGCATTTGGCAACTCTGGCCCCGGCAGATGATGGTCCGTCACCAGCACGTCCACCCCGCGCTCCCGGGCAAGTGCCACGCCCTCCAGGCTCGAGATCCCGTTATCCACCGTAATGATCAGGGTCGGCGGCTGAGGCCGGCCAAGCGCCAGGGCGACGATCTCCGGCGTCAGGCCGTAGCCGTACTCAAAGCGATTGGGCACCAGATAATCCACGGAGGCCGCGCCCATGGCACGCAGTGCGTCCAGCAACAGGGCCGTACTGGTGGCTCCGTCCGCATCGAAATCGCCGACCACCAGGATACGACCGCCAGCCAGGTGGGACTCCAGCAGAGCCACCGCATCGGGCATGCCACCAAGGGCCTCCGGGGTGAGCAGCTTTCCGCTGCCGTAATCCAGCTCCCGCTTGTCGCGGACACCGCGAGCCGCGTAAAGACGCCGAAGTACCGGGTGAAGGTGGGCCGGGAGGCGCGCGGCATCCGCCACCTGGCGACGCCGGATTCGTGAAGACACACTCATTGGGAACGATTCTCCCGATGCCCTTCAATCCAGTCCGGCAACAGCACCCGGCGGCGCCAGAATCGACGGCGACCCCACGGGGAGAGCACCACGACGCCGAGGGCACCCAATTGCAGACGCAATTGTTTCAGCTGGCCACGCAGCAACAGACGTGAAAGGGGCTGGAACCAATCTCGCTCGAGCGCTTCCAGTGCCGCCAGCCAGGCCGGCTCATCGCCCATCCGTGCGGCCAGTCCTCCTTGTTCGAGGTGCAGGAAATCCTGCCCCTGGATCGGTTCCTTCGCCCACTCATCGGCATCGGCCGGAAGCGGCGCCTGCTTCAGACCATGATGGATGGCCAGCCCCCGGAAAATGGGATCATCCGCCATCACCCGGCTCCACGGCGGCGGGGTCACCGCCTGCGACAGGCGACCACCGCCCCAGGGCCAGATTCCACTGACGGGCATCTGCCCGGCCTCGCGTCGTGCGTGATTCACGGGATGGTCGTGAAACAGCATCTGGGTCTCATTGATCAGCTGCTCCAGGCGGGATCGATCGGGGCCAGAAGGCATGAAATGAAACAGGTTCCTCCCGCTCACCTCCAGGGGCGAACGGGTCTCGACCTCCAGGGCATCCGGCAGGCGCAGATACCAGCGATCCGGGGACATGCGCTCGAGACTCAGGCCGTCATCGCCGAAGTGGGCATTGAAGGCTGCCACCAGATCCCGGGATTCACTCTCGGTGAGATCAATGGTGGCCGAATCCCAGAGCAGCAGGTGATCCTGATCCGCCTGAAGATGGACCGGGTCAACGCGCAGCAGATAGGCGTCTCCCGGCTGCCCACCCTCACCGAGCAGTGCCAGGGCGGCCTGGGGCCAGGCTCCGCCATCGTTCGTGACCGCGGCTTCCCACTGCCCGCGACTCAATAACGCTTCCAGCGCAGGCAATGCCACACCCCGGTGCCGCAGCCCGTCCAGAAGCACGGGGCTGACAGCCAGCAACTGCGGCAGGTTGAGTGTCAGGCCACTGTCAGGCGTCGGGATCGGGCTGTTAGACTTGTGCATCAATCAGGCACTCGGGAGCGAGCGGAAAACATGAAGGTTGAGAAAGACTTCCTCGGTGACGACGCGCGTCTCCTGATCCGGGCTTACGGACCGGGTGAGGTGCGCGTGAACAATGATCTTATCACGCAGAGCTTCATTCTGACCCCGTTCCGCCTGGACACGGGCTGGCGCCCGGAGCAATTTAATGAGCTTCAGCCCGGGGATTTTGATGCCATGGTGGCTGAGCGGCCCGAGGTGATTCTCCTGGGCACGGGTGCGAGAACCCGCATACCGCGTCAGGAAATCCTCGCAGCCGTACTGGGCCAGGGCATTGGCCTGGAATTCATGGATACCGGCGCTGCCTGCCGTACCTTCAACGTGCTGGTGGCCGAGGAGCGATCCGTGATGGCGGGTCTATTGATGATTGAGGATGAGGGGGAGCCTGACTGATTTCCTCGCGCCGTCCCCCGGCGCGAATGAATCGATTACGCGCACCCTGGCTCATTCGAACAGGGGCTCATTCGAACAGGGCTTCTTCCGACAAGCCTTCCTTCTCCAGCAGGCGACGCAGGCGCTTGAGCGCGTCCATCTGGATCTGACGCACACGCTCGCGTGTCACGCCAATGCAATTTCCGACCTCTTCCAGAGTGGCCTTTTCATGGCCGTTCAGGCCGAAACGCCGCTGTACGACCTCCCGCTGCTTGTCCGTCAGACGACCGAGCCAGACATCCACCACGGCCAGCAGATCCTGATCCTGCAGCAGACGTGACGGGTCGCTGTTGCCATCGTCCGGGATCGCATCCAGCAACATGCGGTCACCGTCCTTGCCAATGGGCGTGTCAACGGAAGCAATTCGCTCGTTGAGGCCAAGCATGCGCTCTACATCCTGGAGGGGGCGATCGAGGGTCTCGGCGATCTCTTCCGGGCTGGGTTCACGGTCCAGATCCTGAGCCAGCTTTCGCGCGGCCTTCAGGTAGAGATTGATTTCCTTGATGACGTGGATGGGCAGGCGAATGGTACGGGTCTGGTTCATGATGGCTCGTTCAATGGTCTGACGGATCCACCATGTGGCGTAGGTCGAGAAACGGAAACCCCGCTCGGGATCGAACTTCTCGACGGCATGAATGAGGCCCAGGTTGCCTTCCTCGATCAGGTCCAGCAACGGCAAGCCACGATTGTTGTATCGCCGTGCGATCTTGACCACCAGGCGCAGATTGCTCTCGATCATGCGCTTGCGCGCCGCTTCGTTCCCGGCCAGGGCCTGGCGTGCAAAATACACTTCCTCTTCGGGGGTCAGCAGCGGGGAGAAACCGATTTCACTCAGGTACATGCGGGTGGCATCCAGCTGCTCTTCCGCAAAACCACCACGCCCGGTGGCCGATTCCACGTCAAAGCTTTCGGCCACCTCCGGGGAATCTCCGCCCCCCTCGTCCGGGTTTCCCCGGGAGGTCACCAGATCCGGATCAGCCGGATCAACATTTCCTTCCGTCTCTTTGACCCCCATAAGACCCCTCTGTCTCTCAAGGCCGCACCCTGGCGCCTGTCAGTGAGCGCTGCACGGCCGGAAGTCATCATTCACCGTGGTTCCCGATGACCGGAACATCAGCGACGGGCCGGCAGATGCTGCATCGGGTCAACCGCATTACCCTCGGAA
The DNA here is from genome assembly GCF_030848495.1 of Natronospira bacteriovora. Taxonomy (NCBI): domain Bacteria; kingdom Pseudomonadati; phylum Pseudomonadota; class Gammaproteobacteria; order Natronospirales; family Natronospiraceae; genus Natronospira; species Natronospira bacteriovora. The sequence continues at coordinate 57,570 of NZ_JAVDDT010000001.1, forward strand.
CGAATCTCGAAGTGCAGCATGGAACGATTACCCCGGCCAAGGCCCACTCGGCCAATCCGGTCACCTGCCTGCACTTCATCGCCTTCGTCCACGAGAATCTCCTGATTATGCCCATATGCACTCAGGAAAACATCATCGTGCTTGATGATAATAAGCTTACCGTAACCGATGAGTCCACTACCCGTATACACGACGCGACCGGGACCGGCTGCCATCACGTTGCTGCCTTCCTCCGCCGCAATCTGGATCCCCTTGCCCATCGCACCGTCACCGAAACGATTGATCAGCTCCCCCTCCACGGGCCAGACCCAGTTGAGGTCCGTCCGGCGACGGGGTGGCTGGGTCGGGCGACTGTCATTGCGCCCTTCACTTCCGGGTTGGGATCCTGCGGATGGACGACTGCCGCCGGTGCCGGTGGTGGATGCGGCCGCTGTGCGCTCACCGCTTGCAGCCGGGCGACGGCCCGGATCCTGCAGAATGAGCTCATCACCGGGATAAATCAGATAGCCTGCGCCAATACCATTCCAGGCCGCCAGTTCACGGTAATCGATGCCATGACGGAATGCGATGGAATAGAGGGTGTCGCCCTCCTTGACGGTATAGGACTCCGGCGCCCAGCGCAGAGCGCCGGCACAGGCCGTGATGAACAATGCGAGCAGCAGCGCTGCCAATGCCGCGCCGAATCGCATTGTTCCCCTGTTTCGCATCATGGAGGAGTATCCGCTGAGGAATGATCGGTTTACCGGCCTAGGCTACAACAGAAGTGCCACGGACTGTAGTGGCGGCCCTCTACCAGAAACGCCAGATCAGAAACCCAAGGACACACAGGCACACCAGCATCCAGCCGATGAGATCAATGTGCTGTTTCAGTCGTGCCTCCACGGGTGGTCCGCCCCAGCTCACCAGCCAGGCCACGAGAAAGAAACGGCCGCCCCGACCAATGATGGAGGCCAGAACAAACAGGGGCAGATTGAGTGCCAGGGCGCCGGCGGCGATGGTGAATATCTTGTAGGGCACCGGCGAGAAACCCGCCAGCAGCACGGCCCAGAATCCCCAGTCGTGAAACCACTCCCGTGCCAGCTCATAGGCCTGGCGATAGCTGGCCTCTTCGATCATCGGCATCACCAGCTCCATGGCGAAATAGCCCATCAACCAGCCCACCACGCCACCGAGCACCGATGCGATGGTGGTAATCAGGGCGAGACGAAGCCAGCGTCCGGGTCTGGCCAGGGTCATGGGAGCCAGCATCACGTCCGGTGGCACGGGGAAGAAGGTGGATTCCGCGAAACTCAGGCCCGCCAGGTAATGCGGTGCGTGGGGATGGGCAGACCAGCGCATGACCCGCCGGTAGAGAAAGGAAAATGGACGCATCAGATACGCCCGCTCCTCAGGGGCACAAAGCTCACCAGGCCAAGGTTCTCCTCATGGAACTCATCACCCTGTCGACGAATGCGCAACAGACGCTGGGCACCGCTTTCACCCACCGGTATGATCAGAACCCCGCCGTCTGCCAGCTGCGCCAGCAGAGCTTCCGGGACGACGGCAGGTGCCGCCGCCGCCAGAATGGCGTCAAAGGGCGCCTTGTCCCGATACCCTTCGTATCCGTCACCGTGACGAAAATTCACGTTTCTGATTCCCAGCTCGCGCAGATTGCGGCGGGCTCGCTGCAGCAGCGCCCCGATACGCTCCACGGAAAAGACCTCACCGACGAGGCCGCTCATCACTGCCGTCTGATAGCCACAGCCGGTGCCGATCTCGAGCACCTTCTCCGGCTTGCCTTGTTCAATCAGCGCTTCGGTCATGCGTGCCACCACCCAGGGCTGGGAAATGGTCTGACCATGACCGATGGGCAACGCCGTATCCTCATAGGCCCGACTGGACAGCGCCTCATCGACAAACAGGTGCCGGGGTATGTGGCGTATGGCTTCAAGCACTGCGGGGTGCTGGATTCCGTTTTCCTGCAGCCGCCGCACCAGGCGGTCACGAGTTCGGGCCGATGTCATGCCGATACCACTCTGCAACGGTGTCATTGGGCTATTTCCCCCTTGTTGAGCCAACCGGCGATCTGATCAATGGCCGAATACCGGGTCAGATCCACCTGCAAGGGGGTCACTGACACCGCGCCCGACCGCACGGCATGAAAATCCGTCCCCGGCCCGGCATCTTCCTCCCCGCCGGCCGGGCCGATCCAGTAGACCGTCCGGCCCCGCGGATCGGTGTCCCTGACGACGGCCTCGGCGCGCTTGCGATGCCCGAGACGGGTCGCCTCGAAACCACGGAGGGCGTCATAGGGCAGATCCGGCACGTTCACATTGAGAATGGTGTCGGCCGGGAGTGGATCTCTTTTCATGCGCGCAATGAGTTCCAGCACCACCCTGGCCGCGGTTTCATAATGACCACCACCGTTGATGACCAGGGAAACCGCAATGGCGGGCAGACCCAGGAAACGCCCTTCCATCGCCGCCGAAACAGTCCCGGAATAAAGGACATCGTCCCCCAGGTTGCCACCCTCATTGATGCCGGAGACCACCATGTCCGGCTGCTTATCCAGCAACCCGGTAATCGCCACATGGACGCTATCGGTGGGCGTACCTTCAACGCAGAAAACGCCGGGGCCTGTTTCGTGAATTCGCAGGGGTCGATCCAGGGTCAGGGAGTTGCTGGCACCGCTTCGGTTGCGATCCGGCGCGAAGACCACCACCCGGGCAATGGTGGCGAGTTCCGCCGCCAGGACACGGATACCGGTGGCAAGGTAACCATCATCGTTGCTGACCAGAATCTGCATAGTGTGATCTTCCGGGTTGCCGGCCCGGACGCTCTGGCCCGGGGCGCGGCACACTATACCATCCCCGCCCCCGGACCGAGCGTTCATGCCGGTGCCCGGATCATGGTAACTTGTTCCCCATGTCCGCATCGGCCTCCCGGGAGGGCGCCATGAGCCAGAGGAACTCACTCTCCGACGAGGATATCGCACTGTTTCGGGAAAGCCTGGATGGCGTACGCCCCCTGCCGGACGACAACCGTGCCGAGCGTGCTTCACGCCGCCCCCCTCCCCGGGCCCGTTTCCGCCGCGCTGACGAGGAAGCCGTCAAGGAGGCCTCCCTTGCCGGTGACTGGGAGGAATTGCCCGAAACCGGGGAAGTGCTTCAGTACGCCAGACCCGGCGTCCGGCGAGATGTCCTGCGCCGCCTTCGACGGGGGCGGATCCCCGTGCGTGATGAACTGGATCTGCACGGGCTGAACTGGCGTGATGCCCGGCTCTGTGTTGCCTATTTCCTGGCCGAGTGTCAGGCACGTGACATTCGCTGCGTGCGCCTCATCCACGGCAAGGGGCTGCGTTCCGGAAACAATGGACCTGTGATCAAGACCCGGTTGAACAGCTATCTGCAGAAACGCTCGGATGTCATCGCCTTCTGCTCGGCGCGGCAGAACGACGGCGGCACCGGGGCAATGTATGTCCTCGTCGGCGGTGGCTGACCGGGATACTCAGGGGTTCAATCGAAAGCCCGCGAAAGCTCATGACCACGACCAACAGGAGTAAATCACCATGTCCATCGATGTGAATCTGCTCACCGGCATCCTCGCCATCATTGGGGGGGTGCTCATTCTCATCAAGCCCAAGCTGCTGAACTACATCGTGGCAATCTATCTGATCGTGGTGGGCGTTCTGAAGGTGCTGCCCTACGTCACCTGAACCGCGGCCATCCCTTATTACCGATCGGGGGAGGTATCAGTCATGAATCGAGGCAGACTGCCTGCGTGTGCAGGCCTTGTGATCGTACTGATGTGGCTGTCCCCGCCAGTGACGGCCGGCCACTGGTCAGCGTCCATCCAGACAAGCAGTCAGTCCATCGACCGTGTCATTACCCGCGGTGACATCTGGTGGAGTGAGGTTGATGATCGCAGAGCGGGCCTGGGTGTCGGTCTGGCGTATCACGTCACGCCGGACTGGCGCCTGGGTGCCCGTTATCAGCGCAGCCGTGGATTCGCGGTCACCAACAGCTGCCCCGACAACGGTGCCTGCCCGCTCATCCTGATCAGCGAAAGCGGCCGACTGCAGATGTTTACCGTCGACATGGCACGGCAGTGGGAAATCGGCTCCAACTGGAGCCTGGGCGCGGGCCTGGGCTGGATGCAGTGGGAATTCGATACCAGCGGCATCCTGCCCGGTGACAGCGGGGGTGATCCCTACCTGTCCGCCGCGATCAGTCGCACCCTTGGCAATGCCTGGCGTGCCGAGCTGGGCATGGAGTGGTCGGATATCCGTTATCGCGCAACCCGGCTCAGCTTCACCCGCACGCTGGGACGATAATGGGCGGCCCCTGCCGCCTCGTAATGAAGGCAGGGGCCCATCGATCGGCATCAATGCTTGGCCGCCAGCCGTTCCACCAGGGCATGCATGGCCGCCTGGGTTTCCTTGCTGAACCAGACATCGCTAATCGCTTCCGCGGTTTCCCTGTCCACGTCAGAGAACAGCCCCATGAGATCCGAACGCACGGTTCGGCGGGTACTGGCCACAGCCACCGGGGGCTGCTCGGCAACGTAGCCGGCCCATTCCAGCGCTCTCTGGCGAGTGGCTTCACCGTCGTCCGCCAGGTGATCCACCAGCCCCACCCGTTGGGCTTCCTCGGGCAAGAGCAACTCGCCGGCGGCCAGCATACGGTTGGCGGTGCCACCACCCACCAGGCGCACCAGGGCATGGCAGATCACATCCGGAACCGGCAGACCCACCTGAACCTCGTTGAGGCCGATGCGGAACTCACCCCGACTCATCACGCGGTGATCACAGAAAAGGGCCAATACCGCACCACCGGCCGGGCTATGCCCGGTAATGGCAGCGGATAGGGGTACCGGGCACTCGGCCAGACGCCGCAACAGGCCGAGAAAATCGCCCCAGAAGGCACTGATCTCCTCCCGTGACAGACGCAGCAGGGTCGGAACGTCCAGACCGGCGGAAAACATCCTCTCGCTCCCGGACAGCACGACAGCCCGGGCACCACCGGCCACGGCCTCGGCCAGGGAGGCGTCCAGGGCCTGCACCAGTTGCGGGTTGAGGGCGTTGACCGGCGGGCGATTGAGCCTGAGCTCGGTCACAGCCCCATGCTGTTCCACATCAATCATCTTCACTGTCTCCGTTTTTCCGAAAGTCGATCAATTCACGCAGGACCGCTGTGGCAAAGGCTCCAGCCGGCAGCTGAAAGCTCAGCTGCAGGGTGTCGGTAGTGGACGACCAGAGCAGATCGGACACCTTGAGTCTCAGGGGGCGGCGGTCATGTTCCAGTCGAGCACGGGTCAGACACTCAAGTAATGCCGGAGCCCCATGAGCAGCAGCTGTTTCAAGGGCGGCCACATCAGCCGAGGCCGGTGTCTCGCCACCACCCCAGAGCGGTCCGCTTGGATGAATATCGCCGATACGGCAACGTCTCACCAGTTCCTCGTCAACCATGTCTGCGGCAAAATGACTGCGACTGCCATCCAGAATCATGCGATCACCCGCCATGACCTGATGCCAGGTACCGGAGCGCACACGTTCCGCCAGCACTTGATTGAAGAGCCAGGAGCGGCCCGCCGACAGCAGCAGGCTTCGCCGGTTTCCCCGGCGCGGCAAGCGTCCGCGCAAAAGCTGCTCCACATTGTCGCCGTCACGTCCGAATCGTTGCGGCCCAAAATAGTTGGGCACACCATGACTCGCCACACGGGCCAGGCGCTTGTCCAGCTCCGCTGAATCCACATCCAGATCGCGCACCACCAGCAGAAAGCGATTCCCCTTGAGACTGCCGGTACGCAGCTTTCGCCGATGGCGATGAACCGCCAGAATGCGGGCATCCTCGAGTCGCCAGTCGCGCGGGCTGCTTGACCCGGTCACGGGCACGCTGAACCACTGGCGGGCCACGGCCCGGCGATCCTTGAGCCCGGCCTGACCGACATCCCTGACCCCGACACCCGCCGCCGAGGCCAGTTGACGCGCCACCCAGTGAGTATTGGCATTGCGTTTCTCCACGTGCAGCAGCCAGTGGTCACCGTCGTCATCCGGGTCAAAACCCAGCACCTCATCGACACGGAAATCCGCCACCGTGGCTCGAATGAGGCCCGAACCCGCCGGCCCGCCATGGGCCCGGGGCAGCGCATCTTCCGAATAGCGATAGTCGATTGTCATGATCAGGCCGCTGCCGTTCTCGGGCAAAGCAGAACCACCGCATGGGCCGCAATGCCTTCTTCACGGCCAAGGGCACCGAGACCCTCACTGGTGGTGGCCTTGATGTTGACTCGATCCGTCGGCAACGAGAGATCCGTGGCCAGCACGGCCCGCATGTCCGGAACATGCGCCTTGAGCCTGGGGCGTTCGGCAACCACCGTGAGATCGGCATGGAGGGGACGCAGCCCGCCGTCATCCAGTCTTTGCATCACCCGAGCCAGAAGCTGGCGGCTGTCAGCGCCGGACCAGGCCGGATCGGTATCCGGGAACAACTGGCCGATGTCCGGCAGAGCGGCCGCACCCAGCAGCGCATCGCAAAGGGCATGCAGCGCCACATCCCCGTCCGAATGAGCCCGAATGCCGCGGCTATGCGGAATGCGCACACCACAGACCATGACATGATCACCTGTGGTGAAGGCGTGAACATCATAGCCGTGGCCGATTCGAAGCTGATCCATACCCTGCTCTCGCTGTCTGCAATGGCGCGGCATTATCCCACGCGAGGCGATTCAGGCATAATGTGGATTCTTCCCGGAAACAAACAACAGCTCAGAACGACGCCGGGCATATCCGCATTACCCGTATTACTGTCATGACACGCACCCGATTTTCGCACGTCAACATCGTCGCCCGTGACTGGGAACGACTGGCCTGGTTCTACGAGGAAGCCCTGGGCTGCCTGCGGCTGCCACCGGAGCGCGATTACGAGGGCCGGGATCTGGAACGCGGCACCGGCATTCCGGGCGCAAGTCTGCGTGGTGTGCATCTGCGCCTTCCGGGCTACGAAGATGGCAAGGGCCCCACACTGGAAATCTTCCAGTATGACCCCAGAGGTGAAGACCCGCCCCGATCGGTCAATCGCATCGGCTACGGGCACATCTGTTTCCAGGTCAGCAATGTAATCGAGGCTCGCGAGCATGTGCTTAATCATGGTGGTTCACCAGTGGGTGAGGTCGTGACCCTTTCACCCAGCGCCACGGCCGCGGTCACCTGGTGCTATGTGGCTGACCCCGAGGGCAATATCATCGAATTGCAGCGCTGGAGCCCCTTCGGGTTTCGTCGCGCCTGACGCCAACCGATTCTCAGGGCCGGAAGAGGGCCTCCACCAGCTGCCGATCCTCGTCAAAGGTCAATTTGACATTGCGCCAGCTTCCCGCCACCACATCCACGCCCTGCCCCGCCCACTCCATGGCCGAGGCCTCATCGCCCGGCATGGGGTTACGCCCGGCGGCGGCCGCATCGATGGCTGCGGCCAGTGCCGACTCCAGTCGTCCAAGGGGGAACATCTGGGGTGTCTGGGCTTGCCACAGCCCTTCCCGGGGCAGTGTGGACTGAACATGCCCCTGCCCGTCACAGGCCTTGAGCGTATCCCGCAGCGGCAACGCCAGGATGCCGCCACGTTCCGTAGCCAGGCAGTGATCGATCAAGGCCGTCAGGGCAGCGGCCGGCAAACCGGGGCGAGCCGCATCGTGCACCAGCACCCAGTCGTCCTCATCAGCGCCCTGACCGCGCAGTGCGCGGAGGGCATTGAGCACCGAATCACAACGTTCCGCACCGCCCGTGCAACAGCGAACCGATGGCCGCCGGGCCGAGTGCTGACGCGACCAGAAGGTATCCGTGGCGGCCAGCGCCACCATGACACCTTCAATCCGGGCATCCGCCAGAACGGCATCAATACTGGCATCCAGCACAGAGCGGCCGTCCGGCAGAGGATGGTATTGCTTGGGAATCCCGCCACCAAAACGACGGCCGATGCCGGCAGCAGGGACAACGGCCCAGATCCGCGCCGAATCAGCCATTATCGTCCTGCTCCAATTCCCGGAGGGGGCGATCCAGTTCAATCACCTCGAAGAAGATCTCATCTTCCCGCACCAGCCCCAGCTCCGTACGCGCCCTCTCTTCAATGGCATCCAGCCCTTCCCTGAGATTGCGAACTTCCGCCTCGAGCGCTTCGTTGCGCGCCTGCAGGCGGCGATTCTCCGCTTCCTGCTCGCGGATCTGTTCCCGCAGCGACCAGATCTCGGGCAAGCCCCCACGACCGCTCCAGAGCTGAACCTGAAGGATCAGTAACAGCAGGAGGAGAATGCTCAGGATTACCCGCATGACCGGGGGGTACCTCTGCGCTTGGCCTGACGACAGATCAGAGCCTTGCAGACCTGGGGCGGGTCTGCAAGGAAATCCGTATCATGGCCCAGGCTTCAGCCGATGCTCACCTTGCCGGGAAAGGCGGACCGCCCCGGGTAGAGCGCGCGGCTGCCCAACTCGCCTTCGATGCGGAGCAGCTGATTGTACTTGGCCATGCGATCGGATCGGCACAGGGAGCCTGTCTTGATCTGCGTAGCCGTTGTAGCCACGGCGATGTCCGCAATCGTGGCGTCCTCGGTTTCCCCGGAACGGTGGGAGACCACGGCGGAATAGCCGGCACCGGTGGCCATCTCGATGGCTTCCAGGGTTTCGGTCAGGGTGCCGATCTGATTGGGCTTGATGAGGATGCTGTTGGCCACACCCCGGTCGATGCCTTGCTGGAAAATGCGAGTATTGGTGACAAACAGGTCGTCCCCCACCAGCTGCACCTTGCCCCCGAGTTCACGGGTGAGAATCTCCCAGCCGGCCCAGTCATTTTCGTCCATGCCATCCTCAATGGAGACGATGGGATAACGCGCCACCAGATCACCAAGGAAGCCGGCGAAATCCGCGGCGTCGAAACGCTTTTTCTCGGAAGCCAGCTCATAGACACCGTCCTTGTAGAACTCGGAACTTGCCACGTCCAGGGCCAGCAACACATCCTCGCCCGCTCGGTAGCCGGCTTTATCGATGGCTTCGATAATGGTCTCAAGCGCCGCCTCATTGGACGGCAGATCCGGCGCAAAGCCGCCTTCATCACCGACAGCCGTACTCAGGCCACGACTGTTGAGCACCTTCTTGAGATGATGGAAGATTTCCGCGCCCTGGCGAACGGCCTCGGAGAGGCTGGGCGCACCCACCGGCATGATCATGAATTCCTGGATATCCACGCTGTTGTCCGCGTGGGCACCGCCATTGACGATGTTCATCATGGGCACGGGCATGGTGACCGCCTCCTCGCCGCCCAGATAACGGTAGAGAGGCTGCCGGCTGGTCTGTGCCGCCGCCTTTGCCGCTGCCAGTGAGACAGCGAGAATGGCATTGGCCCCGAGACGCGCCTTGTTGTCCGTTCCGTCCAGTTCCAGCATGCTGCGATCCAGGGCACGCTGATCGCTGACGTCACTGCCTTTCAGGGCATTTCGAAGCTCGCCATTGACATGAGCAACCGCCTTGCTCACCCCCTTTCCCAGGTACCGGGCAGGATCCTGATCACGGAGCTCCACCGCCTCGTTCACCCCCGTGGACGCACCGGACGGCACCGCAGCCCGCCCCATGATGCCGTTCTCGAGAAACACATCCGCTTCCACGGTGGGGTTGCCCCGGGAATCGATGATCTCCCGCCCGACGATGTTGTTGATCTTGGCCATTGATCCGTCCCTTCTGAAAAAGTCAAAAGATGAAAACCATTGGGACCACGAAATGGACACGAGATAAAGTGAGGCACTGGAGATAGCGAATTGGGCGGCAAGCTTTCACGCAACAGGCGACATTCAGCGTGTGTCGCGTAGCCCGATGCTTTCGCTCATTATTTCGTGTCTAGTTCGTGTCCATTTCGTGGTCCAAAAACGTCCTGGTCCAGAGTCAGTTTTCCAGGCTGTTCTCAAGGAGGGGGCGAGCCTTGACCGCGTCGTCCAGGGCCTTGAGTGAGACCAGCAATTCTTCCACCCGGTCCAGGGGCATGGAGTTGGGGCCGTCGCAGAGCGCCTCATCCGGTTTCGGGTGGGTTTCCATGAACAGACCGGACACGCCGGCACCGATGGCGGCTCGGGCGAGTACGGGAATGAACTGACGCTGGCCGCCGGAGCTCCCCCCCTGCCCGCCCGGCAGCTGTACCGAGTGGGTGCAGTCGAAAACCACGGGTGCCCCGGTCTCACGCATCACCGCCAGGCCCCGCATGTCGGACACCAGGTTGTTGTAGCCAAAGCTGAAGCCGCGTTCGGCCACCAGGATGTTCTCATTGCCCGTGGATCGCGCTTTTTCCACCACGCGAGCCATCTCCCAGGGTGACAGGAACTGGCCCTTCTTGATGTTGACCGGCTTGCCGTGGGACGCCGCATTGACGATGAAATCGGTCTGGCGACAGAGGAAGGCCGGGGTCTGAATCAGATCCACCACCGCGGCCACCTCGGCAATCGGCGTGTATTCGTGCACATCCGTTGTCACCGGCACACCAATGTCGGACTGGATCTTTTCCAGGATGCGCAGGCCCTCTTCCATACCCGGCCCCCGGTAGCTATTCAGGGAGGTGCGGTTGGCCTTGTCGAAAGAGCCCTTGAAGACATAGCCGATACCCAGTCGATCGGTGACTTCCTTCAAATGGCCGGCCACTTCGATGGCCAGTGACTCGCTTTCCAGCGTGTCCGGGCCGGCAATCAGGAAGAACGGTTGGTCGATACCGACACGGATATCCTTGATATGCATCAGGCAGTCTCCGAGACCTTCTTGCTCTCAGCCGCATGTTTGCGCGCGGCCTCAACGAAACCCTGGAAGAGCGGATGCCCGTCACGGGGTGTGGACGTGAACTCCGGGTGGAACTGCACGCCGAGATACCAGGGATGGTCCGGCAGCTCGACAATCTCCACCAGATCATCCACGGACACGGCCGAGAATACCAGGCCCTTGTCTTCCAGCTGTTTGCGGTAGTTGTTGTTGAATTCGAAACGGTGACGATGGCGTTCATTGATCTGGGTACTGCCATAGACCTTGTGAGCCAGAGTACCGCTCTTGATGTGCGATGCCTGCGCACCCAGTCGCATGGTGCCACCCAGATCGGATTCCTCGGTGCGTTCCTTGGTGGTTCCCTCCCGATCCAGCCACTCGGTAATCAGACCAACCACCGGGTTCTTGCTGTGAGGCGCAAACTCAGTGCTGTGCGCTTCTTCAAGGCCGGCCACATTGCGGGCAAAATCGATCACGGCGACCTGCATGCCAAGGCAGATTCCCAGGTAGGGGATTCCCTGTTCACGGGCGTACCCGGCAGCGGCGATCTTGCCCTCGATGCCACGTTCCCCGAACCCGCCAGGCACCAGAATGGCGTCCATGTCCTTGAGTACGTCTGCCCCTTCCCGGGTCAGCTGCTCGGAATCGAAATAGTGGATCCGGACCTTTGTGCGGGTATGGATACCGGCATGCTTGAGCGCCTCGTTGAGCGAAATGTAAGCATCCGCCAGCTCGACGTACTTGCCGACCATGGCGATATCCACCTCCGCTTCGGGGTTGCGCAGTGCCTTAACCACGTCTTCCCATTCATGCAGATCGGCCCTGGGGGCCTTGATACCGAACTTCTCCACTACCAGGTCGTCCAGATGCTGATCCCGCAGATGCATGGGGATTTCGTAAATGTCGTCCGCATCGGCGGCTGAAATGACCGCCCGCTCCTCCACATTGGTGAACAGGGCAATCTTGCGGCGGGCATCCTCCGGCAGGGCATTCTCGGCCCGGCAGAGCAGGATATCCGGCTGGATACCAATGGAGCGCAGTTCCTTGACCGAGTGCTGAGTCGGTTTGGTCTTGATCTCGCCGGATGTGGCGATGAAGGGAACCAGGGTCAGATGCATGTAGAGTGTGCGCTTGCGGCCCAATTCCACACTCAACTGTCGAATCGCCTCCAGGAAGGGCAGCGATTCAATGTCACCCACGGTGCCACCAATCTCCACCAGACAGATGTCGGCGTCACCCGCCGCCTGCAGCACCGAGCGCTTGATCTCGTCGGTGATGTGCGGGATGACCTGAACCGTGCCACCGAGGTAGTCACCCCGCCGTTCCTTGCGAATGACACTCTCGTAGATTCGGCCGGTAGTAAAATTGCTCTTCTGGCTGGTGGTGGTACGAACATACCGCTCGTAGTGCCCCAGATCCAGGTCCGTTTCGGCACCGTCTTCTGTGACGAACACCTCACCATGCTGGAACGGGCTCATGGTGCCGGGGTCGACGTTGATGTAGGGATCCAGCTTGACCATGGAAACCTTGAGTCCGCGTGACTCAAGAATGGCACCAAGCGAGGCGGCCGCGATGCCCTTGCCAAGGGAAGAAACAACGCCACCGGTAACGAAAATGAAATGGGTCATGAAGGGGGTCCCGAATTCCTGGAAATGCCGTGCACGACGGGCGCGAATCGGGACGCAAACTTACCAGATAAGCCCCTCCGCCTCAACGCGGGCGGGCGACTTCAGGCCCCTCGTCGCCAGCGCAGGCGACCGCAGCGGAAGTCATTTTCCCTGCAGTTACGGCGAAAATAGCCCGGATCGACCACGCTCTCGCCAACGGCGAAAATTCTTTCTCCGTCGAGGAGAATTGGCACACTTTCCCGCTGTTCTTCGGGAATTCCCGCAAGGCGCATCCATTCCTTCAGCCGCCGCCGGTGCCGGCCATCGTGAAAAACATCACCTGGCCGGCGATATCGCACGCTGACGAGCGCCGGAAGGCACACGCAATCCGGCCCCGGCTCCCTGCTGTCCAGCTCCAGGGCTCCGTTCCCGGGGAGCAGGCACTCCCTGGCCGGTGCCGTCCACTGGAAGGGGCCGGGTTCGGGCAACGGCCTGTCACGGGCGCCCAGATAGAGCCGGCCAGCGTGGCGACGAATCCGATATTCGCCGAAGACCAACTCCGGCGAAGCATCGTCGCGGGCATCCATGACTTCCTTCTGCAAGCGCCCCAGCCAGTCCGCGCCCGGAGGGTAGTCCGCCGTGCTGATCAACCAGTGTCGAAGAACATTGCGCTGTCGTTCCGCGCTGAGCTGGCGCAAGCCGCTGATCACAATGCCCCTTTCATCCACAACCGACTGCTGATCCAGCTCCGCCAGCGCCTGAAGCAGGCGGGCTTCCTCGGCCAGATGGGCGGATGTTCGGGCCGCCTGCGCCTCTGCATGGGGCCAGCGCTGGCGCAACAGAGGGAGAACACGGTGGCGCAGGAAATTGCGATCGAATCGCTCGTCACGGTTGGAGGGATCTTCCACCCAGCTCAGGCCATGGTCTTCAGCCCAGGCCTGGATTTCGCTTTCCTCGGTGTCCAGCATGGGCCGCAACAGCTGCCCGGCGCCCAGGGATCGGGAGCGTCGGATCCCGCTGAGGCCCATCCGCCCGGCGCCGCGCATCAGTCGCTGCAGCAGCGTTTCCAGCTGATCACCGGCATGGTGGGCTGTCAGCAGGGTATCTCCCGGTGCCAGCATCCCGGCCATGACGCCATAGCGAGCCTGGCGGGCCATGGCTTCGAGATTCTCGCCGCCCCCCTTTTCCAGCGTCAGCGACTCCACCCGGACGGCAACACCCAGTTTCCCGGCAAAATCACGGCAATGCCGAGCCCACTGGGCGGAACGGGGGTTCAGTCCATGATCCACATGGATGGCGAGCAGTTCGCGGTCGGGGCAGGCATGGGCAATGGCATGCAGCAGGACACTTGAATCACGCCCACCGGAAAAGGCGATCAGCAGGCGGCCACCAGGGGCACTGGCGGCAATGAGCTTACGCAGACGGGAGCCGAGATTGGGGGATTCGTCCGACATGTCCGACGGCTTCGCTCCTGCCCGTGACGTCGCGCATTCGCCCGATCATTGCCGGCGACGGTTCCGCTCCGGGCATCATGAGCACCGTGTCTGGCCCGGCCACGAAGGCTGCCGGCATCACTCCTTGAACTGGCCGAACCCCATCAGGCGCTTGTAACGGCGTTCCAGCAACTCATCCATGGGCATTTGATCAAGCTGATAATGTGCGTCAAGCAGTGATTTCTTCAGGGTCTGCGCAATGGCGTCCCAGTCCCGATGGGCTCCTCCCAGCGGTTCTTCCAGGATGCCGTCAATCAGCTTCAATTCAAGAATTCGCTCGGCCGTGATGCCCATGGCCTCGGCGGCATCGGAGGCCTTCTCGGCACTGCGCCAGAGAATGGACGCACAGCCTTCCGGCGAAATCACCGAATAGATGCTGTGCTGAAGCATGGAAACCCGGTCACCCACACCGATGCCCAGCGCCCCGCCGGAGCCCCCTTCACCGATGACGGTACAGATGATCGGTGTCCGCAGGCGTGACATCTCAAACAGATTGCGGGCAATGGCCTCACTCTGGCCGCGCTCTTCGGCGCCGATCCCCGGGTAGGCTCCAGGGGTATCGATCAGGGTGATGACCGGCAGCCGGAAACGCTCGGCGGTTTTCATCAGTCGCAGTGCCTTGCGGTAACCTTCGGGCCGCGGCATGCCGAAATTCCGGTAAACCTTTTCCTTGGTGTCCCTCCCCTTCTGGTGCCCGATGACCATGACCGGGTGACCGTCCAGGCGGGCCAGACCACCCACGATGGCGGGGTCATCCGCAAAAGCGCGATCACCGTGCATTTCCTCGAAATCGCTGAACACGCGCTCGATGTAATCCACGGTATAAGGCCGCTGGGGATGACGGGCGACCTGGGCCACCTGCCAGGCATTGAGCGAAGCATAGATGGACTCGGTCAGCGACTGGCTCTTGGTCTTGAGCCGCGCAATTTCCTCATTGATATTGATCGCCGAATCATCGCCCACGTAACGCAGCTCCTCGATTTTCGCTTCCAGCTCAGCGATTGGCTGTTCGAATTCGAGAAAATTCAGGTTCATTGCTTTCCTTCCAAGCTTAGCTGCGTTTGAGTCAAATGGCGAAGCCGTTGATTGTAAGACGAAAAAACCGAAAAGGCCATCAATACAGGCGTTTGAATGGGCGAACGGTGGCTTCCACCGGCATTCAGGCCTCCGGCACGGTCTCGCTTGGCTTGCGATAGACCCGTCGAATGCCTTCCTGGCCTACCAGCTTCTCCAGCTGATTGAGCAGCGCATTCGTCGGCCGGACCCGCCAGTCATCCCCGAGGGGAATGCGCGCCTCGGCCATGCCGTTGACGTAATGCACGGTCACCCGGCAGCCGCCCTGGCGATAAGGGGAAAGGACCTCCTTCAGGCGCCCGACGAACTGTCGATCCACTCCTTCCGCCTTCCAGCGCAGGAGCAAGCCCTTGACGGCCGCCTCGCGCGCCTCATCCATGTCGGTGATGTCCTTGACGTTGATGCGCCAGGCATTGATGAACTCGTCGAATCCCAGGCGACCCTGAATGACCAGTAGGGCGTCCTTCGACAGGAGATGCCGGAACTGGTTGAACGCATCCTCGAACAGGGTGGCTTCGATGCGCCCTGTACTGTCATCCAGGGTGAGCGATACCCGCCCGCCCCGCTTTTTCATTTCCACCGCCAGGCCGGCCACGGTGACAAAGCGCTGCTTGCGCCGCCCCCACGACTGACCGCCGTCACTTTCCGGCTCGGCGGCGATCAATTCACCGATGGGGGCGGTAACGATGCGACGCAGCTCTTCCTCGAACTGCCTTATCGGGTGGCCAGTCAGGTAGAGGCCGAGTGTCTCCTTTTCTGCCGCCAGGCGATCCAGCTCTTCCCATTCCGGAATTTCCGCAATGGCGGGTGCGGCTTCATTCACATTTTCGGGTGCGGCGGCCAGCCCGAACATATCGTTCTGACCGGCTTCCTGGGCCCGCCGGGCCTGATCGGCGCGCTGCAGGCACTCCGGCAGCGCGGCCATGAGGCTGGCCCGATTTGGGCCGAGCCGGTCCAGAGCCCCGGCGCGAATCAGGGCCTCCAGCACCCGGCGATTGACCTTCTGTAGATCAACCCGGCGACAGAGGTCTTCCAGATCACGGAATGCGCCGTTGTCGCGGCGTTCCTGAAGCACCACTTCGATGGCGGAACGCCCCACCCCCTTGATGGCACCGAGACCATAAAGAATCTGGCCGTCCGAATTCACCGTGAAGGCATGCTCGGAGCTGTTCACATCCGGCGGATGCACGGTCAGATCAAGGTTTCGGCACTCATCGATCAGGATCACCACCTTGTCGGTATGATCCATGTCCGATGACAGAGTGGCGGCCATGAAGGCAGCCGGATAGTGAGCCTTCAGCCAGGCGGTCTGATAGGACAGCAGGGCGTAGGCGGC
The DNA here is from genome assembly GCF_030848495.1 of Natronospira bacteriovora. Classification (NCBI taxonomy): domain Bacteria; kingdom Pseudomonadati; phylum Pseudomonadota; class Gammaproteobacteria; order Natronospirales; family Natronospiraceae; genus Natronospira; species Natronospira bacteriovora. The sequence goes on from NZ_JAVDDT010000001.1 coordinate 73,839, forward strand.
CGAGTGAGATTTGTTGAAGCCATAACCGGCGAACTTTTCCACCAGATCGAAGATGTACTCCGCGGTCTTCGGCTCCACGTCACGCTCGGCGGCTCCATCCACGAAGATCTTGCGCTGCCGCGCCATTTCCTCGACCTTCTTCTTGCCCATGGCCCGGCGCAAGAGATCGGCGCCGCCCAGGGTGTAACCGGACAGCACCTGGGCAATCTGCATCACCTGCTCCTGATACAGGATGACGCCATAGGTCGGCTCCAGGATGGCTTCCAGACTTGGATGGGGATACTCGACTTCCGCCCGACCGTGCTTGCGGTTGATGAAGTCATCCACCATGCCCGACTGCAGGGGGCCGGGCCGGAACAGGGCCACCAGGGCCACGATGTCCTCGAAACTGTCCGGCTGCAGACGCCGGATCAGATCCTTCATGCCGCGGGATTCCAACTGGAACACGGCCGTGGTCTTGCACGCCTTTAGCAGATCGAAGGCCGCCTTGTCGTCCATGGGCAGCGCATTGACGTCCAGGGGCTCCAGGCCTTCACGCTGACGCTGCACATCGGCGATCTTGACCGCCCAGTCGATGATGGTCAGGGTTCTCAGCCCGAGGAAATCGAATTTCACCAGACCGGCGGCTTCCACATCATCCTTGTCGAGCTGGGTCACGGCGCTGCTGCCACCCGGTTCAACGTAAAGCGGGGTGAAATCCGTCAACACCGAGGGGGAAATCACCACCCCCCCGGCGTGCTTGCCGGCGTTCCTGGCCAGGCCTTCCAGGGAACGGGCGCGATCGATGAGGGAACGAACTTCCTCGTCATCCTCGTAGTTCTGCCTGAGCTCCTCGCTTTCCTCCAGCGCCTTGTCCAGGGTCATGCCGACTTCGAAGGGGATGAGCTTGGCGATTCGATCCACATAGCCATAACCATGGCCGAAGACCCGCCCCACGTCCCGCACCACGGCCTTGGCCGCCATGGAACCGTAGGTGATGATCTGGGAAACCTTTTCGCGACCGTATTTCTCGGCCACATACTCGATCACCCGGTCTCGCCCCTCCATGCAGAAATCCACATCGAAATCGGGCATGGACACACGTTCGGGGTTAAGGAAGCGCTCGAACAGCAGGTCATACTCCAGCGGATCCAGATCGGTAATCTCAAGGGCGTAGGCCACCAGGGAACCGGCACCGGACCCACGACCAGGCCCCACCGGCACGCCATTTTCCTTGGCCCATTGAATGAAGTCGGCGACGATCAGAAAGTAACCGGGGAAGCCCATGGAGTTGATGACATCGAGTTCGATGTCGAGCCGTTCGTAATAGGCCCGCACCCGGCTTTCCAGATCCTCCGTGCCCGGAGGAAAGATTTTCTTCAGACGTTGCTCGAGACCCTGGATGGAGAGCTCACGCAAATAGCTCTCGATGTCATAGCCGTCGGGGATGGGGAACTCGGGCAGATAGTTCTTGCCAAGCTCGATTTCCACGGTGCAGCGGCGGGCGATCTCGACGGTGTTCTCCAGCGCCTCGGGGAGATCACTGAAAAGTGCCGCCATCTCCTCGGCGCTGCGAACATACTGCTGGCGGCTGTATCGGCGCGGACGGCGGGGATCCTCCAGGGTGCGCCCATCGTGGATGCAGACCCGGGTTTCATGGGCCTCGAAATCATCCTCACTGATGAAACGCACATCATTGGTGGCGACCACCGGGGTCTCGGTATTGGCAGCCAGCTCTACGGCGGAATGGATGTAGTCTTCCTCCCCTTCCCGGCCGGTGCGAACCAGCTCCAGATAGAAGGCATCGGGGAAGCGGGCTTTCCAGAATTCCAGGGCCTCCATGGCCTGTGGACTTCGCCCGGCCAGCAGGGCACGGCCCACATCACCATCCCGGCCACCGGATAGGGCGATGAGACCGGCACAGCTTTTTTCATCCAGCCAGTCGCGATGTACCAGCGGCCGCCCCCGGTGCTGCCCCTCCACATAGGCGCGGCTGATCAGCTCAGTGAGGCGCCGGTAGCCCTCATTGGTGCGGCACAGCAAAGTAATGCGGCTTGGCTGATCACGATCGCCCGGTTCATCAATCCACAGATCCGCGCCGAGAATGGGCTTGACGCCCTTGGCCTCGGCGGCGCGGTAGAACTTGACCATGGCGAAGAGGTTGCACTCATCGGTCATGGCCACGGCCGGCATGCCCTGCCCGGCCACGGCATCCACCAGCGCCGGCACCCGGACGACGCTGTCGACCAGGGAATACTCGGTATGAACACGCAGGTGAACGAAAGCCGCTGTCATGCCTTGCTCCTGACAAGAACTGCCCGAACGGGCGCAAAACTGCGCCGGTGCAGGTCACAGGGGCCGTGATTCCTCAGGGCCGCCAGATGGGCCGGCGTCGGGTAGCCCTTGTGCCCCGCAAATCCGTACTCAGGATAGCGCTTGTCCGCCTCCACCATCCAGCGATCCCGGGCGACTTTCGCCAGAATGGAAGCGGCGCTGATTTCCGGGACTGAACCATCCCCACCGACGATGGCCTGCCCGGGAACCGACAGGCGGGGCAGGCGGTTTCCGTCAACCCGGGCGGCCTCCGCCGCCGGCTTGAGCTCGGCCACCGCCCGGCTCATGGCCTCCAGGGAGGCCTGCAGAATATTGAGGTCATCGATTTCTTCAACGCTCACGAAACTGATCGCCCAGGCCAGGGCGCGATTGCGGATCTCGTTATCCAGGGCAAGGCGGCGTTTTTCAGTGAGCTTCTTGGAGTCGGCAAGGCCTGCAATCGGCTCGGCCGGGTCGAGAATCACCGCGGCCGCGACAACCGGCCCTGCCAGTGGACCACGACCCACTTCATCCACACCGGCCACGAGACGGGCAGCCGGTTCGCCCCGAACCCACGGACTCATTGCTTCCCGCCCGCCAGCTCCAGGATGGCCTCCGCGGCCGTGTCCGGCCCGGCCGTCCGCAGGCTTGACGCCAGCCTGCGCATGCGGCGGCTGATATCCACCTGCAGACCTTCGTCCTCCAGAAGCTCGGCGGCGGATCCAGCCAGTCGCTCCGGTGTGGCATCACCCTGCAGGAACTCCGGCATCAAGGCCTCGTCAGCCAGCACATTGGGCATGGCGACAAAACGCGTCTTCAACAGACCCAGTCGCTTGACCAGCGCATAGGTCACCGGGCTGACCTGATAGGCCACCAGACTGGGTCGCTCCATCAGCATGGCTTCCATGGTGGCCGTGCCGGAAGCCGTGAGCACCACATCCGCTGCCGCCATGCACTCCCGGGACTGACCACGAACCATCTTGATGGGAAAGTCCAGTGCTCCCCACTCCTTCAGGGAAGCGAATTCACCCTCCGATTTACGGCCGGCCATGGGCACGACGAACTCCAGCCCCGGGAACCGTTCACGCAGCAGGACCGCCGTTTTCAGAAAAACCGGTCCCAAGCGACGGATCTCGCTGCCGCGGCTCCCCGGCAGGAGCGCAACGACCTGCCCGTCGCGCGGCAGCCCCAATTGCTGGCGGGCCGCCACCATATCCATGGGCTCGGTAATCTCGGCGGCCAGGGGATTGCCGGCAAACACCGCCTTCAGCCCGGTCTCCCGATAACAATCCGGCTCAAAGGGAAACAGGCACAGCAGGAGGTCGGCCGCCTCGGCAACGGTTTTCACCCGCCCCGCCCGCCAGGCCCACACCGTGGGACTCACGTAATGGACGGTCGGGATCCCGGCCTTGCGGATGCGTTTCTCGAGTCCGAGGTTGAAATCCGGTGCGTCAATGCCAATCACCACATCGGGGCGGTCTTCGATCAGATAGTCCACGAGATCCCGCCGAAGCCTGAACAAGCGAGGCAGATGCTGCAGCACCTCACTCAGGCCCATGACCGACAGCTCCTCAATATCACCGATGCTGCGACAACCCACGGCCCGCATCTTCGGTCCGGCGATGGCTTCAAATTCCACATCCGGGCGCTGACGGCGAAGCGCGCGCATCAGACCGGCACCCAGCTGGTCACCGGACGCCTCCCCCGCGATAAGGGCGACTCTCAGCGCCATGGGCAAGCCTCCTGTTCCTTGTGTTTGGGGATCAGCGAACGATACTGCGGCTGGTATCGCGAATAAAGGCCACCATGGCGGCGACCTCGGCCGAGGCCTGGGCCTCGTCCTCAAGTTCCTTCAGTGCCTCTTCCAGTCGCAGTCCGGACCGGTAGAGCACCCGGTAGGCATGACGGATGGATTGCAGTTGCTGACGGGTAAACCCACGCCGACGCAGGCCGACGGCATTGAGCCCGTGAGGATCCGCAGGCATTCCGGAAACCGTGACGAAGGGGGGCACGTCCCGGGTGACGCCGGAATCCATGGCGCAGAAAGCGTGGTCACCCACGCGACAGAACTGGTGCACCTTGCTGAACCCGCCCATCACGGCGTAATCACCGATATGCACATGCCCCGCCAGAGTGACGGCATTGGCCATGATGGTATGGCTGCCCACCTTGCAGTCATGGGCGATATGGACATAGGCCATGATCCAGTTGTCATCGCCGATGGACGTGACCCAGTCATCCTTCACGGTTCCACGATTGACCGTGCAATATTCACGGAAGGTATTGCCGTCCCCGATTTCCAGGCGAGTGGCCTCACCGTTGAAACCCTTGTCCTGGGGAGCTTCGCCAATGGAGCAGAACTGGTAGAAACGATTGTTTCTGCCAATGGTGGTGGGGCCGTTGATCACCACATGAGGACCCACCACCGTACCGGCGCCAATCGTCACACCGGGACCGATGATGGAGAACGGGCCGATCTCCACATCGTCGGCAATGTCTGCCTCCGGATCGACGACCGCCCGCTGATCAATCATTCACCGATCTCCCTCGCCGCACACATGACTTCAGCGGCGGTTGCCAGTTGCCCATCCACCTCGGCGCGGGTATCAAACTTCCAGATACCCCGGCTGGTCTTGATGATTTCAGCGTGAAGCATCAACTGGTCACCCGGTTCCACAACTCGCTTGAAACGCGCCTTGTCGATGCCCACGAAGTAAAAGAGCATGTTGTCACCCGGTGGCTTGCCCTGAGTCTCGAAAGCCAGGAGGCCCGACGCCTGTGCCATGGCCTCGAGAATGAGCACACCGGGCATGACCGCCCGCTGAGGAAAGTGTCCGGGGAAAAATGGCTCATTGATGCTGACATTTTTCACTGCCCGGATATGCTTGCCCGGCTCGCACTCCAGCACCTTGTCCACCAGCAGAAAGGGGTAGCGATGAGGCAGCAATTCCAGGATGCGATGAACATCCATTGTAATGGGTGAACTCACTGTTCTGATTCTCCGTTCTTGTCAACGGCTCGCTCCAGACGGCCAAGGCGTCGGGCAAGCTCATCCAGTTTTCTGAAGCGAGCACTATTCTTTCGCCAGCGTCCACTGTCATCCATGGGCAGACTGCCGGAATACACACCCGGTTTCAAAATCGAACGACTGACGAGTGTCATGGCTGTGACCACGACACCATCGCCTATTTCCAGATGGCCGGCGATCCCGACCCCGCCCGCGATCATGCAATTTCGTCCAATGCGGCTGCTGCCGGCAATGGCCGTGCAGCCGGCGATGGCCGTCCCGGCGCCGATATGGACATTGTGGGCAACCTGAACCTGGTTATCCAGTTTCACGTCGTCCTCAATCACCGTGTCCTCAATGGCACCGCGATCCACCGTCGTATTGGCGCCGATCTCAACCCGGTCTCCAATCCGCACGGCACCCAGTTGCGGCACCTTGACCCAGGTATCACCATCCCGGGCAAACCCGAAGCCATCCGCACCGATCACCACGCCCGGATGGATAATGCAATCTTCGCCAATCCGGCAGGCATTCGCCAGTACCGCCCGTGAACTCAGGCGGCTGCCCTTCCCGACACGGGCCCGTTCGCCGATCACGGCACCCGCCTCGATCACCGCGCCGGCCTCCACCTGGGCGGAAGCAGCAATCACGGCAGCCGGCCCTACGTAGGCGGTCCCATCGATACTCGCGGACGGGTCGACAATGGCATCCGGATGGATTCCGGCCTCGGGCGCCCTGACAGAATGAAGCAGGGCGGCCGCCCGGGCGTAATCCGCGTAGGGGTTCGGGCTGATCAATGAAGCAACCGGACACTCATCGACAAACTCAGCGGCCAGGATCACAACCGACGCCCGGGTTCGCGCAAGCCAAGCGCGGTAACGGTCATTGGCAAGAAAACAGAGCTGACCAGGGCCGGCTGCCTGGATTGTGCCGACCCCTTTCAGTTCAAGCTCACCATCGCCGCGGAACGACAATCCCAGCGCTGTGGCCAGTTCCGAGAGTGTCAAGGAGCGCTCCGGTTCAGTCCTGCTCGCGCTGGTGGCGTTGACGCAGTCGATCAAGAATGGCGTCGGTGATATCCACCTGGCTTGATGCGTAGAACACACCCTCACCCACCACGAGATCCAGGCCATTATCACGGGCATAGGCCTGCACCTCCGCCATGATCAGGCGCTGCAGACGACCCAGAGCTTCGTTTCGGCGAGTGTTGAAGTCTTCGGCCAGGTCACTCTGGCGACGCTGCAGCCCCCGCTGGATGTCACGAATCTCCCGCTCGATCTCGCGACGATCTTCGGCGCTCATGACCTCGGCGTCCCGCTCCATGCGGTTCTGGAGCGTCTGCATGCGGCTCTGCATTTCCCGCATTTCGCTCTGAGCAGGCTCGAACTCCCGCTGAAGTTGCTGAGAAAGCGCCTGTGCCTGCGGCGACTGCTCCATCACGCGCCCTACATCCACAAAACCGACACTCGTGCTGGCAAGCACCGACGCCGGGAAAAGAGCAATGCAAAGCATCGCAACGATCAATCCAATCTGTTTCCTCATTGCTCGAAGTCTCCAGCCACAAAATACACTCTCAAGATACCAAATTCCGGCATTGTAACGCCTGCCGGCCCTATATTCACGCCCCTCATAGCAGCCTCATTCGGGCGATCACGGTCAGAAACTGCCACCCAGATCAATTTGGAACCGATCGATAATATTCCGCTCACGATCCTCATCCCTGACATTTATGGGTCGCGCATAGCTGAATCGCAAAATACCCATGGGTGTAATCCAGGTCGCACCGATGCCCGTCGAGTAACGCAAATCACTGGCATCGACATCATCGATATCTTCCCAGACATAACCAGCATCGAAGAACAGGAAAAAACGATATTGCGCCGGCTGCTGTGTTTCATCATCGGCAAAGAGATTCGGCAGCAACAATTCGTTCTGCATGTTGAACTTCGTCGTCCCGCCGTATGGCCGACCAAATTCATCCGTGGGACCCAGGCGTGCAGCCTGATAACCGCGCACCGATGTCGGGCCACCGGCAAATACCTGCTTGAAAGGTGGGAGCTCCAGAGTGTTATCCCCGTACACATCCGAATAAACAAGCTCGCCATCCAGACGCAGGGTCCACTCATCACTCAATCTAAGATAGCTTTCCTGGTTGATTCGCGCCTGATAGTACTCGAGATCCAGATTTGGAACCGCCACATCCAGGCCAATGACGCGACGCTGCCCACGATCAGCCATGAACGCGCGGTTACGAGTATCTCGGACCCAACTCAGATTAATCTCTGCGGAATCCATCCTCGATCCGGTGAAGCCACCGCGTTCGAAGGATTCGCCATGATTCTCGATAAACTCCCGAAACTCCTGCGAGGTACCCTGCTGGAGCAAAAACTCGCTCCGGCGGACACTGGCGCCATAACGAATGCTGTCAAATTCCGACACCGGGATACCGTACCGAAGGTTCATGCCGGTGCTTGTAGTGGAAACCGGAGACTGCCCGCGAGCGAAAATATCCTGTTTGCTATAGAAGCCACCGACAGTACGTGAAACCCCGTGGCTGCCTGCATAGGGATCCGTGTGACTTACGCTGTAAAAATCACCAAGGGCATTGGACTGGATGTCGATATCCGCCCGATGACCAAGGCCAAACAGGTTATTATTCTGCACGGAGGCATTCAGGGACAGGCCTGTAAACCCACCGTAACCGACTCCCACCTGGAACTGACCAAAGTTTCTTTCTCGAACATTTACTTCGAGATCAACCTCGTCTGAAGATCCCGGAACCGGCACTTCCTGGATATCGACGAACTCCACGAACGGCAGGCGCTGCATGCGCAGACGGGAACGGTTCACGCTTACATTGGACAGGGGCGCCTTTTCGAATTGACGCATCTCTCGCCGATAAACCTGATCCTCCGTACTTTCACTCCCGGAAAACCGGATTTCACGAACATAGATCCGCTCGCCGGGCTCGACATAGAAAATCAACGACACTTCCTTGTCATCGCGGTGAAGATCCGGAACCGGGGTAACTTCCGCGTGAGCATAGCCCGAAGCGCCCAGACGCTGTTTGATATGCTCCGCGCTTCGGTTGGCGCGAGCCAGGGAGAATGTGTCACCGGGCTGCGTCTGGATAAAGGGGCTCAACTGTTCCTCTGGAACCGGAAACTCCCCAACCATATTCACGTCACGCACGGTGTAGACATCGCCCTCATCCACGTTGACGGTCAGGAACACATCTCGTCGATCCGGGCCAATGGCAACCTGAACTGACTGGATCCCGAAATCAGCATAACCGCGATCCATGTAATAGGAGCGGAGCGTTTCAAGGTCACCGCCCAACTTCTCGCGTGAGTATTGGTCACGGGAGGAAAAAATCGTCCGCCAACCTGCCCGCCGAAGCTCCAACTGCTTTCGGAGCTGGTCATCATCAAAGGCCTGGTTGCCCACGACATTGATCTGACGAATCTTCGCGACACGTCCTTCCTTGATCTCGATAGTCAGGTCGACCTGATTATTCCCCACTTCGCGGATGCTTGGAATGATATCGACGCCATAGCGGCCCTGAGCATAATAGGTGCGATACAACTCCTGCTCGAGCAGTGACACGACTTGCTCATTCAGAACCCTGCCTTCAGCAATTCCCTGTTCGCGCATGGACTGCCTGAGCATATCCGATTCAATTTGCCTGTTCCCTTCAAGCGTGATGCGAGCAATAGTCGGACGCTCCTCGACGCGTACAACGAGGACGCCGCCATCCCGCTCCATTGCGATATTGTCGAAAAACCCGGTCTGATACAGCTCGCGCACCCCCGCGCGGATGCGCTGTTGATCCACGCGATCACCCACGGAAATGGGCAGGTAGCTGAGAACGGTCTCTTCGGCGATACGCTGAAGACCTTCCAGCCTGAAATCTTCCACCACGAAATCGGCACTGCCTTCCTGGGCCGACAACGGAACCGAAAAGCAGAGCAGTAGCAGCGACAGGAGCAGAGATTTACCGGCTCTCAAAATAGGACCTCATCACCATTGTTGACCACAAAATGCGCCCCCGGCGGGCCTCTCGCCCGCAGCAGCTTCCGACCGGGGATTCAGCCGAAAAGGCGCATAAGATCGTTGTAAAGGGCGAAGGATATCAACGCCGCGATCATCACCAGGCCGATCGTCTGGCCAATTGCCAGCACATTGTCCGAGACCGGTTTCCCGGTGACGGATTCAATTCCCAGATAAACCAGGTGACCACCGTCAAGGACAGGAATGGGCAAAAGGTTCACGATACCCAGGCTGATGCTGACGATGGCAAGAAAACCCAGGAAAGATACCAGCCCTGAGCTTACGGTGATACCCGCATAGTGCGCGATATTGATCGGGCCGCTGAGATTTTTAACGGAAACCTCGCCCATCACCATTCGCCACAGCATGCGCAGGGTAAGCGCCGACATTTCCCAGGTATTGACCACGCCCATGCCAAGCGCCGAAATCGGGCCATGGCGTTCCTCACTGCGCATCCTTTCCAGCAGATCCGGGGGCACACGGGGACCGGCACCGATTCGACCCTGACGACCGTCGGCCGTTTCCACCGCCTGCGGGCGAACGAGCAACTCGCGCCCCTGGCCGGAGCGGTCCACGGTCAGGCGCACCTCCTGTTCCGGACGAGCCGAGACAGCCTCGCGAAAGGCACGCCAGTTTTCAACCGCCTCCCCGTCGACGGCCAGGACACGGTCCCCGGCCTGCAGTCCAGCTGCACGGGCGGCTCCCTCCTCACTCAGCTCACCGATCACCGCGGGCAAGGCCTCAAACCAGGGCTGCAACCCCAGACCCGGGAGCAAACGCCCCGGCTCGGTCAGGGCTCGACGTTCGGCAGAATCCACCGCAAGGCTTGTCTGATATTCCCGCCCATCCCTCAAATAACGCAATTCAATCGATCCGTCACGCAACATCCCGTCCAGAAGCTCGATGTTCGCGGTGCGCCAGGTGGGTGTCTGACGACCATTCACGGACAGGATCTGATCCTCGGCGCTGAGGCCCGCCTGCGCCGCTGGCGAGCTACTGCTGACCTCACCGATAATCGGCTTGATGCCGGGAATTCCGGCCACGAAAATGGCCCAGTAAGCCAGAATGGCAAACAGGAAATTGAAGGCCGGACCCGCGGTCACAATGAGCGCACGACGGGGCACGGATTGGCGGTTGAAACAGCGATGGCGCTCTTCCTCCGGCACCTCGAATTCCCGCTCGTCCAGCATCTTGACATAACCGCCCAGCGGCAGGCTGCCCACACTGAACTCGGTGCGGTCATCACCGTAACGACGGGAATACAAGGGTTTGCCAAAACCGATGGAGAATCGCAGAACCCGAACCCCGCACAGGCGTGCGGCCAGATAATGACCGTACTCATGGACGGTCACCAGGACGCCGATCGCCAGAATGAAGCCGAGGATGGCAATAATGATGTTCACCGGGCCAACCCCTCCGGATCCTGCATCCAGCGCCGAACGTCCGCATCCAGGGCCAGCACGGCTTCAAGCCCCTCGCATCCGGCTCCGGCAAATGCCTCAAGAGCCGCCGCGACCCGTTCCACAATCTGTCCGAATCGACAGCGCCCGGCGAGAAAATCCGCCACCGCGATCTCATTGGCCGCGTTCAGGACAATTGGCATGCCGCCGCCGTCTTCAGCCGCCTGACGGGCCAGGCGCAGCGCCGGGAAACGCTCCGGATCCGGATCCTGGAAATGGAGCGCGCCCTGGCTGACCAGATCCACGCTCTCCACACCCGCCTCGATGCGCTCCGGCCAGGCCAGGCCACTGGCGATGGGGGTACGCATGTCCGGCTGTCCAAGCTGGGCGATCACCGAACCATCCTCGTACTCCACCATGGAATGAACAATGCTCTCCGGGTGAATGACCACGCGGACGCGCTCGGGTTCCAGAGAAAAGAGGTGACAGGCCTCAATCAGCTCCAGGCCCTTGTTCATCATACTGGCGGAATCCACGGAGATCTTCCGGCCCATACTCCAGTTAGGGTGCTTGCAGGCCTGTTCCGGGGTTGCCCCGGCAATGGCATTCACATCCCAGGTGCGGAAAGGACCTCCGGAGGCGGTGAGCATGACCGACCGCACGCCCCGGGCGGTGTCACCGGTTCGGTACCCCCCGGGCAGACACTGAAAGATGGCATTGTGCTCGCTGTCGATCGGCAGCAGCTCGGCACCATGCTCGCGAACCGCCGCCATGAACAGATCACCACACATGACCAGCGGCTCCTTGTTGGCCACAAGGACCCGCTTGCCGGCGCGAACCGCTGCCAGAGTGGGCAGCAGGCCTGCCGCCCCCACAATGGCGGCCATGACCACATCCGTCTCCGGGGCCTCGGCCACGGCCTGCAGGGCGTCACCACCCTCCAGAACCGGCACTTCCAGACCTTCGGAACGCAAGGCCTCACGCAGACGGGCCGCCGCTTCAGTATCTACCATCACGACAACGGCGGGCCGGTGGCGACGGCATTGAGACAGCATGCCCTGTTCATCCCGGCAGGCAGTCAGGGCGTGGACACGAAAACGATCGGGGTGCCGAGAGAGCACATCCAGAGTACTCTGCCCGACCGAGCCGGTGGATCCGAGTACCGTCACCGACTTCATGCCAGCTCCCCGGCCAGCCCCAGACCGATCGCCAGAATCGGGGCGGCCACCAGCAGGCTGTCCATGCGGTCAAGCAGCCCACCATGCCCGGGGAGAATGCGTCCACTGTCCTTCACCCCGGCCTGGCGCTTGAGAATGGACTCCACCAGATCCCCGCCGACAGAGAGCACGGCGGCGATGACGCCAGCCAGGCTGAATGCCCACATGGAGCGGGCATCCAGAAACCAGGCGCCGGCAACGGCGACCAGGATGGCGAGGCAGGCCCCACCCGCCACCCCTTCCCAGGTCTTGCCGGGACTGATGCTGGGTGCAAGACGATGCCGCCCGAATGCCTTGCCGGCGAAATAGGCGCCCACATCGGCACCGGCCACCAGCGCCAGCGCCAGGATCACATACCATGGTCCGGACTGCTGGAGCAGCGTAATGGCGGTGCAGGTGGCCAGCAGGATGCCCCAACCGAAGATCAGACGCACGGCGCCCGGGGGCTGAAGATGGGCCCGACTCAACCAGAAAAAGGCCAGGATCCAGAGCGGCAAGACCGCGAGCAGCCATTCCCAGCCGGGGCTGAGGAATGCCACGGGCAGACAGCTGATGAACACGGCGAATGCGAAAACGGCGCGCAATGGCGCCCGATTCACGCCGGACAACCCCGCCCATTCCCAGGCCGCCACCGCCATCACCGACGCAAGCAAAAGACCGAATGCCAGCGGACTCAGAAGAAAGATGGCAGCAATGGCCAGGGGCGCCAGAATCAGGGCGGTGATTATCCGCTGCTTAAGCATTCCGTGTTTCTCCGTCTTTCCCGACACCGCCGAAGCGCCGTTCACGCTCCGCAAAATCACTCAGCGCCTGTCGGAAGCAATCCTCACCGAAGTCCGGCCAAAGCCGATCGGTGAAATGCAACTCCGTATAGGCAAGATCCCAGAGGAAGAAATTACTGATACGCCGCTCTCCGCCGGTTCGTATGAACAGATCCGGTTCCGGCAGTTCAGCCAACGAAAGGCAGGCGCTGAAACGCGCCTCATCCACCGAATCGATGTCCAGCTCACCGGAGGCAACGGCAGTGGCAATCCGTCGGGTTGCCTGGAGGATATCCCAGCGCCCACCGTAGCCGGCGGCAATGTTCAGATTCAGGCGGTGATTCTCACGGGTCAGTGCTTCGGCGTCCAGCATGCGTTGCTGAAGGTCGCCGGGGAATCGGGAACGATCCCCCAGAAATCGGAGGCGGACACCGTTCTCATGCAGACGGGGCACCGATTGCTTGATGGCCCGGCGGAACAGATCCATCAGACGGGAGACTTCACCCTTCGGTCGCGACCAGTTCTCGCTACTGAAGGCAAACAGAGTCAACACCTCGATTCCTTCACGGCCGGCCGCTTCCACCACCACCTGAGCAGCCCGGGCACCGGCCTGGTGGCCGGCATGACGGGGCTTGCCCCGCTCCCGTGCCCAACGCCCATTGCCATCCATGATGATGGCAACGTGGCGTGGCAGGAGCGAGGTCGTCAACTTGTCCTGCTCACCATCCGACATGGATCAATCCGGGCCCAGGGGAATCCGCGAGTGGTCGTCCGCCAATCCGGCACGCACGGCATTCCACGGCCGCCGCTCCGGATCACCAAACAACTCAGACCTCGAGGAGTTCCTTTTCCTTGTCGGCCAGAATCTCGTCGATCTGCGCCACATGCTTGTCGGTGATCTTCTGCACGTCTTCCTGTGCCTTGCGATCATCGTCTTCGGTGATCTCCTTTTCCTTCAGGAGGTCCTTGACATCACTCAGCACATCACGACGAATGTTGCGCACGGCCACGCGGGCGTTCTCGGCCTCGCTGCGGCAGAGCTTGATCATGTCCTTGCGTCGCTCTTCCGTCAGCGGCGGCAGTGGCACACGGATCACATTGCCAGCCGTCACCGGCGAAAGCCCCAGGTTGGCACTCATGATGGCCTTTTCCACCTTGGGCACCATGTCCTTTTCCCAGGGGGTCACGGCAAGAGTCCGACTGTCCTCGACGGCTACATTGGCCACCTGATTGATGGGGGTGACGGCCCCGTAATACTCGACCTTCACGGGTTCGAGCAGGCTGGTATTGGCGCGGCCGGTACGGATGCGGGCCAGCTCATCCCGCAGATTTGCCACGCTCTTCTTCATCCGCTCAGCGGCGTCCTTCTTGAGATCTTCAATCATGCCGAGTCTCCATTGTCCACGAGCGTGCCGATTTCAGTACCGCCACGCAGAATTTTCATGAGATTGCCGGGCTCGAACACATCGAACACCCGCAGGGGCAGATTGTTGTCACGACACATCACGATGGCCGTGGCATCCATCACATTGAGCTTGTCATTGAGCACCCGATCATAGCTGAGGTGTTCGTATCGGGTCGCCTTGGGGTCTTTCAGGGGATCGGCAGTATAGACGCCATCCACCTTGGTGGCCTTGAGCAGTACTTCGGCGCCGACCTCGATGGCCCGCAGGCTGGCTGCGGAGTCCGTCGTGAAAAAGGGGTTACCGGTACCAGCCGCGAAGATCACCACCCGCCCCTTTTCGAGATGGCGCACGGCGCGGCGCCGGATGTAGTCCTCGCACACCTCATTAATACGGATGGCGGACATGACCCGGGCGAAAACACCCAGCCGTTCCAGGGCGTCCTGCATGGCCAGGGCATTCATCACCGTCGCCAGCATGCCCATGTGGTCACCGGTCACCCGATCCATGCCGGCATCGGCCAGGCCCGCGCCGCGGAAGATGTTTCCGCCGCCGATGACCAGCCCCACTTCCACGCCGGCCCTCGACACATCCCGGATTTCCTTGGCGAGGCGACCAATCACTTCCGGGGAGATACCATAATCCCCGTCCCCCATCAGGGCCTCGCCACTGAGTTTCAGCAGGATGCGACGATAATGGATTTCCGGTTGTGACATGAACATCTCCCCAGTCAATGCTGCCGTCCGCAAGGGCACGGCCACGTCGGCACCTCTGGCTCACACCCGGGCACCGGGGCGCCGGTCAGGGAGTCAAAGGTTCCTTTACTAATGAACCCCTGATCCATCCCGCCGACGGCCCAGGCCATCAGGAGAAAAGATCAGAGGTTCCACTGTCCCGCCGGGCGGAACGGCCAAAGGCACACTTCGGCAATCAGGTCAGAACAGCGCCCCTGCCGCTGGCAGGAGCGCGATTCCTGCGATGACTCAGGATCCCTTGACCTGGGCCATGACCTCTTCAGCGAAGTTGTCTTCCTGCTTCTCAATGCCCTCGCCAACTTCAAAGCGCACAAAGCCCTTCACCTCGGCACCGGCGTCCTTGAGCAGCTTCTCCACCTTGGTGTCCGGATCCTTCACGAAGGGCTGTCCCAGCAGGGTCACCTCCGCCAGCCACTTGTTCAGACGGCCGCCGATCATCTTTTCGATGATCTCTTCCGGCTTGCCACTGTCTCTGGCCTGAGCGGTCAGGATTTCCTTCTCGTGCTCGATGGTTTCGGCGGGAACGTTATCACGGGACACGCACATGGGGTTGCTCGCAGCCACGTGCATGGCCAGATCACGACCCAGCGCCTCGTCACCACCCTTGAGGGCAACCGCCACGCCGATCTTCAGGCCGTGCAGATAATCGGCGACGATGCCGTCACCGGCATCCACCACCTCGAAACGACGCACCGTGATGTTCTCGCCGATCTTGGCGATCAGCGCACGTCGCGCTTCGTCAACGGTTTCACCGCCGGCCAGTTTGAGACCTTCCACAGCCGCCATGTCGGCCGGTGCTCCGGCGAGAATGGCATCCGCCACCTGGTCGGAGAAGCTGATGAAGTCGTCACCGCCGGCCACGAAGTCGGTTTCGCAGTTCACTTCCACGATAACGGCCTTGCTGCCGCCATCGTTCTTGCGAATCACGATACGGCCCTCGGCGGCAACACGGCCGGCCTTCTTGTCGGCCTTGGCCATGCCGGCCTTGCGCATGTGCTCGATGGCAGCTTCCAGATCACCATTGGTTTCCTGGAGTGCCTTCTTGCACTCCATCATGCCGGCGCCGGTGCGCTCCCGCAGCTCTTTCACCTGAGATGCAGAAATACCCATTGTTACTGTCTCTCCATCAATATGTGTCGATCCGCGCGCCGATCATTCGGAGGCGCTGGCGGTCTTCTTCTTGGCAGCCTTCTTCTTGCTGGCCTTCTTGGCGGTCTTCTTCGCAGCCTTCTTCTTGGCGGCCTTCTTGGTCACCTTCTTGCTGGCAGCGGCCTTTTCGCCCTCTTCCTTCTTGGGCTCGGCGGCGGACTCGCTCTTGCTTGCAGCTTTCTTGGCGGCCTTCTTGGCCGCTTTCTTCGCCACTTTTTTCTTCGGCGCAGCTGCCTGGGGCTTGCCTTCGGCATCCAGCTCGACGAATTCGTCATCACCCTCCGGGGCAGCCATGGCCGGCGCAGAGGCCTTGCCGTCGATCACCGCATCGGCAATACCGCGGGCGTACAGCTGGATGGCGCGAATGGCATCGTCATTACCCGGAATGACGTAATCCAGCCCTTCAGGGCTATTATTGGTGTCCACCACGGCAATGATCGGAATACCCAGCTTCTGGGCTTCCTTGACCGCGATCTTCTCGAAACCCACATCGATGATGAACAGGGCGTCGGGCAGACCGGGCATGTCCTTGATGCCGCCGAAGCCACGCTCCAGCTTGTCCATCTCGCGACGGAGCATGGTCACTTCCTTCTTGCCCAGCACATTGAAGGTGCCGTCCTGTTCCTGCTCCTTCAGATCCTTCAGGCGCTTGATGGAATTGCGCACCGTATTGAAGTTGGTCAGCATGCCGCCGAGCCAGCGATGGCTGACAAAAGGCATGCCGGCGCGGGTGGCTTCCTTCTCAATGGTCTCGCGAGCGGGACGCTTGGTGCCCACGAAGAGGATGCGGCCACCGTCCGCTGCCAGCTTGCCCACATAATTCGTGGCGTCCTGGTACAGGGGCAGGGTCTTTTCGAGGTTGATGATATGAATCTTGCTGCGTTCACCGAAGATGAACGGCTTCATTTTGGGGTTCCAGAAGCGGGTCTGATGGCCAAAGTGGACACCCGCCTCCAGCATGTCACGCATGGAAACGCTGGAAGACATACTCATTTCTCCGTTTTTTCAGGGTTGGGCCTCCATGTACCCCATACGACAACCCCGGGTTTCCGGCCCGGCTGCAGGCAGCCATTGAGTGGGTCGAAAAGCCCGGAGCACCCCGCCGCATGTGTCGGCACATGTGTGGTTTGCTTAATCAGGGCGCGCTTTATACCATAGGCGGGATGCCCAGCACAACGCGCCCGCGGCCGGCTATAGCCCCACCGGCGCCCGTTTGACGCCCTTCTGGCCCGCCTCAGAGCATCGGGAAAACAATGTCTGTCACCATCAAATCACCGCAGGAACAGGAAAAAATGCGCGTTGCCGGCCGCCTGGCTGCGCAAGTGCATGAAATGATTGAAGAACATGTCCGTCCGGGCGTGACGACCGAAGAGCTGGATCGGATTTGCCACGACTTCATCGTCAACGAACAGGGGGCCATTCCGGCGCCGTTGAATTACCACGGCTTCCCGAAATCCATCTGCACCTCCCTCAACCACGTGGTCTGCCACGGAATTCCGGGGCCGAAGAAGCTCAAGAACGGCGACATCATCAATATCGACGTCACTGTCATCAAGGACGGCTACCACGGGGACACCTCCAAGATGTACTACGTGGGCAAGCCCTCCATTCAGGGTGACCGCATCAGCCGGGTGGCCCGGGAAGCCATGATGGTGGGTATCCGGCTGGTCAAACCCGGCGTCCGCCTGGGTGATATCGGTCACGCCATCCAGAAGCACGCGGAAAGCCACGGTTTCTCTGTGGTTCGCGAGTACTGCGGCCACGGCATCGGCCGGGGTTTCCATGAAGACCCGCAGGTGCTGCATTACGGCAAACCGGATACCGGCCTGGAACTGCAGGAAGGCATGACCTTTACCATCGAACCCATGATCAATGCCGGAAAACGCCACACCCGCCTGTTGCCGGACGGCTGGACAGTGGTCACCAAGGACCATTCCCTGTCCGCCCAGTGGGAGCACACCGTGCTGGTCACCAGCGACGGCGTGGAAGTGCTGACCCGCCGCCAGGAAGAAGATGACATCTGAGCCGAGTGCCGCCCCCGCCAGCCGGCGACGGGTCACACCGCCCCGCTTCGATCGCGCCTGGCTGGAGGAATTGCTGGGCGAGCGGGAGCCACTGCCCCAGCATCTGCGCGCCGCTCATAAACATGCCAGCACTCGCCTGCGGGAGATGGCGGCCGCCGGCCTGTCCGCAAGTCATCTGGTCGCCGCTCGCAGCCGCATGATGGACACCCTCCTGCGCGCCCTCTGGCGCCGCCACCTGGGCGGCACCCGGGGGCTGGTGCTGATCGCGGTGGGAGGATACGGGCGCGGCGAGCTGCATCCCTGGTCCGATATCGATCTCATGGTGCTGATCAATGGTGCACTGCCGGCCCAGCGGCGCACTGCACTGCAACAGTTCCTGACCGAGCTGTGGGACATCGGCCCGGACGTGGGCCACAGCGTACGCACGCTTGAGGAATGTCGTGAGACGGCACGCCAAGACATTACCATCGCGACCAATCTGATCGAGGCACGCCGCCTGGTGGGGGCGAAGAAGCCCTTCGAGGCCCTGCGACAGCTGACTTTCTCCGACGAACTCTGGACTTCCCGCAGCTTTTTCGAGCGCAAACTGGAAGAACAGCGGGATCGCCACCACAAATTCCACGATACCGCCTACAAGCTCGAACCCAACGTCAAGGAGAGCCCCGGCGGCCTGCGTGACATTCAGATGATCGGCTGGGTAGCCAAGCGCCATTTCGGTGCCCGAACCCTGTCCGATCTTGCCTCCTACGGCTTTCTTAGCCGCGATGAACACCGCAAGCTGGTGGAGGGGCAAAGCTTCCTCTGGCGCGTGCGCTGGCTGCTCCACGAAAGTGCCGGCCGCAAGGAAGACCGCCTGCTGTTCGACTACCAGCTCAAGCTGGCCAAGCGGCTCGGTTATGAAGACCAGGAGCACAGCCTGGCCGTCGAACAATTCATGCAGCGCTATTACCGCACGGTCATGGAACTCAATCGCCTGAACGAGATGCTGCTGCAGCTGTTCAAGGAAGCCATCCTGCTGGAGGGCGAGCCCCGTCTCGAGCCCATCAACGAACATTTTCAGCTCAAGAACGGCTACCTGGACGTGGTGGATCGGGACGTGTTCCGTCGCGATCCCTCGGCCCTGCTTGAACTCTTTCATGTCCTGCAGCAGCAACCCGAAGCCGAGGGGGTCAGCGCAGGCACCATCCGCCTCATTCGGCAGCACCGGCGACTGATCAATGAGCGCTTTCGCCGCGACCCGAAGAACAAGGCACTGTTCATGGCCATCCTGCGCGAACCCCAGGGGGTGACCCATGAGTTCCGGCGCATGAACAGCTATGGCGTGCTGGGGCGATACATCCCCGAATTCGGGCATATCGTCGGGCGCATGCAGTACGACCTCTTTCACACCTATACGGTGGACGAGCACACCCTCTTCGTGCTGAGCAATCTGCGCCGCTTCGCCCTGTCGCGATTCGATCATGAATACCCGGAATGCAGCCGCATCATGCAGGCCCTCCCGAAACCGGAGCTGGCCTATCTGGCCGGCCTGTTTCACGACATTGCCAAGGGCCGCGGCGGAGACCATTCCGAGCTGGGGGCGGACGATGCCCTGCGCTTCTGCCGCCGACATGGGCTGAGTAATTACGATTCCCGCCTGGTCGCCTGGCTGGTGCGCCAGCATCTTCTGCTCTCACTCACCGCCCAGAAGAAGGACATCAGCGACCCGCGCGTCATCCACGATTTCGCGGAAAAAGTCGGCGATCAGCTGCACCTGGATTATCTCTATGTGCTGACCGTGGCCGATGTACGGGCCACCAACCCCGAGCTCTGGAACTCCTGGAAAGGCAGCCTCTTCCAGGAGCTTTACAACAACACCAGCCGTGCCCTGCGCCGCGGCCTGATCAATCCCGTAGCCCGGGATGAGATGATTGCCGAGACCCAGCGGGAGAGCCTGGAACGCCTGGCCAAACGCCGGGTCGCGGCCGAGCACGTTCGGGACATCTGGAAGGCGCTGCCCGGCGATTATTTCCTGCGCCATTCGCCGTCCGAAATCGAATGGCATACCGAAGCCCTGATGGCCCATGCCAACCCCAATACGCCACTGGTGCAGGTGCGACGGGCGAATGAGCGCGGCGGCACGGCGGTCTTCGTCTGCTCCCCCCGGGATGACCTCGCCTTCGCTCGCAGTACCGCGGCGCTGGAGCAACTGGGTTTGACGGTGCTGGACGCTCGCATCGTATCCACCCGCGATGAACGCACACTCTACACCTGGGTGGTGCTGGAGGCGGACGGTGAAGAGATCGACGACCCGCGGCGCAGCGACGAGATATTCCGCATCATGCGCGAAGAGGCCGGTCGCCTGGGCGGGGAACCTCGCGCCATTCGTCGGCGCATGCCAAGGCAACACCGCTCCTTTTCCACGCCCACGCGAATCCACTTCGATGATGATGAACGCAATGGACGTACAATACTCGAGATAAGCACCGGTGACCGACCAGGCCTCCTGACCCGAATTGCCGGCGCCCTGCGGGAAACCCGGATCCGCCTTCAGACGGCCAAGGTGGCCACGGTGGGCGAGAAGGCGGAAGACATTTTCTTCATTACCGAAACCGACGACAGTCCGCTGAACAGCGAAGAGCGTCGACAGGCATTGGCTGACGCACTTCTGCGGCGGCTGGATGACGATAACTGACAGGCAAGCTGACCACAATAAAGGGCAGGCATGAATCCCGACCTCGACAAGCTTCACCCCTATCCCTTCGAACGACTGGCCAGTCTCAAGGCAGGTATCACGCCGCCGGACCATCTCAGTCATATTGCCCTGTCCATTGGCGAGCCCAAGCACGAACCGCCGGCCTTCGTGGTCCAGGCCCTGAAGGACCATCTGGACGGCCTGGCGGCCTACCCCATGGCACCGGGCATTCCCGCGCTGCGCGCCGCCATCGCCCGCTGGCTGTGCCGACGTTTCAATCTGGCGGCCGAACGCCTGGACATCGAACGCCACATCCTGCCGCTGACCGGCACGCGAGAGGGCCTGTTTGCCCTGACCCAGGCCGTCGTGGAAGACAAGCCCGGCGCGGCCGTGATGATGCCCAACCCCTTCTATCAGATCTACGAGGGTGCGGCCCTGCTGGCCGGCGCCGAACCCATCTACCTCAACACCACCGCCGAAAACGACTATCTGCCGGACCTGGACGCAGTCGGTGCCGAAGACTGGGACCGCTGCCAGCTGCTGTTCCTGTGCAGCCCGGGCAATCCCACCGGACGGGTGATGGGCGAGGATTATCTCAGGAAGGCCATCGAGCTGGCCGACCGACATGATTTCGTGATCGTCAGCGACGAATGCTATTCGGAAATCTATCTCACGAAAACCCCGCCACCGGGCCTGCTGGAAGTCTGCGAATCCATCGGCCGTCACGATTTCAGACGCTGTCTGGTCATGCACAGCCTGTCGAAACGTTCCAACGTCCCCGGCCTGCGCTCGGGCTTCGTGGCCGGTGACGCCGACATCATCAAGCCCTTTCGCCTGTATCGCACCTATCATGGCTGTGCCATGCCGCTGCCGGCCCAGCACGCCAGCATTCCGGCCTGGGACGACGATGCTCACGTGGAAGACAATCGTGCCGCCTACCGCGCCAAGTTCGACGCCGTGCTGCCCATCCTGGAACCGGTGCTGCCCTGTGTTCGCCCCGAAGGCGGGTTCTATCTCTGGGTCAAGGTCCCAGGCGGGGATGATGAAGCCTTCGCTCGCGATCTGTTTGCCGAACAGCACATCACCGCCCTGCCCGGCACCTATCTCTCCCGGGACACCGCCCAGGGCAATCCCGGGAAGGGGCATGTCCGCATCTCCCTGGTTGCCACCGTCGACGAATGCACCGAAGCCGCCCACCGCATCCGGGCATTCCTGGAGAAACACAAGGGCTGAGCCGATCGGATCAGTCCGGGGCGAGTCAGGAAAGCGCTGCGCTCTCCGTGGCTCGACCATGCATCAGAATCCGGCACCGAACCACCCGTAAACAGAACAGGATCCAAGCAATGGCAGAACTGAAGTCGATTATTGAACAAGCCTTCGAGAAACGGGCCGGGATTAGTCCCCGCCAGGCCGACAAGGCCGTGGTGAAGGCCGTGGACGAAGCCCTGGGAATGCTGGACTCGGGCAAGGCCCGGGTGGCGGAAAAGAAGGACGGTGAATGGGTCGTCAATGAGTGGCTGAAGAAAGCCGTGCTGCTGTCCTTCCGCCTGCGGGACAACCGGGTCATGGAAGGCGGCTATACCCGCTTCTTCGACAAGGTAGCGTTGAAACATGCGGATTACAGTGAGGAGGATTTCCGCCGGGATGGCGTGCGCGTGGTGCCACCCGCCACGGTTCGTGCCGGCGCCCATGTGGCCAGGGACGCCGTGCTGATGCCTTCCTACGTCAACATCGGCGCCTGGGTGGGTTCCGGCACCATGGTGGACACCTGGGCCACGGTGGGCTCCTGCGCGCAGATCGGCAATAACGTACATCTTTCCGGCGGCGTCGGCATCGGCGGCGTGCTGGAACCCCTGCAGGCGACCCCCACCATCATCGAGGACAACTGTTTCATCGGTGCTCGTTCCGAAGTGGTGGAAGGGGTCATTGTGGAGGAAGGGTCCGTCATCAGCATGGGGGTCTACCTGGGCCAGAGCACCCGCATCTATGACCGTAATTCCGGCGAGATTCTCCGCGGCCGGGTGCCCGCCGGCTCGGTGGTGGTACCCGGCACCTTGCCGGCGAAGGATGGCAGCCACAGCCTGTATGCCGCCATCATCGTCAAGCGGGTGGATGCCGCGACCCGGGCCAAGGTGGGCATCAACGAACTGTTGCGGAGTGCCGAATGAGCATCACCCTTTACGGCATCCACAACTGTGATACCTGCCGCAAGGCCCGCCGCTGGCTGGACGAACAGGACATCGATTACCGCTGGCACGACCTGCGCAAGGACGGACTGGATACGGTCATGGTGGAGGGATGGCTGAAGGCCCTCGGCCCCGACACCCTGCTCAACCGCCGCGGGCCAAGCTGGCGAAAGCTCCCGGCCGAGGAACAGGCTGCCGCCAATGATGGCAGTGCGGCGATCTTTGTCGCCAACCCCACCATCATCAAACGTCCCGTGCTGGATCATCACGGCGACGTCACAGTCGCTTTCAGAGCGGACAGCTGGGCCAAGCGCCTGGGTCTCTGACCACACTTTCGCACCCGACTGAACCCCGGCCCGACACGAGGCGGGCCGGGTCAGTCTCTGCACAGCCCTCGTTCAGCCTCCCGGCCCGGCTGGCGGCTCCATGGGCGAGCGCATGAAGTCTTCCATGAAGCGACGGCTCTGATCAGACACTTCCTGCCACTCCTGACGGGTGTAGCACTCAGTGGTCTTGAAGTTGGTACCCACCGTGTGACGACGGCGGCAGATGACCTGGTAGTCCCGTTGGCCGCTGACCAGGGCCTGCAGTGCCTCCTGGGCGTTGTACAACTGGCGCTGCTCGTCACGGTTCATCTCGTCAACGGAATCCACGCCTTCCAGGAGATCAAGGAGACGGCGCTCCAGCTGTCCATAGCGCTGAATTTCCCGTTCATTGAACTCACGTGGAATGCCCTCCCGAACCGCCTCGCGCAGTTCGCCAAGAAACTCCCGGTACTCCGGGACGCTGACACGCTCGGCCTCAAAGGTCTCGAGCTCCTCATTGCTGCTTCCCGTTCCGGTCCCGGCGCAGCCCCAGAGCACCATCGCGGACAGGACGGCCAAGGTCAGAAATTGGCTATAACGAATCAACATCAGGCACCTCCATTGGGTTTCGACGCAATACTCACCCTCAGGCTACGACATGTTTCGTATATTGTCTACGATGTAAATCGTATTTTATGAGCAATTGCCCACGGGCCCGTGGCATCGAACCTCCGCCCGGGTCATGCTTAAATACGCCCCTTGTGTTCACCCTCAGCAGAGACCGCACTATGAGCATCACTCCCGGAATGCGCCCCAACGAGATCGCCAAGGCCCTGATCCGCCGCCGTTCGGTCACGCCGGACGATGCCGGCTGCCAGGCACTGATGGCCGAACACCTCACGGCCCTGGGATTTGACTGCGAGCATCTGCGATTCGGCGAAGTGGACAATCTCTGGGCGGTGCGCGGCGACAGCGGCCCCCTGTTCTGCTTTGCCGGGCACACGGATGTTGTCCCCACCGGCCCCGAACAGAACTGGACCCACCCTCCTTTCGACCCGGTGGAAGCCGACGGCTGGCTCTGGGGACGGGGCGCCGCCGACATGAAGGGTGGTCTGGCCGCCATGATCAGCGCCGTGGAGACCTTTCTGGCCGAGCATCCCGAGCCCGGCCTGCGTCTGGCCTTTCTCATCACCAGCGACGAGGAAGGCCCGGCCCAGGACGGCACCAGGAAGGTGATGGAAACGCTCGGCGAGCGGGGCGTGACAATCGACTATTGCGTGGTGGGCGAACCCTCCAGCCGCGACCGGGTGGGTGACGTGGTCCGCCACGGCCGGCGCGGCTCTCTTTCCGGCCAGGTCACGGTCACCGGCGTCCAGGGCCATGTGGCCTACCCTCAGAATGCCGACAATCCCATTCCGCGCCTGGCCGCGGCCCTGACCGAACTCAGCCAGCGCCAGTGGGATGAGGGCGACGAGGATTTCCCCCCCACAAGCTTCCAGATCTCGAACTTCAATGCCGGCACCGGCGCCAACAACGTCATTCCGGCCACCGCGGAGGCCTGGTTCAACTTCCGCTACAGCCCGCGACAGACGCCGGAGGGCCTTCAGGCGGTGGTGGAAGAGGTCTTCGGTCGGCATGCCCCCCGCCATGAGTTCTTCTGGCGGGATTCCGGGCGCCCCTTCATCACGCGAGGCGGAAGACTGCTGGAAGCCGTGCGCAACGCCGTACGTGAAACCGCCGGCATCGAGCCCGAATTTTCCACCTCCGGCGGCACCTCCGATGGACGCTTCATCGCGCCCACCGGCACCGAACTGGTGGAACTCGGCCCCACCAACGCCAGCATCCACGCCGTGGACGAACGCATCGGTCTCGACGAGCTCGAGCTGCTGAGCCGCTGCTACGAAGACATCCTCAAGGCATTACAGGACTAAAATACCCCTCTCGGCACCGGCGAGCTTCCCCGCCAAGGGCCTGCGGCCCCGGCCCGGATCCGATTGTGCAGAAGGAAAGGACAGCCGGCGTGCGTGACGGTCTGGTAAGCTTCACGAAGACGCAGGAACATCCATTTTCAGGTGGCCGCTCTTATCCGGAGCCGATCACAGCCGCCTGCATCCAGTGGAATCGGCATGACGGGTGAGGCGCAGACACAGGGCTCTGGCGCGGGACGGGCCGGTGGGCAGGTGCTGCTGGCGATCATGGCGCTGGCAGTATTTGTCAGTGTGCTCAACAACAGCATGATCAATGTGGCCATTCCCCGCATCCGGGAGGATCTGGGGGTTTCAGCCAGCGCCATTGGCTGGCTGATCACGGCCTACGCCCTGGTCTTCGCGGTGGGGACGGCCCTCTACGGGCGGGTTTCCGATTTCGTCAGCCTGCGCAAGACCTTTCTGGTGGCCTTGCTGGTCTTCGCGGCGGGCTCCCTGCTGTGTGCGTTGGCACCAGGCTTTGCCTGGCTGGTTGCCGGTCGGGTACTGCAGGCCGCCGGGGCAGCCGCCATTCCCGCCCTGGCCCTGGGTTCCGTCACCCGCCTGTTCCCGCCGGGCGCGCGCGGCCAGGCCTTTGGTGCGGTCATCTCCAGCGTGGGCGTCGGTGCCGCCACCGGCCCCATCGTCGGCGGCCTGGTAGTCAGCGTGGGGGGCTGGCCCTGGCTGTTTCTCGGCACCCTGCTTCTGCTGATCATGTTGGCCGCCGCCGCCTGGCTGCGGATGCCGGACAGTGACCCCGCCGACCGGAGCGCCGGTGGGCTGCGTCACTTCGGTCTCTCAGGCGGGCTGCTGATCTCGGTCAGTGCGGCCGCCCTGTTCCTGGGCGTCACCGGCCTGCAGCAGACCGGCCCCAACGCCCCCCAAACCTGGGGACCATTGCTCCTGAGTCTGGTGACAGCGGCCGGATTCGCCACGCACATCCGTTATTCGGCCACCCCTTTCGCCCCGCCGGCCCTGTTTCGCAACCGGACCTATCTTTGTGCCTGCGGTGTGGCCGTCTTCGCCCAGGCGGCCTTTCTCGGCGGCGGCCTGTTCCTGATTCCCTTGCTGATGATCGAGCAGCATGGCCTGACCCCGCTGGGCACCGGCCTGGTACTTGCCCCCAGCGCCCTGGCCATCTTCCTGCTGTCGAGACTGGCCGGACACCTTTCCGACCGAATCGGCCCGCGCGCGGTTCTGCAGGGCAGCCTGGGGCTGGTTCTGGCGGGACTGCTCTTCCTCTCTACACAGGCCCAGAGTCCGCCGGGCATCATTGCCTTCGGGCTGCTGCTCATGGGTGTCGGTTTTACCGGAGTCATGTCCCCCAATGCCAATGCGGCTTCCTTTGCCCTATCAAGGGAGATTGCCGGCATAGGATCGGGCATCTACCAGCTCTTTTTCTTCATGGGCGCCGGGCTCGGTGCCGCCGCCGTGGGCGCCTTCCTGTCCTTTCGCAGCGAGACAGCCAACGTCGCGCTCAATCCGCTTTACTCGGCCGGGCCGGGTGCTGCCCCCTACTCCGACACCTTCCTGCTGGCCGCGGCCTCTACCCTGATCGCCCTTGTCTTCACCCTGGGCATCCGCACTGGGCCGGGCCATCAATCCCGCTCATAGCGCCCCGAAAAACCATAGCCGCACAAATCGGATCAGTTCCTGGGATCATCTTCGGGGTTGATGTATTCGATGCCCCAGGGGCCGGTGCCATGGAGCTGCATGATGACCTCGCCCTCGGCGTAGCCGAACATGGGGTCTCCCGGGGGCATGATGGCCACGCTGCCCGGGGGAAGTTTACGGGTGGCGTCCTTGTCGAATTCCTCGCCATGGGCGAAGTGCAGGGTTCCGGAAAGGACGGTGACGCGCTCGTAGGCCGGGTGGACATGAGGCAGGATGCGATAGCCGTCCGCCAGGCGAAGGCGGAAGGTGAAGGGCTCTTCCTGACTGACATCACCTTCGATGAAGGCAATCTCTGCCCCCTGGCCCATGGAGGCCACCGGCCCCCAATGCAGCTTGTCCGGGGTGATCATCATGTGGCCGTCGCCCCGGTAGCGGTCTTCCGCCGCCATCAGTGGCAACATCAGGCTGGCCGCAATGGCTGCGATCAACAGGCGTGTTCTCATGACTAAGCTCCTCCCCATGAGGGTGCGTGATCTCGCTCACTCGAATCAGGCCCCGTCCACTGCCCCCATCACGAACCGGGCTTTACCCAGTGTAGACCCTAGAATTCCATTTGTGATGCCGTCACCCGGCCTGAAGGGTCAATAGAGGTAGCCCAGCCCCCTGGGCTGGATCGGTTCCGGAAGATCGGTCTCGCCCAGCATTTCGCGCAAGTCGATCTCGATGGTGCGGGCGATGTAATCCAGGGGTACGTCGTTGACCTGGTTCTCGAAGGGGTTTTCGATGTAGCGGCCCACGTACTCCAGCATGATGTAGGCATAACCGATCAGCAGGGCGAAGGGGACGGACCAGTAGCCCAGGTGGCCGGCGAGGCTAAGGGGCAGCACCAGCAGAAAGAGCACCAGGGTGTAGCTCATGAACCAGGTGTACTGCATGGGAAAGGGCGTCTTTTTCAGGCGCTCGCTGCTGCCCAGGACCTCATTGAAAGCCTGCAGGAGTTCAGTGAAGCGAACATGACGGTAGGCGTCCAGCCGCCCCGACTCGGCCAGCTCGCGCAGGGTCCGGCCCTGGCGGACGAGCAGTGCCAGCGGGGGGTGCTGGCTGGCGGCCACGGCCTGACGCTCCGCCGGATCCAACAGGCCCTCCATTTCAGCACCGGGCTGGCGTTTGCGCAGAAAGTGGTTGAGCCACCAGGCGAAGGCGGCCTGGCGGTGGACAAGTTGCCGGCGGATGCTGTCGACCCCCTCGCCGTCCTGGATCAGGCCCTGTACGAGCATGGCGAAACTGCGCGAGTTGTATTTGAGTCGGGACCAGATCTGGTGACCTTCCCACCAGCGACCGTAGGCCGCGTTGTTGCGAAAACCGATAAGAAAGGCCAGCGCCGTACCCAGAAAGCCGGCGGCATAAGACAGGGCCTGAAGCAGCCCCCGGGCCAGGTAATCCATGACCAGGCAGGCGGCCAGGGTAAAGACAGCCAATATCAGTAGCTTGGGCCAGGTGAAGCCCAGCAGCCTGGTCAGGGAAATGCGACGGGTGACGATCATTTGGAGCTCCTGGTTCAGTCTTCTTCGAGTTCGGCAAAGCGGGTAGCCAGGTGGTCGATCAGGGCACGCACGGCGGGCAGCAAACCGCGGCGCGAGGGAAAAACCACGTGGACGATTTCCCGGGGCGGAGCCCAGTCGGCCAGCAGGCTGAGCAGGCGGCCATCGGCCAGTGATTCGGTGACCATCATGCGGGGGAGCTGAACCACACCCTGCCCGGCCTCGGCCGCAGCACGCAGGGCGGGCATGCTCTGGGTGACCAGCCTGGGCCGGTGCTGGACACGCACGGACTCGCCGTCCGGGTGCTTCAGATGCCAAACATGACGCTCCCTGGGAAGGCCCAGCGCCAGACTGGGATAATCGGCCAGATCGGCAGGCGTCTCAGGCCACCCGCGGGCCTCCACCAGGTCCGGGCTGGCCAGCAGGCACTGGCCGCGATCGGCCAGGCGGCGCAAGGCCAGATCGCTGTCCTCCAGCGGTGGAGGGCGCACACGCAGGGCGAGATCAAGGCGCTCTTCGATGAGATCCACCCGCCGATTCGTGGCATCCACGTGAACGGCAACCTGAGGGTGGGCTGCCATGAATTCGGCCACCATGCGGCCTACCCGCGCATCCAGCAGGGCAACGGGGCAACTCATGCGAACGACCCCGCAGGGCTCGGATCGACTGCTGTCGATCGCTTCCTGGGCTGCCTCGGCCTGCACCAGCATGGCCTTGCAGTGGCCATAGTAGATACGGCCGATCTCGGTGGCTGTGACATGGCGGGTGGAGCGTTGCAGCAAGCGCACCCCCAACCGCTCCTCCAGAGCCGAGATACGTCGACTCAGGGTGGATTTCGGTTCACCCAGGACACGTCCGGCCGGCGCGAAACCGCCATGGTCGACAACCTGGACGAAGTAATAGAGGTCGTTGAGGTCCTGCATGCGCCTATCGTTCCATTGATGGAACGGTGAGTATAGATTCCACCCCCTACTCTTGTCAGTGATCTGCCCCCACACTGACTCCATCACCCATCAAATCACTTCCGGAGACAGGCATGAAGAAGATTCTTGCAACCTACAACCCACCCCCCGGCCACTGGGTCGGTGACGGATTTCCGGTACGCTCGCTGTTCTCCTACGACCGCCACGGCAAGCACATCAGCCCCTTCCTGCTGCTGGATCACGCCGGCCCCATGGAGTTTGACCCGGCCCCGCGGCCGCGGGGCGTGGGCGAGCATCCCCATCGGGGCATAGAGACCGTCACCATCGTCTATTCAGGTGAAGTGGAACACCTGGACTCCACCGGTGCCGGGGGAAAGATCGGGCCGGGCGATGTGCAGTGGATGACGGCCGGTGGCGGTATCCTGCACCAGGAATTCCATTCCCGCGAATTCACCGAACAGGGCGGGCAGATGGAGATGGTTCAGCTCTGGGTCAACCTTCCAGCCCGGGACAAGATGACGGAACCCGGCTACCAGACCCTGACCCGGGACACCATACCGGTGGTGGAGCTTTCCGATGGCGCCGGCAGCCTGCGCGTGATTGCCGGCGAATTCGAGGGCAAAACGGGCCCCGCAGATACCTTCACGCCCATGAGTGTCTGGGAGCTTCGCCTGGGGCGGGACAAGAGTACCCGCCTGCCACTCACCGAGGGCTGGACGGGACTGGTAGTCGCGCTGCATGGCACGGTTCAGGTCAATGGCGAGGCGGTGACCCGGGCCGATCAGGTCACGGTACTGGGCACCGATGGCGAAGGAATTCTGCTGGAAGCCAATGACGAGGCCCTGTTGCTGGTTCTGGCGGGTGAACCCATCAATGAACCCATCGTCGGTTACGGTCCCTTCGTCATGAACAGCCAGGCAGAAATCCACCAGACCATCGAGGATTTCCGTAACGGCCGCTTCGGCACCATGCCGCCCCGGGAGCGGGCCTGACATCACCCCCCGCCCCGTCGTCACCGGCGGCGGAGCGGGGCTTTCCAATCAGTCCGGCAAGGAGTCCGGCCGCGTCAGAGACAAAAGCTGAACGGGCTCCGATGCCGTCAGCTTCCAACCCTCAGAAGCGATCGCGAGAACCGCCATGGTTGCGGTGGAGAACCCCGCACCGGCAAACCGCCCGAGCTGGCGCAGGAGGCTGTCCAGACCCGGGTTGTGCCCCACCACCATGAGTGTACGGACGGAGGCAGGCTGCTCGGCAAGCACGGACATCAGGGTGGCGGGTTCGGCCAGATAAAGGCGCTGGTCAACAATCGTTTCCGGGCCGCCTTCTCCCAGCCCCGCACACACCAGTGCTGCCGTCTCCTGCGTGCGCCGGGCCGAGGAACACAGCAATTTCCCGGGATTCAGACCCAGACCGTTCATCCACAGGGCCATGCGCCGCACCTCACTCTGTCCCGCCGCGGTCAGAATGCGCTCATGATCACCACCCAAACCACCGGGTGCCGCTTCACCGTGGCGCATGAGAATGAGATGACGGGGAAGACTCATGTCAGAAACCAATTTGGAAAAGGACCAAGGGAAACCGCCTCAGAACGGTGGCCGAGCCGCCCGCCAGTTGGCCCAGACACCGGCACTGCCAAGCAGCAGGAAGAAAATGCCCACCCAGGCCGGCATGGAGAGGCCAAGAAAGGCCCAGTCCACCTCGGCGCAGTCACCGGTGCCGGTGAAGGCCATCTGCAGGGTTTCCCAGAAGCTGAACACTTCAATCATGTAGCCGAGATCGGCCCCGCAGGCCGCCCATTCATCACCCGGCAAATGCTGCTGGCGAATATGCCAGGCGGAAATACCCGCCCCGCTCACGGCCGTTGCGCCCAGCAGGCCCGCCATGATGCGCGAACGAAGCGGACCGCCCCCCAGGGCCGCTGCGACCAGAAAGACCAGCAGCAGTGCAATCATGGCGATTCGCTGGAAGATGCACAGCGGGCACGGCTCCAGGCCCAGCACGAACTGACTGTAATAGGCGTAGCTCAGCAGCACCACGCAGACGGCGGCGGCCATCAGGTTGAAGGGGCGGACTTCCAGCAAACGATCTGACACGGCATTTACTCTTGCGGCCAAGGGTTCGACGGGCATACTTTCCATTACCCGGAAGATTCGGCATTCTAGCAAAGGCTTCGTTCCCTGACCGGTTTTCGCCTGATCCGGGAACAAAAGAAAACCGCTACCGCAGTGCCCGAAACCCGGTGACTGATGGTAGGCTGGATGATATTGAACGCTCGTTTGAATAAGGGGAAAAACACATGAGCGACTGCCAGGCCTACGACAGCGAGCCCTGGTCGGACCAGTACGAGCAGCCGGTTGATCCGGCCGAAGTGGTTCCCGGCTACGACAATCTGCCCACCCTGATCCGCGAGGCCTCAAGGGCCTGGCCCGACAACATCGCCTTCACCACCTGCATGGCCAACGGCATGAACGGCTCACTGACCTTCGCTGAAGTGGAAGAGATGTCAGACGCCTTCGCCGCCTACCTGCGCGAGGAACTGGGCCTTGAGCCGGGTGCCCGGGTGGCCGTGCAGATGCCCAACTGCCTGGCCTTCCCGGTGACGGCCTTCGGCGTTCTCAAGGCCGGCTGTGTCCTGGTCAACACCAACCCGCTCTATACCGGGCCGGAAATGCGTCATCAATTCAATGATGCCGGCGCCGAGGTGGTGGTAATTCTTGACATGTTCATGGACAAGCTGGAATCGGTCATTGAGGACACCCGGATCAGGCACATCGTGGTGGCCAGTGTCGCCCAGTGGTTCCCGACCCTGGTGCGCGGCATCATGAAGGGCGTGTTGCGCTGGTGGAACCGGGTCATTCCCGACCATGAGCTGCCGGCCACCCCCATCAACCGGGCACTGGAGGCAGGTCGTCGGCACATTCGCGAAAAATCCATCGATGTTGCCGACTACAGCCGTCACCTTGGTGTTGATGATGGCGCCGTGCTGCAATACACCGGCGGCACCACCGGGGTGAGCAAGGGCGCGCTGCTCAGCCACGGCAACCTTCTGGTCAACATGCGCCAGCTCGACCAGATTTCCCGTGGTTACGTGGAAACCGGCAAGGACTGCGTGGTGACAGCGCTGCCGATGTATCACATCTTTGCCTTTACAGTGAATCTGCTGCTGTTCTATCACCATGGCGGTCGCAATGTACTGGTACCCAGCCCACGCCCCATCCAGAACTGCCAGCGAGCCATCGAGAACTATCCGGTGAACTGGATTACCGGCGTGAACACCCTCTACAACGCCCTGCTCAACGAAGAATGGTTCAATGTCTACCCGCCCAAAACCATGAAGGTGGCCCTGGCGGGCGGGACTGCACTGCACCAGTCCGTCGCCGACCGCTGGCAGAAGGTGGTGGGCTGTCCGATTGTCGAGGGCTATGGGCTGACCGAAAGTTCGCCCCTGCTCTGTTTCAACCCCATCAGCAAGGCGCGCAAGGACAGTATCGGCATTCCTGCCCCCGGCACACGGGTACGCCTGGTCGATGAAAGTGGCGAGTGCGTTGCCCCGGGTGAGCCGGGTGAATTGATTGCACACGGACCCCAGATCATGACCGGTTACTGGAACCGCCCGGAAGAAACGGAGAAGACTCTGAAGGATGGCTGGCTCTACACCGGGGATGTGGCGGTCATGGACGAGGACGGCTTTTTCCGCATCGTTGACCGCAAGAAGGACATGATTCTGGTCAGCGGATTCAACGTCTACCCCAATGAGGTGGAGGATTGCCTCGCCCGCCTGGACAAGGTACATGAATCCGCCGTCATCGGTGTGGATGACGAGAAATCCGGTGAAGTGGTATGGGCCTTTGTCGTCAAGCGCGATGACAGCCTCAACGAAGCCGAACTGGAAGCCCACTGCAAGGCCGAACTGGCGGCCTACAAGCGGCCGAAGAAGTTCATCTTCCGAGAGGAACTGCCCAAGACCCCCGTGGGCAAAGTGCTGCGCAAGGAGCTGCGCGCCGAAGTCCAGGCTGGCAATAGCCAGTCTACCGCCGCCTGATCTGGAGACGCTGACATGCTGACACCACTCGAAGAACAACTCCTGGCGATCATGATGATCGTGATCATGCTCGGGATGGGCGCATCACTGACGTTCAAGGATTTCCGCATTGCCCTTCGCCATCCCCAGGCCATCGGCATCGGCTTTGCCTCTCAATACCTGTTCATGCCGCTAATCGCCTTCCTGCTGGCCAAGACCTTCAACCTCAGCGGCCCCCAGACCATTGGTCTCATCCTCATGGGCTGCGTGCCGGGCGGGACAACATCCAACATCTTCGCCTATTTTTCAAAGAGCATGCTGAGCCTGAGCATCCTCATGACCATCTGCTCCACCATTGCGGCCTTCATCATGGTGCCGATTGTCATGGAAGTGTACACACGGGGCGTGGAAGACGCGCTGCGGATCCCACCCGGGAACATCGCCAGCATTCTCTTCGTGCTTCTCATTCCCACGCTCATCGGCATGTGGGCACGAAAGAAGAACGCCAACTTCGGGGCAGTGACCGAACTGGTCGGAGGCGTGCTTGGTGTAGTGGTGATTCTGTTCCTGCTGGTGACCTGGATCCCGCGCAACTGGGATCTACTCATGGAAACCAGCTTCGCCGTCTACGGATCGGCCATCTTTCTCGGCCTTTGCGGCTTCCTCATTGGATACTGGTTCAGCCGCGGCTTCCGGCTGGACAAACGGAAATCCCGCACCGTATCACTGGAAACCGGGATCCAGAACGGCCCTCTCGCCATCCTGATCGTGGTACTGACCTTTGACGGCGTGATTCAGCAGGAAATCATGCTGATTCCGGTAATGTACTCTCTGTTCATCGTGATCAATTCCACGATCATCACCTTCTTCTATCGGGCCCGCAGCCTCCGGGAGGAACTGTCACGGGACCAGGCGAAGGTTGAGCCGGCCAAATAAGGCCGGACGGGGCCAGTCGTTGTCGTTGTCGTTGTCGGCATTTCAGATACCTGCAAATGCCGATTACGATTACGACAACGACTATGAGGGCCGGGGCTGTTGGCACTTACCCTTGCTCACGCGGTGCGCTCTCACCGATCTCTTTCTCCATCTCCTCAATGGGGGCATGGCGCAGATCCTTCCCCTCCACCAGGTAGATAATGTATTCGCCAATATTCTTGGCGTGGTCCCCAATGCGCTCAAGCGAGCGCGCCACGAAGCTCATGTCCAGCGTTCGGCGGACGTTGCGCGGGTCTTCCATCATGTAGGTGATGTTCTGGCGCATGATGGCATCGTATTCAGCATCCACCACCTCGTCTTCCCGGGCCACCTTCAGCGCGACTTCCGGGGCCAGTCGGGCGAAACCATCCAGCGCTTCGCGCACCATGCTCCGCACATGCCGCCCCAGGTGCTCCACTTCCCGATACGCCTTTGACGGGCGGTCGCTCTCCGCCAGGCGAATGGCAAGCCGTGCGATTCGTTCGGCCTCATCCCCGATTCGCTCCAGATCGGTAATGGTCTTGACGATGGAAAGCACAAGACGCAGGTCACTGGCAGCCGGCTGCCGGCGGGCCAGGATCAGGTTGCATTCTTCATCGATCTCTTTTTCCATGTCATTTATCTGGCGATCTGCCTCGATGACTTCTTCCGCCAGTGTAATGTCGTTCTCCACCAGGGAACGAACCGCATCGCCGATCTGGCGCTCCACCAGCCCGCCCATGGCCAGCACACGATTCCTCACATCTTCCAGCTCCCGATTGAACTGGCGCGAGATATGCTGATTCAGATTCAGTTTATCCATGACTCACCCCTGCTTGTGCAATCCATCAGCCGTAGCGTCCGGTAATATAATCTTCGGTGGCCTTCTTCTTCGGATTGGTGAAGACGGTCACGGTGTCGTTGTACTCGATCAACTCACCCATGTAGAGATAGGCTGTATAATCCGATACACGGGCAGCCTGCTGCATGTTATGGGTCACGATAACGATGGTGTATTCATCCTTGAGCTCGTAAATCAATTCCTCGATCTTGGCCGTGGAAATGGGGTCGAGCGCAGACGCCGGCTCATCAAGCAGAAGCACTTCAGGCTCAATTGCAATGGCACGAGCAATCACCAACCGCTGCTGCTGACCACCGGATAAGCCGAATGCATTCTCATGCAGACGATCTTTCACCTCGTCCCAGAGTGCGGCACGCCGGAGCGACTTCTCCACCACCTCATCAAGCGTTCGGCGATTCTTCACCCCCTGTAGCCGCAAGCCATAGGCCACATTCTCATAGATACTCTTGGGAAAGGGGTTTGGCTTCTGGAAAACCATGCCAACCTGCCGCCTCAGTTCCGGAACATCAATGCCTGGCGCGTAGATATCACGCCCCTCCAGCTCAATCCTGCCCTCGATCCGGCAGATATCGATCAGGTCATTCATCCGATTCATGCAACGCAGCAAGGTTGACTTGCCACAGCCACTTGGCCCGATGAACGCAGTTACCCGCTTTGCCGGAATCTTGAGATTGATGCCCTTGAGTACCTGATCCTCGCCATACCAGAGGCGAAGGTCATCCACGTTGATACTGATGGTCTCATCGGAGAGTTTCAGCTTCCGCCCATCCGGCTGCTTCGCGAAGTGCTTCGGATCCATGGCCCGACCGATCTCCTGATGGTTGGCGTTCTGATTATCCATGAGGTGTTACCTATAGTGTCACGTTCATTTCAACGGGTGGAGAGCGAATCAGTCGCTCTCACTCTTGTATTTCTCGCGCAGACGGTTGCGAATCGCTATGGCAGTGAGATTCAGCACGATGATAATGGTCACCAGCACCAGCGCCGTCGCGTAGACCAGCGGCCGCGCCGCTTCCACATTGGGGCTCTGAAAACCAACGTCGAAAATGTGGAAGCCGAGATGCATGATGCTGCGCTCAAGATGTACATAGGGGAACTGACCGTCCACCGGCAGGTTCGGTGCGAGCTTGACCACACCCACCAGCATCAAGGGCGCCACCTCTCCGGCAGCGCGTGCTACGGCCAGGATCAGGCCGGTCATCATGGCAGGCGACGCCAGGGGAATAACGGTCCGCCAAAGCGTCTCCGCCTTGGTGGCGCCCAGCGCCAGGCTGCCCTCCCGCACGGTCTTCGGGATACGGGCAAGGCCTTCTTCCGTCGACACGATGACCACCGGCAACGTCAGCAAGGCAAGCGTCAGTGACACCCAGATGAGGCCCGGAGTCCCAAAGGTCGGCGAAGGCAGTGCCTCCGGGTAGAATATCCGATCGATATTCCCGCCCATGAAGTAGACGAAAAAACCGAGACCAAATACGCCAAACACGATGGAGGGCACACCCGCCAAATTGTTGACTGAAATCCGGATGGCCCGGGTCAGCGGCCCCTGCTTGGCATACTCACGCAGATAGATGGCCGCCAGAACACCAAATGGTGTCACGAAAATGGACATGATGAATACCATGACCACGGTACCGAAGATGGCGGGAAAGATGCCCCCCTCGGTATTGGCCTCGCGGGGATAGTCCGAGAGAAAGCTCCACAAACGGGAGAAATACTCCGCCACCTTGGCCGGAAAGGACATGGCGTTTGGGGCTGTGGCACGAACCACGTTGGAAAAGTTGATTTCCACAAGGCGCCCATCCATGGCCTCAAAGATTGCCGATGCTGCTGCCGCCTGTTGACGTTTCAGATTGCGCCGCTCACGCAGACGCTCATAGTCAATCTCCAGCTGCTGACGCTCGGCGTTGATGACTTCGTAACGCGCCTGTTTCTCTTCTGCGCTCAGGCGCTCATTCATTTCAACCCGCCTCTGCTCAAGGCGGAGCTGCTCAATGCGATGATTGATCGCACCGACTTCATAACGGTCAATCCTCGATACTTCAGCCATCAGGGAGGCACTGTGCGCTGCACGCTGCCTCAAGGCTTCCTGCGCTTCCAGGCCCGTCGCCACGGTGACACCTTGTTCCCGAACCTCCCGAACATAGCCAATGAAATCACCCCATTCCCGACGCTCGACCTTCACCGCATCACGGGGATATCGCCACTCTCCCATATTGCGGTCAAGGAACCAGTTGAAATCGCGAGTGAAGATGTCCCGATTACCGAGCTTGAGCAGATGACGAACCACCAGATCCTGGTCCTCCGGCACATGGAAGCCGGACTCACGCATGACCGCAGCCGTGAGGGTTTCGGATTGACGATGCTCACCCAGCAGTCGAATACTCTCGCCCTGCTCATTGATGTAATCGATCTCTGCAATGGCGGACGGCCAGAAATGGCCGAGCCCGCGAACGGCGATAAGGGCGACCAGGCCGATCACCATGACAAGACTGATCGATACCGCGCCTGCGTTCAGCCAGATCCAGGGAGCACCACTTTCGAACCAGTTTTTCATTTCATGAATCCCGTGCAATCAGCCTAAGGTCTTAGAGCGAACTGTATTTCCTGCGCAGCCGCTGCCGGACGATCTCGGCAATGGTGTTCAGGATGAAGGTCGCCATGAACAGCACCAGGGCGGCGAGGAAAAGTATCCGGTAATGACTCCCCCCCCGGGCCGCTTCTGACATCTCAACCGCAATGTTGGCGGAAAGGGTGCGCATTCCCTCGAAAATATTGAAGTTAACGACCGGGCTGTTGCCGGTTGCCATGAGTACGATCATCGTCTCACCCACCGCCCGGCCAAAGCCGATCATGACAGCGGAAAAGATGCCCGGACTGGCAGTCAGCAGCACCACTCCCACCATGGTCTGCCAGGGAGTGGCACCGAGAGCAAGCGAGCCCTGAGTAAGGTGCTTGGGCACATTGAAGATCGCGTCTTCGGCGATGGAGAAAATGGTAGGAATGACGGCAAAGCCCATGGCAATCCCGACCACCAGGGCATTGCGCTGATCGTACGCAATCCCCTGGTCGGTAAACCACTGACGCATATCACCGTCAAACAAAGCGATCTCAATCCAGGGGCTTGAATACACGGAGATCCAGCCCACGAAAAGCACCAACGGAATGAGAATTGCTGCTTCCCAACCGGGCGGCACGCGTTCCCGCCATACTGCCGGGACGACTCGCGTCCACAGGAAGGCGGTCACCAGCATCAGCAATGGCATCAGAATCAGCACACTGAACACCGCCGGCAAGTGATTCTCCACGAATGGCGCCATCCACAGGCCGGCAAGAAAGCCCAGAATCACGGTGGGTAACGCTTCCATGATCTCGATGGTGGGTTTGACGTAGCCCCGCATGCGCGGCGTCATGAAGTAGGCACTGTAAATCGCCCCCATGATGGCCAGGGGCATGGCGAACAGCATGGCGTAGAAGGCGGCCTTGAGGGTGCCGACGGAAAGGGGGACAAAGCTGAATTTCGGCTCGAACTCGTCGGTGGCCGATGACGACTGCCAGACATACTCGGGTTTTTCCCGACCTTCGTACCAGACCCGGTTCCACAAGGCGGCGAAGGAGATTTCCGGGTGAGGGTTGTGCAGTCCGGCGTAGGCCAGGCCCTGATTCCCGGCCGCGAAAAGCACACCATCATTTCGTGGTGTCATCGCCACACGTGTGATCGGATCGTCTGAGACCTTGCTGACCGACAACGTTCGGGCTGACGTGGCGTAGTGAACACCCAGATGGCCGCTGTCATCACCCACCAGAAAGCCCTTGCGGCTGTATTCAGGGAAGATATGCGTGATTGCCCCGGGTTGGCGATCAAATTCGCGAATTCGTGTGAGGCGCCCGATATTGTCCTGATCACGAACCAGAAACCATTGCGTCAGGGAGCCATCGGCACCGCCCACGATGACAGACACGGTTCCAAGAAGATACTCCATGGCGGTTACACCGCCCTCCACTCCCTCGACGACACTGACTGAATCCCGCCGTTGAGCGTCGGCCGGGCGATGAATGTCGTAATAATGGAGATTGCCGATCTCATCACCGATGATCAGATTCCGAAGCGTAATATCAACCAGCATTCGGGAGACGTCATAAGGCGGTGTCGGCAACTGATGAAGGCTGCGGGTTAATTGCATCTCACCGGTCATGAAGTTCCTGCGGCCTTCATAACGGGCATAATGCAGACTCCCGTCCGCCAGCTCGGCGATTATTGCGAAACCGCGTGCACCTTCCTGAACGGCGATGTTTCGGATGGCAAGTGCCGCCTCGGAAACACGAATCGGCTCTTCCCCGAGGGGATAAGTGATTGATGGGGTGACCTTGCGCTCGCCGCCCGGATAGCTGATCCCGTACTCATGACGAACAACCAGCGCCCTGCCATCAGAGAGGCCAAAAGCAACCACGCCGGACCGAGGCTCGGCAGCGGCGAAGCTTGAGATGACCGTGCCCGTGGGGATATCAAGGATGACCGAGTCCAGTACGTCGCCATTGCGAGGGTTGAAGAAAGTCGCAACCCCATCCCGGGCGAAACGCACGGCCGCCAC
The DNA here is from genome assembly GCF_030848495.1 of Natronospira bacteriovora. Lineage (NCBI taxonomy): Bacteria > Pseudomonadati > Pseudomonadota > Gammaproteobacteria > Natronospirales > Natronospiraceae > Natronospira > Natronospira bacteriovora. The sequence continues at coordinate 113,530 of NZ_JAVDDT010000001.1, forward strand.
CTGGTGACGTTCCGAAGCGACATAAAGGGTCTCTGCCTGATCGGAGCCGGGCATCTCAAAGTGCTGTGCCTGTTCCAACCGAGCGCCCTGAAACAGAGGTACCACTTCACTGAAGAGATAGACGAATATTGTGCCCAGGGCAATGATCACGCCCACGCCGGCTGTGGCGATGAGGCCCTTTGCCATGGAATCCTTGATTCGGCGCCAGGTCCGCAAACGCTGCCGGGCTTCCGGACCCGGCAGGCCAGTGGTCTTGGCGCCAGTGTTCCCGGGGTTCCCGCTCATCTGCTGCTTCTCGCTCATTGTGCTCCTACCCAGCCCGGACAGTTGGAGAATGGACGCTGCGCATGCTACGGCGCTTGTGTGACAGGATTATGACAATGACAAAGTCTTGGAGCGGAGGTCGAAACAGAAAGATGACAGTCTTGTGACGGTTACTCCCATCACCACCACAGAAAACGGTTCTTCGTGCAAAAGCGGCGAGCCCGTGAGGTTATGGGGCGTCGGACCGGCAAAGGGTTTCCCCCGCTTTTCCGCGAAGAATCAAAAAACGCCCGACCTGGCGGCCGGGCGTTTCTCGCAGGGAAATACAGCAATAATCAGAGACCCAGCCGCTCCCGCCACTGGGCGGCAACCGCTTCGGGCAGGGGGATGAAGCCATCCCGCACCGTGACGTCCTGACCCTGGGCCGACAGAACCAGACGCAGGAACTCACGCTCCAGGGGCGGAAGTTCACGGTTGGGGTTCTTGTTGACCGCCACGTACAGGAATCGGGCCAAGGGATAGTCACCGGAAGCGGCATTCTCGGCATTGGGCTCGAACAGCTGACCGTCCTCACGACCGAGCTTGATCGCTTTCACACCAGAGGTGAGATAGCCAATGCCGGAATAGCCGATACCGTTACGGGACTCGGTCACGCCCTGAACCACCGAGGCGGAGCCCGGCTGCTCGTTGATGGAGTCCTTGAAGTCGCCGTCACACAGGGCGTGCTGGCGGAAGTAGCCATAAGTGCCGGAGACGGCATTACGGCTGTACAGGGTGATATCCCGGTTTGCCCATGCACCACTCAGCCCGACCTGACCCCAGCGGGTAATGGTCTCGGGATGACCGCAGCGACGGGTGTCGGAGAAGATGGCATCCACCTGGGGAATGGACAGGCCTTCAATGGGGTTGTCGCGGTTGACGTAGACCGCCAGGAGGTCAATGGCCACCGGCACCAGAGTCGGCGCGTAACCGTGAGCCTCTTCGAAAGCCTGCTGTTCACTTTCACGCATGCCGCGGCTCATGGGGCCAAAGTTGGCCGTACCCTGGGCCAACGCCGGCGGGGCCGTGCCCGTGCCCGCGCCCTGGATCTGAATATTGACGTTGGGGTAGAACTCCCGGAACTCCTCGGCCCACAGGGTCATGAGGTTGTTCAGGGTATCCGAGCCCTGAGAGGCCAGATTGCCGGAGATTCCGGAGACCGGCTCGTAGCGCGGCAAATTGGGGTCGATTTCCGGCTGGCTGGCCAGCGCGGCGCCGGAGACACCGAGACCGACGGCCAGTGTGGTCGTGATCAGTTTCTTGAGCATTTCCAATCCCTCGTTGCAGGTTGTGACTGACAATGGCTCGGGAGGGTTTGCCCCCGAATCGCAGGCCCATTCTTCTCCCGCTGGGTTACAAGGATACGTACGGTTCTTGACCGTTTTGTGACAGACGAGTAGGGGGGGGGATTGGGCCGGTTACGATTACGAATACGATGGAACAAAAAACCCCGCCACGAGGGCGGGGTTCGGGGTATTGCGCTACGGCCGTTTCAAGTCAGAAAGAGACCTGGGTGCGGAACAGGAAGATGTTCGGTTTTTCGCTCACACCGGCCACTTCGGCGTCCACCATGATGTAGTTCCACATGAAGCGGACGTTGCGGGCGGCGTACCAGTTCAGGCCGAGGGTAACGTTGTTCTGCTCACCACCCTGGACGTCGCCATCATTGAGGTTGATGTTGGAATAACGCAGACCCACTTCCCAGGAGCCAACGGCCGGGTTACGGAAGGCACCGCCGCGGTAGCTGCGCTGGGAGCCACCGATGACGTAGCTGGCCTGGGCGTAGTAACCGTCAAAATCAAAGCTGTCAAGACCATTGCCCCGGTCCACATTGGCGGTCAGATATTCACCCTGAATGACCAGCGGCCCCACCTGGTATCCAGCCTCAATCCCCAGACGATTGATGGAGTCCACATCAGCGATCGTGCCAGTATCCACAAGACGGACGCCGGTCACGCGGGATTCCGGTCGGCTGCGAAAACGGGCTGTCTCGTCTTCACTGTGAGCCGGATTCTCGGTGGTCAGGGCAACACCAAGGTGAAACACATTGTCATCACTGCGGATAGGTGTTCCAAAGAACCGAGCGCCAACACCCATGCCTTCGTCACCACCTTCAGCGACCCGCGTGTTGTTGGTGCCAACTTCCTGACCGAACAGCATACTGGAGAAAGCCCAGTTATCACCGCTGCTGCTATAGCCCACACCAAGACGACGGGACTGGGTGAAGTCGGTCGGGAGGGAACGCTCAATGAAGGCCAGGTGATTCGAGCTGGTGAGCTGATCCATGCCGAAAGGCACCTTGAAATTACCGATGGTCAGCGCACCATTCTCAAACCCACGATAACGGAGGTAGGCATCCCGAAATGCTACCCCATTTTCGGCAAAATCAATTTCCGACTGGTAGGACCAGTTATCGTCAATTGAACCACTGACACCCAGGCGGGCGCGGCGCAGGCGGAAGCCGTCAGCCAGCTCCACATTATCTTCATCATGAACAGCGTAATCCAGATGGATACGGCCCCGGGGTTCGGGAGAGGCCATGGCAGGCGCCATCACGGCGACGCCTACAACGGCAGTGATGGCGAGAACGCCGTACTTGCTGATGGAATTCATGGTTTACTCCTTACAACAGACGGTTGCATGTTCAGTCCCGGGGACACCACAGCCATCCCCATGCTTGTTTCACGCCCTTGAACGGTTGCTTACGCTCTTGAGGTGACGGAAGGCATGCTAGACCGCCTCCGTGTCACATCAATGACGGCTTTATTGCAGATTTGTGATGAAAGAAACACTGAATGATCGAGAGGCTGCATCAATGGCTCATATGTTGCCGACAATACGGGTACCGTCTCCACGCACCACCCGGTCTGCCGGTATCACACAGCGAAAACGACTTCCCTTACCGGGGGTGCTGTCGATCTCGAGACGCCCCCCATGGCGTTGTAGAACGTGCTTGACAATGGCAAGACCGAGCCCGGTACCGCCGCTTTTCCGGGCACGGCCGGAATCCACGCGATAGAATCGCTGGGTCAGCCTGGGGATGTGCCTTGGTTCAATGCCAGGCCCGGTATCCGTCACCGTGAATCGTCCCGTCCCGGCCGGCGAATTATCCCAGACGATTCTCACTTCCCCCGCTTCCGGGGTGAACCGCATGGCATTGAAGACCAGGTTGGAAAAGGCGCTGTACAGTTCTTTCTCCGCGCCCAGTACACGAGTGTCGCCGCTGACTTCCAGCCGAACCTCCTTGGGTCCAACAGCTAGCGCCAGCGCCTCTTCCCGAATTCGCGCCGCCAGCCCGTGCACGTCCACGATATCCCTGGGTGCATCCGGCTCCTGCGACTCCAGCCGTGCCAGTTCCAGCAGATCATTGACGATATCGGTCATGCGGCGGGTCTGCTCCTGCATCTTCCGTACCGGCATGGACCAGTCGGTGGCAACCACCTCATCCTCGGCCATTGCATCAAGATAGCCCTGCAGCACAGTCAACGGTGAACGCAGCTCATGTGAGGCATTGGCGACGAAATCCCTTCGCATCCTTTCCAGGCGGTTCAGGCGGGTCATGTCCCGTACCAGGAGCAGGCGCTGTCCCTCACCATACGGAATGAGAGACAGAGCAAGCCAGCGATCAGGCACCAGAGGGGACTCAATTTCCACCGGCTCGTCATCATGTCCATCGCGAAGCTTCTTCAGAAAAGCCGGATCGCGCAAAAGGTTGCCGATGGGCTGACCCAGGTCCTGATTACCCTTGAGACCGATCAGTTGCTGTGCCGCCTGATTGAACCAGACGATATGGCCGGCATGATCCAGTACAACGGTGCCGTCGGGCATGGCCTCGGTGGAATTGCGAAACTCACGCAATACACGCGCAAGTCGGCGTTTGCGACTGAGATGGCGTTGCTGAAGTCGATAGTAATGATCGAACACCTCACCCCATACGCCAGAGCCTTCCGGTGGATTACGCTTTCGGTCCAGGCGGAACCAGCGTTCCAGTCGATACAGCTGCCGTAGATGCCAGGCCAGATAGAAAGCCAGACCGGCCATGGCACCGTAAGCAATACCAATGGTGAGACCACCGATGATCATGGCTGGCAAGAGGAGGAGAAGAAATCGGAGAAATTCCAGCGGCCAGACTGATCTCATTGCCCGTTCCCCGCTGCGGCACCTCTATCAAGCCAGTGGCCGCTCATTCAGCCGGCCTCGGGTGAGAAGCGATAACCGCTGCCACGCACGGTCTGAACGTAGCCATCGAATCCCGCAGGTGCGAGCGCCTTTCGAAGGCGGCGGATATGGACATCCACGGTGCGTTCTTCCACATAGACATTACTGCCCCAGACCCTGTCCAGCAGCTGTCCGCGAGTATAGACCCGATCCGGGTGAGTCATGAAGAACGTCAGCAGACGATACTCGGTCGGGCCCAGGTTGATCGGCTGCCCGTTTCCGGTGACGCGGTGACTGGCCATATTGATCTGCAGGCCATCGACGGCCACCAGGTCTTCGCCTCCATCGGGTGCGGCCCGGCGCAGGACGGCCTGGATCCGGGCAATCATTTCCCGTGAGGAAAACGGCTTGGTGATGTAATCGTCCACGCCACTCTCCAGGCCGCGCACCTTGTCATCTTCTTCGGAGCGGGCCGTGAGCATGATGATGGGCAGGCCGCGGGTCAGGTCATCCCGCTTCAGCAGACGGGCATATTCCAGGCCGCTCATGTCCGGCAGCATCCAGTCGAGAACAATCAGATCCGGCAACTGATCCGCCACTATCAGCCGGGCCTGGTTGACATCTTCGGCTTCCACGACCTCGAAACCCGCACGTGTCAGAGAGAAGGCCACCATTTCGCGAATGGCCGCTTCGTCCTCCACCACCAGTATCCGCTTTCCACTCATGATTCATGGAACCTTTGGGTTTTGGTTCGTGCGGATTACAACAGGGCAATATGACAATGTGATGACAGCCTGGCCCCCGAATGTGACCTTTTGATGACACTCCCTCGACAAGGCAAGCCGCCGTCAGGACCCGCCGGGCCTGGTGCGAGCCGGCTCGGCAACACGGTCACGCAGGTAGACCGGCTGGGCTTGGGCAGGGGTGAGCAAGGGCGCTCCCCTGGCCTGCTCGGCCATGGCAATGCCCAGCATGTATTTCGCATCGGGAAACTTATCCGGCAGCACGACAGCTGGCCGGCCCGAGAGAGCCCGCGTGAGTGCCTCGCCGTAGACGCCCCAGCCCGCGCCAATCGCGGTTGCCGTCTCGATGTTCAGCGCCACCTTTACCTGCTCTGGCGGACAGACCCGCTCCTGGACGACTCCCTCCGGGACACCCTCTCGAATCCGCCAAGCACCCCAGTAGACCTCACCCATGCGCGCATCCAGGGCCGTCAGGATCGTCTCGGCGCCTTGCTCTTCATGGGCCGACATGGCCATCGCTGCCAGAGTGGACACCGGATACAGTCCACACCCGAGCCCGAGACTCAAACCATGAGCCACGCCGGCGGCAATGCGTACACCGGTGAACGCGCCGGGACCACGACCAAAGGCGATCCACTCGATGCCATGGCGATCGGTACCGGCCTCTTCCAGGACGGCATCCACCATGGGCAGAATGAGATCGGCGTGGCGACGCGGTGCCAGCTCGAAACGATGATGGACCACCCCCTCATGCCAAAGGGCGGCCGAACAGGCCTCAGTAGCGGTATCAATAGCCAGAATGCTCACGCGGTATCACGCTCTTCGTTGACGCGGTCACGGCCTTCGCGGCCAAGGCTTTCAAGGAATCGACAGACCTTGTCACGATCCCGGGTCTTGGCCATGGGCGGCAGGCTGTCGATGAAAATCCGCCCATAGCCCTTCTGCAGCAGGCGCGGATCGCCAATGACCATGACGCCGCGATCCGCCGTGTCACGGATCAGCCGCCCCACACCCTGCTTCAGGGTAATCACGGCATGGGGAAGCTGCCACTCCATGAAGGGCGAACCGCCGCGTTCCTTGATGGCCTCGATGCGTGCCTCAATGACCGGGTCACCGGGTGACTGAAAGGGGAGCTTGTCGATGACCACCAGGCTCAGCGCCTCGCCCTTCACGTCCACCCCCTCCCAGAAACTCTGGGTCCCCAGCAGAACCGCCCGGCCATCCGCCCGGAATTTCTCCAGCAGGCGTGCCCGCGGGCCGTCCCCCTGAACCAGCACCTCCCGGTCCAGCCTTCCCGCCAGGATCCCGGCGGCCTCACGCAGGGCCCGGTGACTGGTAAAGAGCAGAAAACATCCCCCAGGAGCGGCTTCCACCAGTGGCAATACCTCCTCCACCAGGGCGCGCGTGTAATCAGGTGCGTTGGCCGCGGGCAGACCGTCCGGATGGTACAGAACGGCATTGCGACTGTAATCAAAGGGGCTGCCCACCACCAGTTCCCCGGCTGCAGACAGGCCCAGGCGTTGACGGAAATGGCTGACTTCGCCGCGCACGGCCAGTGTGGCCGAGGTAAATACCCAGCTGGCCGGTACACCCGCAATCCAGTCGCCCAGGCGATCAGCGGTGGACAGCGGAGTGGCATGAAGCACGAAACCACGATCACTGACTTCCAGCCAGCGAACCAGGGCCTCCTCACTTTCCTCGGCAATGAACAACTTGAGCGTCTCACGCAATTTCAAACCGCGTCGGCGGCAATTATCCAGCCCCTTGCTGTGACCGCCCAGGGTCTCCAGCTGGCCATTGACGGTCTCCAGCACACCGCCCAGGTCAGTCAGCGCCTCCACCGCCTCGGCTTCATCGGCCGGGTTCCATCGGGAACGGTGCTCGCCCTCGGGCAGGGACAGGCGTGCGGCCTGAACCGCCGGCACCAGACGATCCAGCACTTCGCGAAACCCGCCGGCCGCCGCGCCGGCCTTGACTGCCTCGGCCAGGGTATCGCTGGCGAAGTCACGGATCTGGCGCGCACTGATGCCGGTACCGAAATGCTTGCTGGCCACTTCCGGCAATTGATGGGCTTCATCCACCACCACCAGGTCGGCCTCCGGCAGCAGCTCGCCGAAACCGTCCTCGCGCAGCGCAAAATCGGCCAACATCAGGTGATGGTTGACCACCACCACACGCCGCTGCATGGCCTCCTGCCGGGCCTTGAGCACAAAACACTCCCCGTGGCGGGGGCAATCCTGGCCGAGGCAGTTGTCTCCGGTGGAGGTCACCATGGGCCAGAGCCGTGAGGTCTCGGCCAGTTCCGGGCCCTCTGCGAGGTCGCCGCTGTTCGTCTTTCGCGACCAGATGGCGACCTCCTTGAGCTGGCCGTGTTCCTTGCGACCCAGGTCCGTGCGCTGGCGGGCATCCTCGAGTCGATGCAGGCAAAGGTAGTTGCTGCGCCCCTTCAGCAGGGCCACCTGATCCTGCTCGCCGGACTGGCCCAGCGCTTCCATCACCAGCGGAAGATCACGGTGAAAGAGCTGATCCTGCAGGTGTCGGGTTCCGGTGGAAATGATTGTCCGGCGACGGCTGGCCAGAGCCGGGGCCAGATAGGCAAAGGTCTTGCCCACACCGGTGCCGGCCTCGGCCAGGAGATGGCCACCTTTCTGCAGCACCGCGGCAACCGCATCGGCCAGCGTCTGTTGCTCCGCACGGACGCGAAAATCGGGAATGTGCGCCGCCAGGGGGCCGTCGGCACCCAGCAAGCCGGCGAGGGATTGGGAAGAGTTTTCAGCCATGGATGCATTCTATCAGGCCCGCCGTCTGTCGGGGCTCTGGTCGATGCCCCCCAAATCGTCACCGAAATGTCATCCGCCGGTCATTTTGACTGGCGATTCAGGGCCTCCGGCGGCTATACTCCCGTCTCCGCCACGGGCCAGGAGGAGCCCGTCCGCCGCCGGATGATTTCAAGCAGGAAATTCAGAGGTCCCCCATGAGCACACGCAATGCAGAACTCGCCCAGTGGGTAGAGGAAGTCGCCCGTCTCACACGCCCCGACCGGATTCAATGGTGCGACGGTTCCGAAGCCGAAGATGAGCGCCTGATCGACCAGATGCTGGACAGCGGCGAGCTGATCCGCCTGAACGAGAAAACCCACCCCGGCTGCTATCTGCATCGCTCCGACCCGGCCGACGTGGCCCGCGTGGAACACCTGACATTCGTCTGCACAGAACAGGAAGCGGATGCCGGTCCCAACAATCACTGGATGGCGCCTGGTGACGCCCGCGAGAAGATGCTGGGGCTGTTCGAGGGCTGCATGGAAGGGCGAACCCTCTACGTGGTGCCCTATTGCATGGGGCCGGTGGCCTCCCCCCTCTCCCGTTGTGGCGTCGAGATCACCGACAGCCCCTATGTGGTAGTCAACATGCGGCGCATGACCCGCATGGGCAAGGCGGCGCTGGAACGCATCGAACGCGGCGACAGCTTCGTCAAGGGCCTGCATTCCACCGGCGAGCTGGATCCGGAACGTCGCTTCATCATGCACTTCCCCGAGTCCCTGGAGATCATGAGTTACGGCTCGGGATACGGCGGTAATGCCTTGCTGGGCAAGAAGTGTCACGCCCTGCGCATCGCCAGCTACCAGGCCCGCACCGAGGGCTGGCTGGCCGAGCACATGCTGATCGTCGGTATCGAAAACCCCCAGGGCGAGACCCATTATGTGGCCGCGGCCTTCCCATCGGCCTGCGGCAAGACCAACCTGGCCATGCTGATTCCGCCGGAATCCCACCAGGGCTGGAAGATCTGGACCGTGGGTGATGACATCGCCTGGCTGCACCCCGGGAAAGACGGCCGACTCTGGGCCATCAACCCGGAAGCCGGATATTTCGGGGTCGTACCGGGCACCAGCCCCAAGACCAACCCCAATGCCTACGAAATGATCACCCGGGACACCATTTTCACCAATGTGGCGGTGACCGAGGACAATCAGCCCTGGTGGGAAGGCAAGAAGGACGGCCAGCCGGCCCATGACTGGCAGGGTCGTCCCTGGAACCCGGATTCCGGCAAGGCCGCCGCCCACCCCAACTCCCGTTTCACCGTGTCGGCGACCCAGAATCCGAGCCAGAGCCCGGAGGCCGAGGCTCCGGCCGGCGTCCCGATCTCGGCCATCATGTTCGGTGGCCGACGCCGCGACCTGGCCCCGCTTGTATTCGAAGCCCGCGACTGGAATCACGGTGTGCTGGTGGGTGCCGGCATGGCCTCCGAGACCACGGCCGCCGCCACGGGCGCCCAGGGTGTGGTACGTCGTGACCCCATGGCCATGAAGCCTTTCTGCGGCTACAACTTCGCCGATTATTTCAGCCACTGGCTCAACGTGGGTGCGAAACTGGACAAACCACCACGGATTTTCCACGTCAACTGGTTCCGCCAGGATGCCGAGGACAACTTCATCTGGCCGGGTTTTGGCGAGAACCTGCGTGTGCTGCGCTGGGTGCTTGATCGCTGCCACGGCAACGCCAGTGCCGTGGAAACCCCCATTGGCTTCCTGCCGACCCTGGATGCCATTGACCAGGAAGGCCTGTCCATGAAGGACGGCGCCATGGAAGAACTGCTAAGCGTGGACGAAGCCCTGTGGCAGTCGGAAATGACTGGTATCGGCGATTTCTTCGACCAATTTGGGGAACGCATTCCGGAAGCCCTGATGGAGGAGTTCCGACGGGTGGTGGAAGCCCTTGGCAACGACAAGGCCCAGCAGGCCGGGGCCAGTCGCTGACCATTCCGTTGAGTTGGCTCCGGGGGATCTCCTTATAGACATTCCCAAAAAAATGAAAGGCCGGAACCCCTGGGTTCCGGCCTTTTTTCAACACGCTTTCCGTACTCACTCCGATTCATTGAGGCCTTCATCCAGCTGTCGGGCCCAGGTCATGGCCTCGGTCTGGAAATGATTGATCTGTCGAAGCGGGATGCCCAGCCGTCGCGAACCGTGACGAATCTCTTCCACATCGAAATGGTCACAGGCAATAGCCAGCTGCAGATAGGGTGCATAGGGGCCTTCGCGCTTGATCAGGGCCAGCCGAATGGGCTCGGGCAACTGCAGAGTACCCACCGATTCCTCCAGACTCATGCCGAACAGGACATCCAGCAGGGAAAACATGCCTGTCATGAATAGATGATCCCGCTGGGCATTGCCGAAATGAGCTGCGCCAAGCAGCTCAGTGGTGCGCGCCCGAATCAGAGCGGTTCTCAACAGGGCACGGGGCGCGACACTCTGCTTGCTGTTACGCATCATCATCATGCTGAGCCAGCGCGCCAGGCGTGTCTTGCCGAGCATGACCAGAGCATGCTTGATGGAGTTGACCTCCTCCGCCAGCCCCATGCCCGGGCTGTTGATGTAACGAAGAATGTTGAACGACAGGGCAACGTCCTGCTTGAATTCACTTTCAACGACATCGCGTGGTGCATCGGAAAGCACCAGATTGAACAATCTGGAAACGCGCTCGGCGTGGGGGTCGACACGCCGCATGTGCAGGGTTTCCGGTCGTGCGAAAAAATAACCCTGGTAATAGTTCATGAACAGGGATCGGGCCAGTTTGAAGTCGTCCGCATCTTCCACTTTCTCCGCGATCAGACGCAGGCCTCGCCCTCGCAGTTGCCGAACCTCCTTCCTAGCCTCCTCATCACTCAAATCGCCGATGCTCAATTTGGCGAAATCGATCACATTGAGAAAGTCCGGGTCGGAATGGCCCACGCGGAAATTGGTCATGGCGAAGCGATACCCCATCCGTTTGAGTTCATGCAGGCGATCCATGAGCGGTTGCTCGACCACCAGCTTCGATGAAAGGTCGAGCACAACGCGTTTCTGCGGAAGTATTTCGAGCAGGGGATGCTCAAGCATTTCGGCGGGCACCTTGACGAAGGCGACGCCATTCCCCATGACCTTCTCCAGGCCCAGGTTGTTGAGCGTGTTGAGAAGTACGTCACCGGTGGCCGCCACGTCGTCGTGGATATCGGCCGCATCAGTAAGCAGGTCGTTGCGGAACAACAGCTGCCAGGCAACGATTTCCCGGCGGTTGTTGACGATGGGCTGGCGACCGACGAACAGCTCCGGCAGGTTCGGTTGACGCCGCGTCTGGCCATTGGTCTGGCTCGGCCGAGAGCTTGTCTTTACCCGATCGGTGGCCACCTCCTGCCGCCCGGCCACCGCTTCCGTCTTGTCGGCACTTCTGAATCGAGACAACAGCGTTCTAAGCATCCCAACTCCCTCTGGATGTTCTTCCGCTCATTCTTCCATGGCTGCCGCTGCTCAAGCTGCGGCAACTGCCATGCCGTTGCCCCCTTTACCAACTCACCTGTCGTCATCGGCGTCTGCCAGAATGCCTGCCAAGGCGCCCCCCGCCATGACATGACATAAGCCGTATCTCATTGTGGCACGAATCCGGACATTTTTCCCGCACTCTGTGCCAGCTCATGTAAAACATTGCCTGTTTCCTGCAAGTATAGTGAAATTCTCGGAAAAAACGGCAATTTTGGGTTAGGCTTGGCAGTATGGAGCCTGCCAGTGGAAACGGCGAGGTGCCCGGCCCGGCGAGTCCGGGCGAACCGGGACCAATTCACTCCAGGGGAAGTAGAACGGCCATGGACACTGACCTGCTGGACAAGCTGAATCTGGAGCCCGACTACGAGTCGATGCAGTTGTTCGCTGCCAGCTCCGCCGCCTTGCCGGACATCAGCTCGGAAACCCTGCAGAATACGCTCGAGTCCTGTGGTCACGGCGAGTGCGAGCTTGAGTCCGAGCGTGTACTCGCCTTCATCGCCGCCGCTCGACAGGGCCCCACCGACCCCATGCCCCTGGGGCCCATCGCGCACGGTGAGATGAAACTGGACATTGCCGATGACGGCCTCACCGCATGGCTGACTGTCACCCCACCTCGTGGCGGACGGGCCGTGGGTGAAGACGCCGCCATCGACAGCATCTGGGCCGAGGGTGTGGTTCATGGGGTCGACAAGGATGCCGTTCGACGCATCGTGAGAGTGGCTGACGGAATCAAACACGTCATTGCCCGCGGTGTCCCGGCACAGGATGGCGAGGACGCCTGGTTTCAACCGCTTGTGGCTGACATGGTGGATCGGCGTCCGCGGATTGATGACAGCGAGCGTGCCGATTTCCGGGAGCTGGGCGGTGTGATCACTGTCCAGGCCGGTGATCCACTGATTCGTCGCCATCCACCAACGGAAGGCGAACCCGGCACGGATGTCCAGGGCCTGCCCATTCCACCCAGGCCCGGGGCCAACAAGCAGTTCCGGGGACGAATGAAGGGTGTGCGCGTGGATGACGGGGATCCCGACCTGTTGATCGCGGCCATCGATGGCCAGCCGATCTGGAAGGACGATACCGTGATGGTCAGCCCAACCCTGGATCTGGATCAGGTCGACCTCTCCACCGGGAACATCGATTTCAATGGTACCGTTCGGGTGCGCGGTGAAGTGGCCTATGGCATGAGCGTCCGCGCCAGTGACGACATCCAGGTTGGTGGCTTGGTGGAGGGTGCCAGCCTGTCTGCCGGCGGCGATATCGTGGTTCGTGGCGGCATCATTGGCCAACGCCGCAAGGGGAGCGACCGATTCAATGCCATCGTGCGCTGTGAGGGCTCTCTGGAAGCCCGCTTTCTCGAGCATACACAGGTCATTTGCGGCACCGATGTACTCGTCCGGGATCTGGTCGCCAACTGTGATATCGAAGCCGGGGAAAAGATCATCGTCGGTGCCAGGGGCACACGCAAAGGGCACGTCATGGGCGGTCGCTATGAAGCGTTCGAAATCATCCGCGCCGTGCAGCTTGGCAGCCCTTCCGGCGTGGAGACCCGCCTGCGTGTGGGCAATCAGTTTCGCCTCAAGAAACGGATTCGCCAGTTGACGGATCGCCTGCGTGATCCGAGCCTGCCTCCAGAAATGGCCGAATACACCCAAATGCGCCAATCGGAACTGGGCGAGACGCTGGCGGGGCTGGAAAACCACGCCTCAATCATTGCAAAAGATGGTGTTTTCACGCGAGTTGTCATGCAAATCGGTGCCGTTACCCGGAATTTCACAGCAGATGCGGCTGGCGGCGCCTATCGTCGGCGCCAGAATACCATTGAGCTGGATCTGAGCCGGTAAACGCTGATCGGCGGGCCGCCCTGTTCTATAATCCGGGCATGGTTCCACAAGCGGGAGGAATCCGCATGGACATCGGCAACAGCTTCCAGAACGGCGCCCAGGCCATTCAGCGGGCAGAAGTGGGCATGACCCAGTCGGCCCGGACCATTGCCAGCCAGTCGGCTGCCGGAAGCAATGACCAATCCCAGCCGCAGGAAATCACCGAGGCAATGGTGAACAACATTAGTTACGAAGCTCAGGCCGGTGCCGGCGTTCGCGTTATCCAGTCAGCCGCGGAAAGTCAGGAAGCCCTGGGGCAACTGGTGGATACCCGGGCCTGACCCCAGGCAGCCCCCGTCAGCCTTGAATCTGAACCGCGACCCTGAGTCGCGGTTTTTTTTTGAACATCACGCTCAGGCCTGCGCCCGAGCCCATCGCAGACGCTGCCACATCAGGGTAAAGACCACTGCCTGCACCAAGCGGTAGGCACCCTGGGCCAGCCACACGGCCAGCAGGCCACCACCGAGGCCCGGCCCCACTACCCAGGCAATCGGCAGAAAACCCAGCCACTGCATGGATACGGCCGCCATCATGGTTCTTCGCGCATCTCCCGCGCCAAGCAGCCCGTGCATCAGAATCATGCCGAAGGCTTCCACCACCATGAATACGCCAACCAGACGCATGGGCGTCACGGCCAGCGCCCGGGTTTCCTCATCGTGGATGAAACCCGACAGAAGCAGTTCAGGCACCAGCCACATGGGCAGAGCCAGAATGCCGAGCATGAAAAGAGCCAGGCGAACCACATCCCATCCCCAGCGGTGAGCTTCCCGCACGGATCGACGCCCCAGGGACTGCCCCACCAGACTGGCCGTGGTCAGGCCCAGCGCCATGGCCGGCAGCACCGCCAACAGCATGATGTTGATCAGCACACTGGCCGCTGCCACCTCCCGGGTACCGATCTGCCCAATGATCCAGAAAAGGACCACAAAGCTGGTGGAAAAGGACAGTTGCTGGATGCCACTGGGTCCTGCCAGGCGTATCAGGCGTTGCAACACGGCTCCTGCCGGAAAACGCAAGGCGAAACCGGCCCGGCGCGCATAACGCCAGCCGAGAACGAGATGAACGAGACTCCCGAACAAGGTCGCCAGCGCGGTGCCCAGACCGGCCCCGGTCACGCCCATCTCGGGAAATCCGAATTTGCCGAAGATCAAAAGGTAGTTCAGGAGGATGTTGAGGACATGCATGCTCACCAGCGTGAACAGGTACATTCTGGCCAGATCAATGGCGTTCCAGTAACCGCGAAAGGCCCAGTTGATTCCCATGAAGGTTATGGCCAGAACCCGCAGCTGCAGATAGGGCACCCCCTTTTCGATCACCTCCGGGTCGCCGTTCAACCAGGGATAAAATCCGGGCACGGCGAAGAAAAGCGGAAGCGACAACAGCGGGCCAGCCAGCAGGCACAGCATCAGGCCGGCATTCAGGGGCTCGGCCATGACCCCGGTGTCTCCGGCTCCCTTGCGGCGTGCAGCCATGGCCTGCACCCCGGTACCGATACCAAGAATCAGTGCCTGGAACATGAAAATGGCGAAACCGCCAAGACCCACGGCGGCGAGTGCCGCATCACCGATGGTGCCCACCATGGCGGTATCCACCAGATTCATGATGTTCTGGGAGACCATGGCGGCGAGCACCGGCAGTGCGAGAATCAGGGCATAGCGTGAACGCTGCCAGACCGAGCCCTTCATGGGCGACCCGCCCGACGCATGGCCGAACGCCGCCTCAGCGCGCGCCCATGCAGTACCGGCCAGGTCAGGGCATAGGCAAGCCAGACGGCGGCGAGGCAGATGGAAAAGGAGGCAAGCACGTAAAGCCCGGCCATCCCGAGCTCATCGGCCTGTATCAGGGCAAGCACCTCAAGACTGAACAGGGAAGCGGTGGTAAAACCGCCCAGCAGGCCGGTGATGATGAAGGCCCGGAAGCGGGGCCCATTGCCCAAGGGGCCTCTGCGCCCGGTCAGTACCGCCAGCACCCCGATCAGAAAACAGCCGACGGCGTTGACAAGGAAGGTGGCCTCGAACCCCGGATCCGGGAGGGCGCCAAGCCAGGGTGAAAGAAGCACATCCACCCCGTGACGAAGGCCGCTGCCGATCGCCCCGCCGATGGCCACCGCAATGGCCAGATCCGGCCGTGGACGCTCAGGCGACAAGGAAAGTGCCTCCCCAGTAGCCACCCATCACGGCCAGCAGGCAACCCGAGAACGTCAATGCAAAATTGGCCAGCATTCGCCAGGGGTAACCCTCCAGCCCCAGTTTCAGGGTATCCAGGCTCCAGGAGGACATGGTGGTGTAGCTGCCGCAGAACCCCACCCCCAGGCTCAGCCACAGCCACTCATCCACCGCCGGCCGAATCAGGCCGGCGCCCAGCATGCCGGCCAGCACCCCGATCATCAAGGCGCCGGAAATATTGACGGTCAGGGTGCCCAGGGGAAAGCGCAGGGGCAGCAGGCGGGAGACGGTGGTGCTTACCAGGTAACGACAGACCGCACCCAGAGCGCCACCGAAGGCCAGACCCAGCCAGGCAACCACGCCTCAGGCTGCCGGTTCGTCATCCATGCCGACATTGTTCTTCTCGAGAACCCGGTCGGCGCGATAGCTGGAACGAACCAGTGGCCCGGAAACCACTTCCAGGAAGCCCTTGGCCAGGCCCCATTCCCGGTAGCGGGCAAAATCCTCGGGGGGCACGAAACGCTCCACCCGCAAGTGGTTGGCCGTGGGCTGCAGGTACTGCCCGAAGGTGACAATATCAACCCCGACGGCCCGCAGATCGTCCATGGTGCGATCGATCTCTTCGTCGGTCTCGCCCAGACCCAGCATCAGACTGGTCTTGGTGAGCACCTCGGGACGGTGCTTCTTGGCATGGGCCAGTACCTTGAGGGTCTGCTCGTAGCCCGCCCGCCGGTCGCGAACCACGTGGGTCAGGCGCTCCACTGTTTCCACGTTCTGGGCAAACACCTCGATACCGGAATCCACCACGGTTTCCACATCCTCCAGGCGACCGCAGAAATCCGGCGTCAACGCTTCCACCGCGGTCTCGGGATTGACCCGCTTGATCTCCCGGATGCAGTCCGCGTAATGCTGGGCGCCGCCGTCATCCAGGTCATCCCGATCCACCGACGTCAGGACCACGTATTTGAGATCCATGAGCCGGACCGAGCGGGCCGCATTGGCCGGTTCTTCCGGATCCAGCCAACCGCGCGGATTGCCCGTGTCCACGGAACAGAAGCGACAGGCCCGGGTGCAGACATCGCCCATGAGCATGATGGTGGCGGTGCCATTGTTCCAGCACTCGCCCACGTTCGGGCACTTGGACTCCTCGCACACCGTGGCCAGGCGGTTTTCCTTCACGTTGCGACGGGTCTCCTGATACTTTTCCCCCGCCGGGATGCGGGCCCGAAGCCAACGCGGCTTGCCACCACGAGGCACTTCCGGGGCATCCCTGCGGGCCTTCATGCCATCCTTGATGGCGGTGAAGCCCTGGGGCTTGCGCACCTTTTCACCACTGCGAACAATGGGAATGCCCTTGAAATCGCTCATGAAACGCTCCGGGGGACGGGATCAGCGGCACCGCCAGTGACGGCGCCCGAATTGACCTTGAAAGTGGTATTTTCTCATTCATTCCGGTACGTTGCCACCCCGCCTCCCGCGTGGACCGACCGTCGATTCCCATCATGGAGTGCCCATGCTGATCATCCTGCTGATCCTGATGCTGCTGGCCGCCGTGGCCCTGCCCGGCTGGCGGGTGCGGCACGTCATGCAGCGGTACCATCAGCCTGCGGATCGCTACCCCGGAACCGGGGCCGAGCTTGTCCACCATCTGGCCGAACGCCTCGGCCTTGAGGCGCTGAGGGTAGAGCGAACCGACTCCGGACAGGATCATTACGATCCCGACAGTGCAACCATCCGCCTGTCACCGGAAAACCACGATGGCCGTTCACTGACGGCTGTGACCGTGGCCGCCCATGAGCTGGGGCACGCCATTCAGCATGCCGATGGCATGCCCCTGTTTCACTGGCGCCAGCGTCTGGTAGGCATGATCCAGCCACTGCAGCGCATCGGACTCGGCCTGATCGTGGCCGCTCCCCTGTTGGCCGTGGTGCTGCGGCTGCCCGGGATCATGCTCTGGATGCTGGGTGCCGGGCTGCTGATGATGCTGATGATGGCCGTGGCCCATCTGATCACCCTGCCGGTTGAGACCGATGCCAGTTTCGGACGCGCCCTGCCCCTGCTGGAGAAGGGCGATTACCTGCATCCCGAAGACAAGGCGGCAGCCCGTCGAATCCTGCGAGCCGCCGCGCTGACCTATGTGGCTCAGTCCCTGGCCTCGCTGATCAATCTGGGACTGTGGATGCGGATTCTTCGACCTTAGGAAGCCTCTGATTGATTCATTCGAGGGTCATGTGGACCGTTTCGCGGCGCTCCGCCACGCGGCCCGCCACCCCGCTTGCCCTGACAGCATAAAAGCGGTTGAATGGGCGCCTTTTCCGGACAGTGAGGCCCATGATGAGCACGGCGCATGCCCCCAAGAAAGAACCCACCCTGCTGGATGCCTTGCTGCCGATTCTGACACTCATCATTCTGCTTTCACTTTCCGTATACCTTTTCGGTGCCGATTCCTCCTACGGTCCCAACCAGATCGCGCTGATTCTGAGCGCCGGCGTCGCCATCCTGGTGGGGCTCAAGAACGGCTTTCGCTGGAAAGACCTGGAAGCCGGCATCGCCCGTGGCGTCAGCCTGTCCACGGGGGCGATTCTGATCCTGCTCGCCGTCGGCACCCTCATTGGCGCCTGGATTCTGTCCGGGACCGTGCCGACGATGGTCTATTTCGGCCTGCTCCTGCTGGATCCGAGCTGGTTCTATGTGGCGGCCTGCATCATCGCCGCCATCACCGCCCTCAGTGTGGGCAGTTCCTGGACGGTCGCCGGTACCATTGGCGTGGCGTTGATCGGGGTCGCCGGTGGCCTGGGGCTTTCACTCGCCGTGACGGCGGGTGCCGTGATTTCCGGGGCATATTTCGGTGACAAGATGTCACCTCTCTCGGACACGACCAACCTGGCGCCCGCCGTCTCCGGCACGGAACTGTTTACCCACATTCGGCACATGCTCTGGACCACCATCCCCAGCATGGTGATCAGCCTGCTGTTATTCGCCGTCATTGGTCTGCGCAACGACGGCCGTGCCAGTGACACCCAGATGGAACAGACCCTGCTGGCCCTGCAGGCGGATTTTCAGATTGCCTGGTATCTCCTTCTGCCAGTATTCATGGTGATGTATCTGGCCTATCGCAAATGGCCTGCCTTTCCGACCATTCTGCTAGGTGCCCTCGTGGGCGGTGTTTTCGCGCTTATCTTTCAGGGGGAACGCGTGGCCGACATGGCAGCCGAAGGGGTCACCGGCGCCCTGGGCCTGTTCAGCGGTGTCTGGAGCACGCTGTTCGATGGCTATGTGGCCAGCACTGGCGATGGGGATGTGGATAGCCTGCTGTCCCGCGGTGGCATGAGCAGCATGCTCAATACCATCTGGCTGATCATCTGCGCCATGACCTTCGGGGCTGTCATGGAGAGGTCCGGCCTGCTGATGCGGCTGGTCAGCAGTGCGCTGAAGACAGCCCACAGCGCCGGCTCCCTGGTCATCACCACCCTGTTGACGGCCATTGGCGTGAATATCGTGACCGCCGACCAGTACATGGCCATCGTTCTCCCCGGGCGTACCTATCGCCTGGAGTTTCATCGGCGCGGCCTCTCCCCCGTCAATCTGTCACGCGCGGTGGAAGATGCCGGCACCCTCACCTCCCCTCTCATCCCCTCTCATCCCCTGGAACACCTGCGGTGCCTACATGGCGGCCACCCTGGGCGTTGCCACCTTCGCCTATCTGCCCTTCTGCTTTTTCAATCTCATCAACCCCGTTCTGGCCGCGGGATACGCCTGGTTCGGCTTCCGCCTGACCTCGCTGGAAGAAGAGCCGGGGCTGGAAACGACGGCGGACACGGACTGAGGGCCAACGGCGCCGGGCCGGGATACAATTTGCCTTTCGGGGGTCTTCTGTTATCTGATAGGGCTCAGAACCGTCCACCCCAGGAGACGCTGACGCGCCATGGAACATCGTCAACATCCGACGCCGCAATACGGTGCCAAGCCGGTCGACCTGTCACAGCCTCCCCAGCGAGATCTGACGCCGGAAGAAGCCAGCCGTACCCTGCAGCCAAGCCGGGAGACCGGCGAGGAAGAGCAGGACCCCATCAGCAAGGGCCGGGGGGGGCTGGAAATCCTCTTCTACGGCATCATGCTGCTGGCTGTCGTGGCCTTCCAGCTACTGTCCCATTACGAACCACGTGAAAACGGCGAAGCTACCCCCTTCGATGATCCGCGGGTCACTTCCATTACCGTGGATAACCGTCACGCCGGTACCCGTGAGGAAATCGAGGGTGATGTGGTTAGCAAACCGGACTGCCCCAGCGGCAGTGAAGCCACCATCCAGCCACGGGTACGGGAAGTGGACGGAACCGCATTCGGCCGAATTCAGCTCAACGCGGAAAACCGTAACGGGGAATGGCAAATCATGGCCAGCGGCTTGTTGAGCGGCCTCGCACGGATCCACGCCGAAGTGGAAGTCGATTGCCGTTCCACCGCTAACGAGGAACCGGAATGATGCCAACCATGAACCGATTGCTAGCCGTGATGCTGCTCACCATGATGTTCGCAGCCTGTGAGACAGGCGTTTCCTGGGACCGCCAGGAAAGGGAAAACGCCAGCCATATCTTCAAGTCCCTGGATTACGCCCATGAAGCCGCACGGCGCGCAAACCGTCTGCCCCACGACTGGGAACCGGGTGGTGACGACGTAGCCCCGGTCATCAATGCCCTGGATGATGCCATCATCCATGCTTCCCAGGTTCGCCAGTCCGTCCTGCAGAAAGCCCACCCGAATCTCAATGCCCGATTCCGGGTGGATTATCTGCGCTCGCTTCAGGGACTTCGGGATTATTACGAAACCGGGGATTACGACAGCGACCGCCATCCCGGCAATACGCTGGGCGACTTCAGTGAGTGGTTCTACCAGAACCAGCACGAGTTCCGCTGGTGGCGCGGGTACGAGAGGGATCTGGACTTGCAGTGAGGATAACGAGGGGCGGTAACGCCCCGACCTCGTTGTCGTTGTCGTTGTCGTTGTCGTTGTCGTTGTCGTTGTCGGATTTTAATCTTCTACGAGCAACAAACGAAAAGCGGAACCCTTAAAGCCCACACGACATTGGGGCATTCTTTTAGCTCACTGCTCGTCGCTGCTTGAAAAAACCCGACAACGACTACGACTACGACTACGACTACGACTTTTAGAAATACTTGCCCAAGCGGGTATGCCAATCAAAATACTTCCGACTGCCCTTGAACCAGGGGCAGACGCGTCCCTGGAGCTTGACGAGAATGGACTTGAGGTCATTGCTGTCCACCCGGGCCTTGGTAATTGCCACGCGTTCGTCAATCACGGTGACGTAGTTGCGTCGATAAAGCTCTTCGCAGCCCAGCTTGCACAGGGGCATGGCAATATTCTCGTAATCCAGCCGATCTTCCGTGGTGCAATGCCAGCGATCCTTGATGTGGGCGGCGATAAGGAACTGCGTCGGGTACTTGTGACCACAGATGGCGCATTCCTCGATGACCTTGCCCCGGAAGAGTTGATCCCGCAGGAAGCCATCTTCCTTGCGCAGCCGAACACGCCCCTCGGTATCAAGCGGCATGGTGCGATCGATCTCCTTCACCACTTCCTTGTACTCGTCTTCGCTGACGATGGGGAAATAGACTGCACTCTCCAGCTGGTAGCCGAACACCACCGGCGCTGCCTTTTCCTCCAGGTGCACTTCGAACCCGGGCCATTCGTAACCTTCCTCCAGACCACAGAGGCGATTGACGGATTCGCGGGGGATGAACTGATCCTTCACCTCATCCACGAAATAAATACACTCAGGCGTTTGCCCCCGTTCGTCTTCCCCCCAGAGCTCCCGGGCGAGATCGGGGTTCTTTACCAGGTAGGTGACAATGCCGGACAGAAAGACCATGTCGTCTTTCATGAACAGAACCACGTCACCGCGCTGGAGCTTTTCCCACTCGGCCTTCTGTTCACCGTCCTTGCCCAGCTTGACACCACCCACACGCGCCATATCACCCGGGTAAATGGTTGCCAGCTCCTCGGCAATCCCCGTTCCGCGAATGGAACTCAGCTCCGAGAGCATCACCGGGTTCAGCAGGGTCTTCTCCAGATTTTCGCTGGAGTGCCTGTCCGCAGCTGACTGAAAGGCGATCTTGGTCATGAGAGCCAACCCCTGGTTATTGTAAGACGCTATGATGGCCTGATTCCCGCCACTGCCGGGAATCCACTTCTTTCGGCTACCCTGAACCCGGGCGATATTGATTTTTCCGCCGTGAGCCGGGAGCCTATTATACGCACGCAGACGAGAGACTCCACCGCAGGGCTCTCCCCTGCCCGAACCCGGCAACAGGAGCGACTATGCGATTGATGACAGCCATTCTGTTCCTTGGCATGGCCCTTGGCTCTGCCTGTGCCAGCCCTGGCACCACGGACCCCACGGAGACATCCCCCGCCACTGTCCCGGCGGCGGATTCCGGTCCGGGACACGCGCTCTGGACAGCGCTTCGCCCCTATTGCGGACGGGCCTTCGAGGGTGAATTGACGTCGGCGCGTGGCGGCGATGGCAGCTTCCGCGATCAGGCCGTGGTGATGGATATCCGGCATTGCGAGGGCTCCCGCATGCTGATTCCCCTGCATGTGGGCGACGACCACTCGCGCACCTGGGTTCTGGAACGGCACGCCTGGGGCGTCACACTCAAGCACCAGCACCGTGATCCGGACGGCAGTGAGCAGCAGATCAATCTCTACGGTGGCCTGGCCCGCCCGCCGGCTGACGGTACCGAGCTGGCATTTCCGGTGGACGATGAAACCCTGGCCATGCTGCCCAACAGTCGCGGCGGCTACTGGACTATTCGGGTGGACGGGGATGTATTCCAGTACCAGGTACAGCGCCGGGGTGTCGATGAGGTATTCCAGCTGACCTTCGACCTGAACACCCCGATTGAACAGCCTGATGCGCCCTGGGGCTGGGAAAGATTCCGCTAACCCCCCCACAACTACCAGCGACCCCGGCCCTCCTAGTCGTAATCGTTGTCGTAGTCGTAATCGGGTTTTGGGCAGCTACGAGCTACGAGCAAAAAAGACGACACACTCTTTGTGCGGCCTTTGAGGGTTTTTCCCGTAGCTCGCTGCTCGTCGCTCTTGGCTGCCTAAAACCCGATTGCGATTACGATTACGACTACGATTACGACTAAAAGCGGGGCGGCCGTGGTGGCCGCCCCTTGTCTTCAGATGGCCCCGATGTCGTAATAGGTTGGCGCGCTGGGCCCCACCGGCATGCCCAGCAGGAAGACCCAGAAAAAGAACAGAAGAATCCAGGCGGTCAGGAAGAAGATGCTGAAGGGCAGCATCATCGCGATGATGGTGCCGATGCCCGTTCGCTTGTCGTACTTGACCATGAACGCCATGATCAGGCCAAAGTAACTCATCATTGGCGTGATGATGTTGGTGGTCGAGTCACCAATGCGGTAGGCCGCCTGAATGACTTCCGGGCTATAACCGATCAGCATCAGCATGGGCACGAAAATGGGTGCCGTGACCGCCCACTGGGCCGAGGCACTGCCCAGGCTGAGATTGACCATTCCACACATCAGGATGAAGAAGAGGAATACCAGGGGCCCGGTCAGGCCAATGCTCTGCAGACCGTTCGCGCCCATCACCGCCAGAATCCGGCCCAGATTGGTTTCACCGAAGATGGAAACAAACTGGGCGGCAAAGAAGACCAGGACGATGTAGAGGCCCAAGGTACTCATGGCGCTGGCCATGGCGTTGACCACATCCTTGTCATTTCGCATTTCACCGGTAACCGCGCCAAAAACAACACCCGGTACCAGGAAAAAGATGAAAATCAGGGCAACGATACCGTTGAGGAAGGGTGAATGCGCCACTTCACCCGTTTCCGGGTGTCGCAGAACGCCCCACTCCGGGACCACCGAGAGTGCGAACAGCCCAAGCATGAGCAATGCCGCAATACCGGCCCACCGCATCCCGCGGCGCTCTGTTTCACTCACGGGATCCAGACTGGTCTCGTCGCTCAGGTCTTCGGAAGCGAACGAGGGGTCATACTTGCCGAGTTTTGGCTCCACGATCCGGATGGTGACGAAGGTACCCACCGCCGTTATCACGAAAGTGGAAACAATCATGAAGAAATAATTTGCGGTAGCGTCCACCCGATAGTCCGGGTCAATGAGCTGGGCCGCTTCCTGGGTAATCCCCGCGAGCAGGGGATCAATGGTGCCCAGTAGCAGATTGGCACTGTAACCGCCGGAAACACCCGCAAAGGCCGCCGCCATGCCCGCCAGGGGATGGCGGCCGAGGCCGAGAAAAATCAGGCCCGCCAGGGGAATGAGGACCACGTAACCCATCTCGGACGCGGTATTGGAGATGATGCCGCAGAAAACCAGGGCGGCAACGATCAGCTTGGGCGGGGCCTTGAGGACGATGGAGCGGATCACGGCACTGAGAAGCCCGGACTTGTCCGCCACCCCGACCCCAAGCAATGCCACCAACACCACGCCCAGCGGCGCAAAGCCGACGAAATTGGAGACCAGATTCTCCACCAGCCAGCGCAACCCATCGCCATTGAGCAGACTATTGGCCCGGATCTCGTCATCAGCGCCCGGTCGCGGATCCGGAACCGACAGATCAAAGAAGCCCGCGATACCGCTGATCACGATCATGATCACGCACAAAATGGCAAACAGGGTAACCGGATGCGGCAAGAGATTGCCGAGCCATTCCACGGTGTCCAGAAAACGGGTAAACCAGCCCCGCTCCTCCATGCGGCGGGTCTCTGACGGGGGGGTCTGCTTGCTCATCGACTGCTTCCACGACTAGAAAACGGAACCGGGGATGCTACCGGGGGCGGAACCGGCGGGCAAGCGCGGGATTGCCTTTGACCGGATGGTCGGGTTTAGAATGGGAGACGAACGCCCGGGCTACGGGTCCTGTTTCTCTGGCAGGAGACAAGAATGACGAATTGGCGTGAAGAACTGAAAAGGGTTATCGAAGAACAGGCGGACACCCCGCCGGAAATGTCCCATGCATCGGTGGAAAAGGCCCGGCGGGAAATCTCCCGATTCATCAGCCATACCGCCATGCCGGCCTTCGAGGCCCTGAAGGAAGAACTGGAACTCTATGACCGCCGCTGCGAAATCGAGCGCCGCGATTACCAGATCACCCTATCGGTGTTTCACGACGACGAGGAAGAGTTTTCCTATTCCGTGAAAGGCCGCGCCTTTCATCGTATCTTCCTGGCCTTTTCGGAATTCGGCGACCCGGGCAAGGACAGCCACATCGGCCGGGCGGAAATCCTCCTCAATCGGGAAGGGGAGCATGGTCAGGCCGTGAGTGAAATCTCGCGTGAAACCATCATTCACGACTTCATTCAGGAGTACGGCCGCTGGTTGGGCAAACGCCCCGCCTGAGCCCCCTGACCTCGCCCTGCACGACCAAGCCCCGGCCGAGCATCGGCCGGGGCTTTTTTCTGGGCTGATTTCCGGGGCACCCTCGGCGACCGCGGCCCGGCTGGCCGGCTAGACCACCGCCCGAACCGCCGCGATCACCTCATCCGCCTGCGCATCACTCATTCCGGGAAACATGGGAAGAGAGACACAGGTCTCGGAAACGGCATCACAGACCGGAAGCCGGACACCCCTGAATCGCCCTTCCGTCACCTTCTGTCGATGCAGGGGAATGGGGTAATAGATGGCTGAAGCAATGCCCCGCTCGTTCAGGGCGGCCCGGAAGGCATCCCGGTCTTTCACCTGGATGGTGAACTGGCCGTAGACGTGGTGATACCCCTCGCCTTCCACGGGCAGCTTCAGATCCAGGCCCGAAAGGCCTTCAAGATAACGCCCGGCGATATAGCGTCTGGCTGCATTGAACTCATCCAGGTGCCTGAGCTTGATTCGCAGGGCAGCCGCCTGCAGCTCATCAAGGCGACTGTTGAAACCGATGACGTCGTGATAATAACGCTGCTCGCTGCCATGGTTGCGCAGCATGCGAATTCGTGCAGCCAGCTCTGCGTCATTCGTGGTGACCTGTCCGCCATCCCCATAGCCGCCCAGATTCTTGGTGGGGAAGAAACTGAAACAGCCTGCGTCGCCGAAACTCCCCACGGGCTGCCCGTCAATGCGGGCACCAAAAGCCTGGGCACAGTCTTCAATGACCTTCAGCCCATGATGACGCGCCACGCTCATGACCTGGTGCATATCGCAGGACAGACCGAAGATATGCACTGGCATAATGGCTCGTGTCCGCTCGGTAACCAGCCCTTCAAGGCTGGATTCATCCATGTTCATGGTGTCTTCGCGGATATCGGCGAACACCGGCACGGCACCGCAATAATAGATGGCCTCCACCCCGGCAATGAAGGAAAACGGGGACGTAATGACCTCATCACCCGGCATCACGCCGGCGGCCAGGAGCGCCAGGTGGAGCGCATCGGTACCGGAGGCCACACCGATGGAATCGTTCACACCATGATAATCGGCCACTTCCTTTTCGAAAGCCTGAACATTCGGGCCAAGGATGAACTGACCGCTTTCCATGACGGCACGGCTGGCGGCTTCTACCTCTCCAGCAACCCGTTCGTGCTGGGGTTTGGGATCAAAAAGAGGGACCATCAAGACTCCTTGTTTTCCTTTTCCTTGCCGGAAACCAATGAGCTGCGCGAGAACACCGTTTCATTGGTCTCGGGATGGGGATCGTGGTGAACCCGACTGGAAATATTGCCATTCTCACCGTCCTCGAAGATGGCGAGCGGCTCCATGGGTGATTGATCCTTCTCCACCACGTCCATGATCCAGTTGGCTGTCGCCAGTGCAGACAGGCCGTCTTCGCCCGTCACTGCCGGAGGACTGCCGTCACGCACGGCATTGAGGAAGCTCATCACCTCCGTACGCAGCACATCGGCATTGTCGCAGCGAATCTCCTCCGTGGCGATACTGTCACTGTGCTCGGATTTTCGATGCTGGATGACAAGGTCCTTGGCATGCAGGTCGAGCGTAGTGTAGGCATTCTGCTGGAACAGGTGCAGCGTCCGCTGAGGCTGGGTACTGGCACGACTTGCCGTAAGATTCGCTACGGTGCCATTTTCGAAATGCAGAACGGCATTGACCATGTCCAGTGCATCCGAGAACACCGAGACGCCCTTGGCCTGAATGCTCTTCACCGGTGAACCCGCCAGGGCAAGCACCAGATCAATGTCGTGAATCATGAGATCAAGCACCACGCTGACATCGGCATTGCGCTTGGGGAAGGGGGTCAGACGATGGGACTCAATGTAGCTCGGCGAGCGCAGGGAATCGGGCAAAGCACGGAACGCCGGGTTGAAGCGCTCCAGATGCCCGACCTGAAGAACCACCTCATGCTTGCGGGCAAGTTCAATCAGGGTCTCCGCTTCTTCCACGGTCCGGGTGATGGGCTTCTCGATCAGGACATGTATACCCGCTTCGATCAGGTCACGGGCCACCTGGAAATGGCCCTTGGCAGGCACCACCACGCTGGCCAGATCAACCTTGCCGATCAGCTCACGGTGGTCGGAATAGGCCGGGACTTCGTACTCGGTCGCCGCACGCTCGGCGTGGTCCGCATTATGATCAGCTACGGCCACCAGACTGCTGCCGGGCAGGGTTGCGTACTTTTCCGCGTGAAATGAGCCGTAATAGCCCACCCCAACGACGGCGGCGCGAAGGCATGCTTCCTTATCCTGAGACAAGCTCTACTCCTGAGGGCGATTGCCCCCGACTGCAAAAGACCGGCATTATACGGGACTTGTGGCCGCTATCCCATGGGGCTCCCGGGGAAGAGCGACATTCCAGACACGGTCTGGCGAGGCCGGTCAACGCGGTCGAACCATCACCCAGTCAGCTTCGGATACGCTTGTTCACTCATGCCTGAAATGCGACGAATCGGCCTGATTCTGGGCCCCGTGCTTGCACTGTCCGCCTACCTCCTCGCCCGACATCACGGCCTGTCCACCGAGGCGGGCTGGACGGCGGCGGTGACGGCGCTCTGCGCCGCCTGGTGGATCAGTGAGGCACTGCCCATACCTGCCACCTCACTCATCCCCTTCGCTGCCTTCCCGCTGCTGGGGATTCTGCCCCATGGCGAGGTCGCGCAGGCTTATGGTCATACACTGATTCTGCTGCTGCTGGGCGGCTTCATCCTGTCCACGGCCATGGAGAAGAACGGAGCCCATCGGCGGGTGGCCCTGGGCATGGTTCATCTGGTGGGGGGCCGTGGCGGGCCGAGAATGGTGCTGGGATTCATGCTGGCCAGCGGTCTGCTGAGCATGTGGATTTCCAACACAGCCACGGTGCTGATGCTGCTGCCAGTGGCGCTGGCCGTGCTCCGCTCATCCGGCGATGAACAACTGGGCACCCCATTGCTGCTGGGGGTTGCCTGGTCGGCCAGCATTGGCGGACTGGGGACGCCCATTGGCACTCCCCCCAATGTCATCTTCATGGGGGTGTACGCGCAGATCACGGGGCGGGAAATCAGCTTTCTCCAATGGATGGCCATCGGCATCCCCGCCTCCCTTACCCTGATCGCCTTTGCCTGGTTCTATCTCACGAGAGGGATGGGTGCCGGCAAACCGTTAAGCCTGCCGCCGCTCGGCAGCTGGACGGCACCGGAAAGACGGGTTCTCCTGGTGTTCGGCCTGGCGGCGCTGGCCTGGATGACGCGCAGCGCCCCTCTGGGCGGCTGGTCACAATGGCTGCCGGTCGGCGAATACGCCGGTGATGCCACCGTCGCGTTGACAGCCGTTGTCCTCTGCTTTCTGCTTCCGGACGGGCGTGGCGGCCGCCTGCTGGATTGGGCGTCGGCCGAGAAGATTCCCTGGGGTTTGCTGATCCTCTTCGGCGGCGGTATCGCCATTGCCATGGCCTTCCAGTCCAGCGGCCTCAGCACGGCCATCGGTGATGCCCTGGCTGACCGCAGCCATTGGCCGCTGGTGCTGCTCACCCTGGTCATCTGCCTGACGGTGACCTTCATGACCGAAACCACCTCCAACACGGCCACGGCAACACTGATGATGCCCATACTGGGCGCCACCGCCATTGCGGCCGGCATTGAACCGGCCTTGCTGATGATCCCGGCCGCCCTCAGTGCAAGCTGCGCCTTCATGCTGCCCGTGGCGACCGCCCCCAATGCCGTGGTGTTCGGTACCGGGCGCGTACCCATTCGCACCATGGCCGGTCAGGGTTTCGGGCTGAATCTCATGGGCGCTGCCGTGATCACCACCCTTGCGGCAATCTGGCTGCCACGCATCTTCTCCTGAGAGGCCAAACGATGAAGCGTGATGCTGAGCATGACTGGGATGAGCTGCTCGAACAGCTTCAAAGCCACGTTCACACCGAACTGGCACGTGAGCCACTCCCAAGCGAGAGCGACATGCTGCGCCTGGCCCGGGATTACGAATCCTTCGTCAGAATGGAACACCCGCCACTGCGGGCCCGGCGCCTGGCGGAACAATTGCTCTTCCAGCAACGCCGGTACGCCGACGAGACACTCGTCCGGCAATTGGGGATCCGGGTGACCATCATGCTCGCGTCCATCTATCGAGACTGGCTTCAGACCGGCGGCTCCGGGTCGCCGAATCAGTCGGGCCAGTAATGGAAAACGGTGAGGCCAAGCGCCAGCCACAGCAGGGCCTGGCTATACCATAGCCACCAGCGCTCGCGGATCGACCCCCAGAAGGCGGCGGCGGCCAGCACCGTCAGGCCCAGAAATATCACACCGTGCCCGAGCAGCGCAGGAATGTCCTGGCGGATATAGTCGTGCTGTGCGTTGAGGAAATACAGCAGGGTCACCACCAACAGGCCGATGGAGATGGCGAAACAGGATCCAAGAATGATCCCGGTGAGAACGGACAGCGGACGCATGGCGGAGTCTCCTGCAGGGAAGTCGCAACGGTATCTGGCGCGGAATTATCCAGTTTGTGCGCCAGAATGCCAATCCTGAGCAGACCCGCGCCACCAGGCAGGGTTCGGAGGAACTCGAAATCGTCATCGGGTTCCAATATGCTGGATGAATCACCACTCCCGGCGGTCCGGCAGCAACCGGATCGAACCGGCGATACGACACCCGATCTTGGGGGACTCGATGCCCAGAAAGCTGAAGACTGCGCTGACCCTGTTCGCACTGGCCTTGACCGGCACAGTCCTGCTCGGCCAGCCGAGCCACGCGGAAGGCAAGGACGTCTGTGGCGTTCCCGCGCTTGAAAACGGCAACGGCAACGGCGAGCCTCTGAGCCCCAGCGAGCAGCAACTCTTCCTGGACCGGGTAGTCACCGGCCTGCTCGAGCAGCATCATCTCAACGCTCACCGCTTCGATGACCGCCTGGCGCGCGAAGTGCTGGAGAATTTCATCGAGCGCACCGATCCCGGACGCTACTACCTCACGCAGTCGGATGTGGATGAATTCCGTCACCGGCACAATGAGCTGCTGAAGAACAGCGATCGGCATGGGACGGGGCAACGAATCGAACTGGCCTTCGAGTTTTTCGAGCGCTTTCGTGAACGGGTGAATGAGCGAATCGCCTTCAGCACCCGTTTCCTCGAGGAAGCACCCGACCTGGACGGCAATGAGGAGCTGCCCATTGATCGCAGCGAGGCCGACTGGGCTGCGAGCGAAGCCGAACTGGACAGCCTGTGGGCCAAACGGGTCAAGAACGATGTGATTGGCCTGACCCTGGCCGGGCGTGAGTGGGATGATATTGCCGATACACTGACCCGTCGTTACCAGAATCTCAGGCGCAACGTCTCGCAAAGCAGCCGCAATGACGTCTTCGAGATGTTCATGAATGCGCATACCCTGACGCTGGACCCTCACACGGCCTACTTCTCCCCGCGGAACATGGAGGAGTTCGAGATACGCATGAGCCTGAGCCTTGAAGGCATTGGGGCGGCTCTGCAATCCATGGATGAATACGTCACCATCACCGAGATTCTGCCGGGCGGCCCGGCTGACAAGGACGGCACACTGCGCCCGCAGGACCGCATCACCGGGGTGGCGGCTCGCGACAAGTGCGAGATCGTCGACATTGTCGGCTGGCGAGTGGATGATGCCGTACAACTGATCCGCGGTCCGGAAGGAACAAAGGTTCGCCTTCGCTATCTGCCGGCAGACTCGGTGCCGGGGGATCCGGAGAAAACCATCGAGCTGGTTCGCAGTGAAGTCCAGCTGGAACAGCAGGCGGCACGCAAACTGATCCGTGACGTTGAACTCAATGGTGAAAGCCATCGTATTGGCGTCATCCAGATACCCACCTTCTACATGGATTTTCAGGCCCGAAGAGAAGGAAAGGAAGATTACCGCAGCACGACCCGCGATGTTCGGCGCCTGCTTCGTGAGCTGAAGGAAGAGGAAGTCGACGGACTTCTGGTCGATCTGCGCAACAATGGCGGTGGTTCCCTGATGGAAGCCACTGAATTGGCAGGTGTCTTCCTGGATAGTGGCCCGGTTGTCCAGTTGCTGGACAGTCGCGGCAATCTCGAGATTGCCGCGAATCCGGATGACGGTCGGGAATGGGATGGCCCCCTGGGCGTCATGATCAATCGCTTCAGTGCGTCCGCCTCTGAAATCTTTGCCGGCGCCATCCAGGACTACGGGCGCGGGGTGGTGATCGGATCACCCAGCTATGGCAAGGGTACCATTCAGAACCTGTTCGACCTGGATCGCTTTTCCAATCAGGGTGAAGCCGGTCAGCTCAAGTTCACTATCGGCAAGTTCTATCGGGTTAACGGAGACAGCATGCAACACCGGGGAGTTCTGCCTGATGTGCAGCTGCCCTCCGCCGTATCACTTGATGATTTTGGCGAAAGCACCAAGGACAATGCCTTGCCCTGGGACCAGATTGATGCGGCCGACTATGACGGCGAACCAATTCCGCGATCATTGATCGAGGCCCTGGGTGAAGCACATGGCAAACGCGCTTCCAGCGACATCGATTTCAGCACGCTGGTGGACGACATCCGCCAATACCGGGAAGTCCAGGAACGCAAGAGCATCTCTCTGAACCTGGAAACACGCAAGCAGGAACAGGATCAGCTGCGTGAACGACGCCTGGCACAGGAGAACGTGCGTCGCGCAGCGAGGGGTGAGGCGGCGCTTGAAGACATGGAGGAGGATTCTGAAACCACCGGAGACCCGGATATTCTGCTGACGGAAAGCGCCCGAATCGTTGCCAATCTGGCCGCACTGCTCCCCCAGTACGCCGAGCATGAAAGCCGTTTTGCAGCAAGGAGACAGGCACTCAGGCAGGAATGAAGCGGCAGGCCGGCCGGGCCGGAGCCCGGTCGGCCCGGGCCAGGGCGCCTCGGTCCAGAGCATCCGTCAAAGGAATACCTTCCTCAAATCCCAGAGGTCCATTTCCAGAACGTTGACCGGCATTGGCGTGGTATCACCCACCACTTCCGACCCTTCCGTGGAAATGCTTGGCTGCAGGGTATCCACGGACCGGAGATCCGGCACGGTCTGCATCTTTTCCTTGTACTTCACACGGGTACTCAAATAACGGGTTCTTCGGCGAACTTTCTCCGACCGCTCCCGGTCGGCACGCCAACGTCCAGAGACCTCCCGGATCTGGCGCATGATCTTGAGGCATTCCTCAGGGGGGCCGAAGTGCGCCTGGTGAACCGGCTTGTTGCGGGCCCCACGCGCCATGTCCACCACGCTGTCCTTCTGAAAACGGAGATAGAGATACTGAGCCAGGGCGATGGCGGCCAGGTTGATATGACGCCGACCTTCCACGCTCAGGCCCTCATAACCCGGTGCCCCCCGATCCTGGACATCTCGGATACGACGGCGGCAGTCCTCCAGTTGCTGCTCCACCGGCTCAATCTCGAGCCGGGCCGCAGCCACTTCATCCTCCAGGCGCTTGCGCTTGAAGTAATGCCAGAAGCGTTGCGATCGACTCAGTTCCTGTTCAAGCTTGCGTTTCCTGGCGAGCACCATGCGATGCTCTTCCTCCACGTCCCGCAACTGAGTATCAAGGCGAGCCGCCTCTTCCTCCTGTTCGGTGCGAAACCGGGCGAGCTGCTGATGACGCTCCTCTTTTTCCAGGTGCTGGGCAAGCTCGGTCACCAGATGGTTGATCTCGCCATGACAGGCAAACCAGATATCGCGCAGCTGGTAATAGACGATGGCATTCTGCGCCCGGTCTGGATCGCTGAGCATTTCCTCGAGAGCCTTGAGGTTCTTTTCATTATCCGAACCGCGCTGCCTTAGCACCTCGACCTGCTGACGCAGTGAGGTTTCCTCGGCCTGGGTCTGCCTGAGCTTCTCCTCAAGCTGCCGGCTTCGCTCCCGCTCGGCATTGAGTTGCGGAAAGCTGTCCGATTCGATTCGTTTCGATTCCACAACGTCCGTGACGAAGAAACGCCCGATGCCGGGCAAGCGACTCAACCATTGCCTCATTCCCTGTCCCCCTGGCAGACCTGAACAACGCAGTGAGCGTGCGGATCACGTTCATTGCTCCATTGTGTTCCATGTCGTGGGAAAAGCAAGCCAGACCCGGCTCGCTCCAATCGATTTCACAGCCCGTACCGCCTAGAATCGATGTCCATTCTCGATACAGAACTCCAGCCACTTGTGAAACATCTGATTGCGGGCCCAGCGCTGTCGTATTTCTTCACCACCCGGAGTGACCCAGGGTCGCAGGATTCGATGTCGGTGGAACTCGCAACAGGAGGTGACTTCCGCCATGCGCGCATCATGATAGATTCGCACAATCAGATCCGGATCCGGCCAGACCGGCTCGCGGTCGGCATCGAACCAGTAGGTCAGCCGCAGCGTCGAGGTATAGGGGCATCGCTCCAGCACTTCAAGGTGCAAAGGCAGATCACCCGGGACTCGTGAAATGGCATGGGCCGGGGGGGCGTCAAGTGCTTCGACCAGTGTGCGCAGTCTGCGATAATTCCCCTCATACAGACTCATCAGCCCGGCGAAGCTCCGCCTCGGGACCAGCCTGATACCCTGTCTGTCGGCTTCAATCAGCATAAGCCGCAATATAACACAGCCGATGAGCATGCAGGACGAGGAGATTCCCTTGACAATCAAGGTGATAGAGACTACCCCATTCTCTGACCAGAAGCCCGGAACCGCCGGATTGCGCGAGTCCGTTGCACGTTTCAGGGAGCCTCACTACCTCAACAATTTCATCCAGTCCGTCTTCGACAGCGTGCCCGATCTTGCGGGTGCCCGCCTGGTGATTGGCGGAGACGGCCGCCATTTCAACCGGGAGGCAGCGCAAACGTTGATCCGCATGGCCGTTGCCAACGGTGTTTCCGAGATCATTCTTGGCGCCGACGCCATTCTCTCGACACCCGCCGCCGCCCACCTGGTCGCCCTGGAAGGTGCCGCAGGCGGCTTTCTGCTGACCGCCAGCCACAACCCTGGGGGGCCGGACGGGGATTTCGGCATCAAATTCAATGTACGAGGCGGGGGACAGGCCTCAGCGGAGCTCACCGACCGCATTCACGCTCGCAGCCTGCAGATCCGTGAGTATCGGGAAGCCCACATCCCCCTGCCCCGCCTCGACGACATCGGTCTCCATTCGCTGAGCGAGGGTTGCCGGCTGAGAATCGTCGACCCGGTCAACGCCCACGCCGATCTGATGGAAAGTCAGTTCGATTTTCCGGCCATTGCCAGATGGCTCCAGGCACGACCCGGGCGTTTTCTCTTCGATGCCATGCACGCCGTCACAGGTCCCTACGCGCGGGAAGTGTTCGTCCGGCGTCTGGGGGGCGACGACTCGCTGCTGCTGAACGCCAGCCCCCGGGAAGATTTTGCCGGTGGCCACCCCGACCCCAACCCGGTGGATGCCGCCGATTTCGTCGCCCGCTTTGCCACTGCGGACGCCCCGGATCTGGGCGGTGCATCGGACGGTGACGGCGACCGCAACATGATCGTCGGGCCCGGCCGCATGGTGTCGCCCTGTGACAGCCTGGCCATCATCTGTGCAAACCACGACTGCATCCCCGGCCTGGCCGGGCGTCTCAAGGGCGTGGCGCGCTCCATGCCCACCAGTCGGGCACTGGATACCGTTGCCCAGGCCCTGGGCATCCCCTGCCACGAAACGCCGACGGGCTGGCGCTTCTTTGCCAGCCTGCTGGATGCCGGGCAAATCCAACTCTGTGGTGAGGAAAGTTTCGGCACCAGCAGCGACCATGTCCGAGAAAAGGACGGCCTCTGGGCCGTGCTGGCATGGATGCAGATGTTGGCAAGCCACAACTGCAGCGTGGACGAGCTACTTGAACGCCATTGGCAACGCTTTGGACGCCACTATTTCGTTCGCCACGACCATGCCCTTAGCAGTGAACAGGGCGATGCCGTCATGGCCCATCTCGATCAGCACACGGATCGCGGCAGACTGACCCTGGGCGGCTACGAGCTGAGCGCCGACAGCTTCAGTTACACGGACCCGATTTCAGGTCATACGGTGACCCGGCAGGGGATTCGACTGCACACGGATACCGGCGGACGAATCGTCTTTCGCCTCTCGGGCACGGGCACCCAGGGCGCCACGCTCCGCATCTACCTGGAACAGGCCGTGGCCGCCGACGCGGATTGGCGCCAGGATCGAGATGGGGTGCTCGAACCCCTGAGCCGCCTGGCGCTGGAGGCCGCCAATCTGCGGAAGCTGTGCGGGGAGACCACACCAACCGCCGTGATCTGACTCGCCCCGCCACAGTCCGTCAGGCAAGGGCTGTGGCGGATGCCCGAACAAGGGGCGGGAACCGTGCCTGAAAATATTGATTAGCATTCTCTGATTTGATATAAATCGGACACGCTATCGAGGCTCGGAGACTGTCATGGAACTTGATCCGGTTCTGCTGTCGCGCATCCAGTTCGCCTTCGTGGTCAGTTTTCACGCGATCTTCCCTGTCTTCACCATCGGCCTCGCCGCTTTCATCGCCTTCCTTGAGGGGCTGCTCTACAGGACCGGCAACCCGGTCTACGAGGAACTCTCCCGCTTCTGGACCAAGGTCTTTGCCGTGGTCTTCGGCATGGGAGTGGTGTCTGGCATCGTCATGGCCTTCCAGTTCGGCACCAACTGGAGTGTTTTTTCCTATTCCGCCGCCAATTTCCTGGGACCGGTTCTGAGCTACGAAGTGGTCACCGCTTTCTTTCTGGAAGCGGTCTTTCTCGGTGTTCTCCTCTTCGGCCGTCACCGGGTGCCAGCGGGCACACACCTGTTCGCGGCCATCATGGTGGCCGTGGGCACATTCATATCCTCCTTCTGGATACTATCGGCCAACAGCTGGATGCAGACACCAGCCGGGGTGGAACTGCGTGATGGCATCTTCCACATGACCTCCTGGCTGGAAGCCATCTTCAACCCTTCCTTTGGCCTGCGTTTCCTGCACTTCGCCATTGCCGCCTTCCTGACCGCCGGTTTCGTGGTACTGGGCATTTCAGCCTGGTACCTGCGCCATGACAAGGCCACCGCCAGCAGCCGTCGCGCGCTGTCCATGACCGTGGTGCTGATGGCCATCCTGGCTCCCACCCAACTGGTGGTGGGTGATCTGCACGGCCTGGATACCTTCAAGCACCAGCCCGAGAAGGTGGCAGCCATGGAGGGGATCTGGGAGACCCAGGAAGGGGCGCCACTGCTGCTGTTTGCCATTCCCAGCCAGTCAGCGGAACGCAATTTCCTGGAAATCGGCATCCCCAAGGGAGCCAGCCTGATCCTGACTCATGAACTGGATGGTGAGATTCGGGGGCTCAAGGAATGGGCACCGGAGGATAGACCCCATGTTGCGACGGTCTTCTGGAGCTTCCGCATCATGGTGGGGCTGGGATTGCTGATGATCGTGTTTGCTCTTGCCGGTGTCGTGCAGCTTGTTCGCGGGCGCCTGTACGAATCACGACGACTGCTCAGAATCTACACCTGGATGATCCCGGCACCCTTCATCGCCGTTCTGGCCGGCTGGTTTGTCACCGAGGTGGGTCGCCAGCCCTGGCTGGTTCACGGCATCATGCGGGTGGAAGAAGGCATCACGCCTTCCCTCACCGGTGGCATGGCCCTGTTCACGCTGATCGGCTTCATTCTGGTCTATTCGGCCGTATTCGTGGCGGGTGTCTATTATCTGGGCCGCGTCATGCGGGCGGGGCCCGAATCCTTCAAAGCGGAGGATGAGGATTCCGGCATCGCCAAGCGGCCTCTGGCCAATGTGAGCACACGCCTGAGCGAGGGTGATGAACCCTGGGGCATTCCGGAGGGCAAGTGATGGAACTCATTGACCTGACGCTCATCTGGATCGTGATTCTCGGCTTCGGGGTGTTGATGTACGTCCTCATGGACGGTTTCGACCTCGGGGTGGGCATCCTCTTTCCCTTCGCCCCCTCAAACGCCGCCCGGGACGACATGATGAATTCGGTGGCTCCGGTCTGGGACGGCAATGAGACCTGGCTGATACTGGGCGGGGCAGGCCTGCTCGCGGCTTTCCCCATGGTCTATGCCGTCTTCCTGCCCGCACTGTACATCGGTGTATTCCTTCTACTTGCGGGACTCATCTTTCGTGGTGTTGCCTTCGAGTTTCGCTTCAAGGCCAATCGCTCACGCTATATCTGGGACCACGCCTTCAATATCGGCTCCACCGTGGCGGCCTTTGCCCAGGGTGCTGTGGTCGGTGCCTACATTCAGGGTTTCCAGGTGGAAGGTTTCCAGTATGTGGGCGGGCCCTTTGACTGGCTCACACCGTTTACTGTGATGACCGGCCTCGGGGTGGTTACCGGCTATGCCCTGCTGGGTGCAACCTGGACCATTCTCAAGACCGAGGGCGAAACACAGCGCTGGGCCTGGCGCATCACTCCCTGGCTGATCGTCGGCATGCTCGCCTTCTTCCTGCTGGTCAGCGTGTGGACGCCCCTGACCAACGAACGGGTATTCGAACGCTGGTTCGGAAACATCGAAGTGTTGTGGATCTTCCCGGTGGCCACACTGGCGGTCTGCGCCTGGCTATACCAGGCTGTCCGCAAGCGTCGGGAAGGCACCCCCTTCGTGGCGACCATGACTCTCTTCGTGCTGTTCTACATCGGCCTGCTGATCAGCATGTGGCCCTACGCCGTGCCGCCCGAGCATACCTTCTGGGATGCCGCTTCGGACCCCGGCTCCCAGCTCTTCCTCCTGCTGGGCTTCCTGTTCGTCATTCCCTTCGTCCTTGGTTACACCGCCTGGACGTATTGGGTTTTTCGCGGAAAGGTGGGCAATCAACAGGGTTACGGCCACTGATTCCTCGCCAGACTGACGTGACGGGAGCGGCATGACGCCCGATGAAGCCGCAAGGGAGGATCTGGCCCGGCGGTCAGCCAATCGGGCCGATGCGCACTGGCTGACTCGACAGGCACCCGCCCGCCAGCGCCATCGCCTGACCCTTCTGGTCAGCCTTGAGGCCGTCTGGCTGATCCTGTTCCTGCTGCTGCTGGCACAGTGCATTGCCTATCTGGCCACGGATGGCACAAGCCTGGGTCTTGCCGACGACACGCTACGCCTTGGCCTGGTGCTCCTGCTGATCATCGGACTGACCCGCTACTTTCTGCAGCGGGCGCTGGCCCGGACGGTGACCGATCTGGCCGCCACCGTGACCACCGCCATTCATCGTCGCGCCCTCACCCGGGCCCTCTCGCCGGCCTGGCGCACAAACCAGAACGCCGGCGACGCCGAACTCGGACTGCGTCTGAGTGAACACATCGAGGCGCTGCGACCCTGGTTCGAGACCTACCTGCCGACGCGAACTCGCGCCATTGTCCAGCCTGGGCTGATCCTCCTCATCGCCTTCAGCCTGGATTGGCTGGCTGGCCTGCTTCTGCTTCTGACGGCCCCTCTGATTCCCCTGTTCAGCGCCTTGATTGGCCTGGGCACCCGGGCACTGGCAGACCAGCAGAGAGAGCGCCTGGAGCGACTGGGTGCCCATTTCCTTGATCGCTTGCGTGCCCTTCCCACGCTGCGCCTTTTCCGCCAGAGCGACCAGCAGGGAGAGAGTGTGGCCCAGGCAGCCGAAGCCTACCGGCGGAGCGCCATGCGGGTGCTCCGTGTCGCCTTTCTGTCTTCGGCTGTGCTCGAGTTCTTCAGCGCCGTTGCAATTGCCACCCTGGCCATTTACATCGGCCTTGCCCTGTTGGGTTTCATCGACGTCGGCCCCGCCGCCGGGATGACTTTCCAGAACGGGCTGATGCTGCTTCTGCTGGCCCCCGAATTCTTCCAGCCCTTGCGGCAACTCGCGGGTAGCTACCATGAACGGGCGGCGGCAATCGCTGCGGTGCCCGGTCTCAGGACAATGCTGCAGCCAGCTGCAGCAAGCTCTCCCCGGCAGGTTGCCGCCTCAACGAATGCTGCGCTGACCCGCGCACCCACGGTGAAGCTTGATGATGTCACGATCCAGTGGCCGGAGGCACAACGCCCTCTGCTGGAAAGGCTCAGCGCCCGCCTGGAGGCTGGCCAATGGACCACCATCAGCGGCCCCTCCGGCTGTGGCAAGAGTACACTGGCAGCGACCCTGCTCGGCCTGCGCCCACCCCAGCGCGGACGCGTTCTGCTTGACGGCAGGCCAATCGAGGATGTAACGGAAAGCCGTCATCGGAACGCCCTGGCCTGGCTCGGCCAGGAAACCCAGCTGCTGCCGACCAGTCTCCGACGCAATCTGGATCCGGGTCGTCAACACCGTGAGCGCGAATTGCTGGACGCCCTGGCGCAGGTGGGGCTGGGCGACCTCATCCGCCAGCTACCCGGCGGTCTGGAAACCCGTCTTGGCGAACGCGGTGCCGGTATTTCGGGCGGCGAGGCTCAACGACTGGCCCTCGCCCGAAGTCTTCTGGGCCGGCCACGCCTGCTGGTACTGGACGAGGCGACTGCCAGCCTGGACCCGGACAATGAACACCATATTCTCACCGCCCTGAAACACCTCAAGGGCCAGCTGACCATTGTGTTTTTCTCCCACAGCGAAGCGGTTGCGGCCGCTGCAGACCATCACCTAACCATCCGCGCAGGAGGCCTGCATGAGTCCCGGTGAGCGCAGGGATCTTCACTTTCTGCTGCGTGTGCTGCCCGCAGGCCGAAGGGGATGGCTGGTCGCAGGCAGCCTGTTATCCATGCTGGCTGCCCTTTCCTCGGTAGGCCTGGTGGCTGCTTCGGGCTGGCTGATCACCGCCAGCGGTCTCGCCGGAATTGCGGCGGCGGGGGGTGTGGCCATCACCCTGGAAATCTTTGCCCCGGGCGCCCTGATCCGTCTCTTCGCGGTCACCCGCACGGCCGGACGCTATCTGGAACGGCTGATCGTCCACGAGGCCGTCTTCCGCCTGCTCTCACGACTGCGTCGGGGACTGTTCCTGGAATACGCCCGCCGCCCCTTTGCGGTCCTTCGACGCATGGAAGACGGACCCCTGCTTGCGCGCATGACCGGCGACATCGGCCGCCTGGAGCAAGCCCATGCCGGCCTGATTCTGCCGCTGCAGACCGCACTCGTGATCCTGGTGCTGCTGGTGCCACTGCTGGGTCTGATGCTGGGTGGGGCCGCCGCCAGCCTTGGCCTGGTACTGCTGCTGGCCACCATGATGCGCTTGCACCACCACCTCCATCGGCAATCACCGCGGGAAGCCCGGCAGGCACTGGGAGAAGCCCGGGATCAGGCCCGACTGAACCGCCTTCTGAGCAACCATGCCGCCCTCTACTTCGCAGACCCCGGCGATGTGATGGCCGCTGAGCACCGACGACGCTATCTGCAATATGCCTGGCAGAAGGCCCGCAATGAGCGCCGAGCCCTGGGTTGTGACGCGGAAATCCAGCTGTTCTTCTCCCTGTTCGTGATCGCACTGATGCCGGCCTTCCTGGTCGGCAACAGTGAAGTCCCGTGGCTTGCCGCCGGGACGCTCGCCGTCCTGGCCGCGGGCACGGTCATGGCGGGTCTGGGAGGTGCGCTGTCGCGCTGGGGTGGCGTACGGGTTGCCCTGCACAGGCTGCGCACCCTCCGTCAGATTGAAGGCGGAGACAGTCCCCCCGGCGGCAAGCTGTCGGCGCCGTCATGGAGGCTCTCAGCCGTGACCCTCAGGCGTGGCATGACGGACAGACCGGTGCTCGACGGTGTCAATCTGGAGATCAAGCCGGGTGAACGGGTGCTGATCACTGGCCCCAGCGGCACAGGGAAGAGCCGTATCGCCCGTCTGCTGGCGGGGCTGGAAACGGCTGACGACGGAACGGTGTGGCTGGCAGAACGGCCCGTGACGGACTGGCCGGAGAATCAGCGATTTGCCCGCATCAGCCTGCTTGAACAGCACAGTGTGCTGCTGTCGGATTCGGTGCGTAGCAATCTTGTGCTGGGAAACCCGAGCCTGGACGATGAAAAACTCATGCAGGCGCTGAAGGCGGTCGGCCTTGATCGCGGCGGCATTGGCCTGGATCAGTGGATCGACCCCTACCGTCGTCCCCTGTCAGGCGGAGAGGCCCGTCGCCTGGTCTTGCTGCGTACCGTACTCAGCGACACCCCGGCCGTAATACTGGACGAGCCATTCCGAGGCCTGAATGCCGTGGACCGGCAGGCCGTCATCGACTGGCTCGAACCGACGCTGGCCGGAAAAACCGTGGTGCTGCTGGACCATGAACCCGATCCGGCCTGGACATGGCAGTGGCGCCACCTTCGAATGGAAGGTGGCGCCCTGCAAACGAGAATGAGTCAATCAGATTTCCCCGGATCCGGGAACACTTAGAATGACATCCCGTAGCCGATAATAACCTGATTGATATCGGAATCCATGAAGCGGCGAAGGCCGGCAAAGACCGGCCCCACATCCAGACCAATATCAAGGATCGGCTGATCAATCAGGTCATTCGGCTCCAGGCGGTACGCGGCATGCACGGCCATGTTCGGTGTGATGCCGACCGCCGCACCAAACTGAAGATTCAGGGAAAAATCATCGTCACCGCTTCCCGTACCCACGGGAACGACGAAGCTTACATAATTGAAGCCGCCAGCACCGTAGACGATGACGTTCTGGACGGGTTCAATGAAGTACCCCAGCTGCATTCCGACTTCGTTGAGGTGCGGCCGATCGTCTGCGAGTGCAATCAACCCGTACATCAGGTCAAAGCCCATGTACATGCCGTGTCGCTCGGCAAACTTCCCGAATATACGACCACGGTAGATGAACCCCTCCAGCTCAAAGTCACCGTTCATGTCTTCCTGAAGGTAGCCCGCGAAGGCCGTTCTGGCGGCCATGTAGGCCTGTGTCGGAGTATATTCCACGCCGTGGGGGCTGGCGATCTGGTTCTCGGCAGATTCACTGCCTGCTCCGGACTGCGCGTCGCCGCGTGGCGGGTCGACCGCGGGCGGCTGCCCCAGCGTGAGGGCCAGCTCGCCCAACAGTCCATCGCGGGAAACCTCGACCTGCCAGCGATCGCCCGGGCTGGCAGCCTCCAGCCGTGCCATTAGCTGCTGACGGGAAACCGATTCACCATCAATCGATACAATGACATCCCCCTGGCGCAGTCCCGCCGCTTGAGCAGGCCCACCCTGGCTCAATCCGGCGATGCGAGCATGATCAAAGCGATCCAGGCCCAACGATTGCGCACGTTCACCGACTTCCTCGAACTGTGCGCCGACCCAGGCCGAATCTCCGGCCAGTGCCTGCGCCGGTACGGCAATGGCAAATGCGGCCAGTACAGTACTCAAAAACAGTGCTGCGGATTTCACATTTCATCTCCCATCCAGAATCTGCCAATGACGGGCTCGGGGCCCGCTCCTCGGGGAGACTATATGTAAAACGACGACCGGCATCGTCACCCAAACGGGTGAGGAAATGACAACAATGCGGGAGGCGTCATTCAGTCTGATCGATCAATGCCCAGCCAGTACTTTCCCACCAAATCAGGATAGCTTCAGCGGTGTAACAGCGGAGCGGCGTAGAGCCGGGCCCGACAGCAAGTGCATCACAAGCTCCGGCTGCCGCCCGACGCCGGTCTTGCGAAACAGGGACTTGAGGTGGGAACGAATGGTATTCAGGGAAACACCGCCCTGTTCGGCGATTGCGGTCAGCGTTTCACCGGCCACAAGCTGAATGGCCAGGCTCGATTCGGCGGGTGTAAAACCGTAGACATCCCGCAACGTCTTCCAGCAGAGGCTGGGTACCCGCCCGGGAGCATGGAAAAAGAGGGCAACGAAACCTATTCGCTCAAGGGCCAGCAGGGGGTGATCCGGGTGGATCGGCAGCGCGGTCACGATCAGGCTGCCTCCGGCGGGGTCGCTGAGGCGCAAGGATCCTCCCGCCTGGGCCCACTGTCCCATGGAGGCATTCAGACAGGAATCGATCAGGCGGCGCAAATCACGCCCGGAAGAGCCACTGACCTCAAGCTTCTGGCTCTGTATTCGCAAGGGCTCGCAGGCTTCAATCAGGGCCTGCGCCTCGCTGCTCAGATAGCTGATTCGCGCGCTTTGATCCAGCAGCAGGAACGGATCGGGACTTTCCTGTGCGGCCTCCAGCGCGGCCGCGTCCACAAGGCGCTGCCGCGTGAACTCACGCCCAAGCTTCAGTATCCGCCGAAGATGGGGAATCAGGTCATTGAAGGCATCCGTCTCGGCCGGAGAGTAAGCCCCCTGCTGGCGCGTCCGCTGCAGCAGAAGCTGGACGGTCTCGCGCTCGGACTGGGCAATCGTGCCGAGCATGCCGTGATGGACATCCTGGGGACCGGCCCAGTCGTTGAAGAACTCCGTGTGATAGAAATCGCGCTGCGGGACAGAAAAGTC
The DNA here is from genome assembly GCF_030848495.1 of Natronospira bacteriovora. Classification (NCBI taxonomy): domain Bacteria; kingdom Pseudomonadati; phylum Pseudomonadota; class Gammaproteobacteria; order Natronospirales; family Natronospiraceae; genus Natronospira; species Natronospira bacteriovora. The sequence continues at coordinate 156,793 of NZ_JAVDDT010000001.1, forward strand.
GTGATAGGTGGAATAGAATCGTCCCGCCTGCTTGCGCTTCAACTCCGGACGCCAGGGGCAGAGATTGACGTAATACTCCACATACTGGCGATGGAAGGCGTCATCGATGTTGAACTTCACGCTATCCAGGACTTCATCAGCCGTGGGGTTGAGCACCAGCATACGCCCGGAACGGGATCCGGAACGAGACACCAGTTGCTCGATGAATTCGGGCCACAGTGACGGTTCCGCCGCACAGCGGTACCCGAATTCAATCAGTTCGGAAAAAAGGCCATCACTCGCAACGGCCGGAAGCTTCCCCATACGGTTGCCCTGCCAAGCTATTATCCCCCACCCTGAAAGTCTAGGCCTTCCCTCCGAAATTACCAACAATCCCTTTCCAATTGTTCATCCCAGATATGGCAGGAAAATGACAGTGGATGCGAATGGGATTTTCAGACCACTATCCCACTTTGCCACTGTGCGCAATCTGGGGCAGTATCTGGCTCGACTTCACCGTTAGCCGACAGGAGACCCCGTATGAGCGATATCCGCTTCGATCACTACCCCGGCCCTGACCCAGCGATAGTGATGATTCACGGATGGACCTGCCGCCGAAGCGACTGGAACGCACAGATTGACCACTTGAACGGTCGGCACGAGATGCTTGCCCTTGACCTCCCCGGCCATGGCGACAGTCCGGTCGACGAACGAGCCCAGTGGACGATGCAGGCCTTCGCCGGAGACGTTGTCGATTGCTTACAGAAGCTTGCATCCGAGACGGTCGTCATCATGGGCCATTCCATGGGCGGCACTGTCGCACTGGAGGCCGCGGCCCTGGCACCGGAGCGCGTTAAAGGGGTTATTCTGGCCGATACTTTCCTGATCAACTACGGGGCGCTGACCGCCGAGGAAATCACTGGCTTCTACCAGCCCTTTTCTGACGACTTTCATTCCGCCATGGACACACTGATCGAGAACACCACCGGTCCCGATACCGGCGACGAGCTGAAGTCACGACTCAAGAGACAGATGGGCGAGGCCGACCCAGCCTGGGCACTGGCGGCCTGGGAACAGCTGCTCAACTGGAATCCAGCTCCGGTCTGGCCAAAGTTGAAGTGCCCGGTTCATGCCATAAACTGCCCGCTCATCCCGGACACGACCCGTGAACGCCTGGGCGCCCACATGAGCGAGACCGTCATCCCCGGCAGTGGGCATTTCCTGCAAATGGAAGTGCCCGCCGCGTTCAATGCCGCCATGGATGACGCCATCCGTCGTTTCTGAACCCGATCACTAAGGTTCATCGGCGAAGGCAAGAAATAAAAGGTTCTTCGCGGAAAAGCGGGGAGCGCCGAGCGGTTATGGGCCGTCGGGTTGATGGGGGCATGCCCGGAACCGCCGCAAGTACCTCCCTGTAGGCTGCGAAATCAACGTCCTGTTGATTACGCTTCCGGGCACGCCCCCACCAACCCGCCGAATCGCCGCTCTGGAAAGGGTCTTGGTGGCCCTGACCAGAACCGTGGGAAACAGGGATGTTTCCCTCGAGCCTACAGGGACGTATTCACGGCGTGTTCTGGGCAGGGCCACAAAGACCCGCCCTGGCAACCACGCCCGAAATCCCTCCCCGCTTTTCCGCGAAGAACCATAAAAAAGCCCATCACACTAGCGTGATGGGCTGTATACCTTGAGCCGGCCTCGCAAGACCGACGGTATCAACTGGTGAATTCGATCTCGAATGCCCCCTCACAGGGGTTAGGAGCATCAGGATCAACCGGCTCGCCATCAATGAATACCTGGCCGTTTGAATATTCCACATCAAAGCTGGCTCCACCCTCGACATCCACGGTCATGCGACCGGAGGCAATGACTTCACTACGGGTTTCATAACCTTCGATCACCAGCGGCTCAACGGTTGTGTAGTTGACGGCGATGTCACAATCCGTGCCGCCACGGACCAGCATCATGTAGCCATCAATGGTTTGTTCGGCCACGCCGGCGCCCACATCAAGCCACTGGGCTGTCGATACAAAGGGTGAATCCGGTTGACCAAACTGAAACTCCAGTGACTCATCGTCGAATTCCATCTCCCAGTTGAGATAGTAATTCAGGCTCAACAGGCCGCCAGCGGAGCATTCCTCGCAGGTATGCGCCAGTCCGCGAAGACGCCACTCCCCACCGGAAAACTCCCAGACAAACTGCCCATCAGCACCGACTGGGTCATCCTGGTTTCCAGCCCAGCGCTCATAGCGCACAGCCCCCTGCTCCGCTTCACCAAAGGCATTGTAACCATCGATGCGGGAGGGAAAACCGAACTCGGAGCCTTCCTGGCAATTGTCGTAAATTTCTTCTTCCAACCAGTCGATGACCCCCCCTTCCGTGTACGGCGACCCAACATCCGCAAACTCCTCAACAAGAAACTCCCGGGTACCGCCATCCTCACATTCCTCGACGGTTGCCATGGCTGCCTGGAGCCGTGCCATCATGCTGCCCCGGGAAGCGCTGCCATCACCGTCGTCGTCATCGTCATCGTCGTCAGTCGGATCATCCAGGGCACCAGACAGGACACTGGCAGAAGCAGCTGCCGCTGCTCGGTCACGATCACTGAGGCTGGCGTCATCGGAATCGCTGCTACTGCTGCTGAAACAACCAGACAATAAAAAAAGCACTGCTGTCAGGCTCACAAGAATACGGTAATCCATTGAAATCTCCCTCCAGAAACCGGAAATGGCGCGACCATCCCAAAGATAAACGCATGCAATTGCCGGCCAGGTCGGATATCACCAACCCCGTTACCGACCCCCAATACGCTCATGCTAGCCCGATTCGGGCGCTTGTCAAAGTCTTGCCAGAACCGGGACGACCGTCAATGGGAAAGACGCTCCTATCACTGTAGGAGGCGTCTGACACCGACTCGCACTCAGTAGAAGCGGCGCTGAAGCCCGGCGCTGTGCAGCACCGTGGTAGCAATTTCCTCGACAGAGGAGGTCGTCGTGCTGATGAAGGGAATGCCATAGCGGCGAAACAGGAATTCCGCCTCTCCGACCTCAAAGGTCACCTGGCGCGTGGAGGCGTAGTTGCTGTCGGGTCGACGTTCGTTGCGAATCTCCTTGAGACGAACCGGATCAATGGTCAGCCCGTACAGCTTGGATTTGTGTTTTTCCAGACTTTTCGGCAGCTTACCGTCTTCAAGGTCATCCGGGGTGAGGGGGTAGTTGGCGGCATAGACACCGTAATGCAGGGCCAGATAAAGACAGGTGGGGGTCTTCCCGGAGCGGGAGACCCCCACCAGAATCACCTCCGCCCGATCATAGTGCCGGGTGGTGATGCCATCATCATTGGCCAGAGCGAAGTTCATGGCGTCAATGCGGCGGGTATAGGTTTCGGCGTCAAACACACCGTGGGCCCGACCGGCGGCATGGGAGGAGGTGACCCTCAGCTCACGCTCCAGCGGGCCGATGAAGGCATCGAAGAAATCCAGGTACATGCCATTGGCTGCCTTGACGATTTCCCGGCATTCATCGGTGATCAGGGTGCTGAAGACCAGCGGGCGCCACCCCTCCTCTTCCGCCGTCTCGTTGATCCGGCGGGCCACGTCCTCCGCCTTGTCTTTGGTGCCGATAAATGGCACAGTCACCGGCCTGAATTCGATGCCGTCGAACTGGGTCAGAAGGCTGTGACCAAGGGTTTCGGCGGTTATCCCGGTTCGATCCGAGACGAAAAAGACGGTTCGGCGTGGTCGTTCCGGTTTTTCGCTCACGATCGGGTCTCCTGCCAGGACAAATGGCCTGCCGCCTTGGCATCGGCCACGGAATACTTGGAAAGGATCAGGCGCCGCCCGGGAATGTGCATGCGAACACCTGCCAGAGATCGGCCAGTCTTCCAGCTTTCAGTCCGTTTAACAAGGGGTTAGGGACCAGTGAACGAGTATGTAATCGGCCTCGAGTCGCTCGGAATGGGCGATGTGGAACGGGTCGGGGGCAAGAACGCTTCCCTCGGCGAGATGATCAGCAGCCTCTCCGGGCTGGGGGTATCGGTGCCCGGGGGCTTCGCCACCACCGCCGACGCCTACCGGGAGTTCCTGCAGCACGACGGCCTGGCCGACCGCATCAACGTCGCCCTGGCGGATCTGGACACCGACGATGTGGAGGCCCTGGTTCGCGTGGGCGGGCAGATCCGCCAGTGGATCATGGAAATCCCCTTCCCCCCTGCCCTGGAGGAGGCGGTCAGCAAGGCCTACGCCGGGATGGCCGTGAATGGCGAAGACGCCACCGTGGCAGTCCGCTCCTCGGCCACCGCCGAAGACCTGCCGGACGCCTCCTTTGCCGGTCAGCAGGAGACCTTCCTCAACATTCGCGGCATCGACAACGTGCTGGTGGCACTCAAGGAGGTCTTCGCCTCCCTGTTCAATGACCGGGCCATTGCCTATCGCGTCCATCACGGTTTCCGCCACGAGGAAGTGGCGCTGTCGGCGGGCATCCAGCGCATGGTGCGTTCAGACATAGGCGCCAGTGGCGTCATGTTCACTCTGGACACCGAATCGGGCTTCCCGGACGTGGTTTTCATCACCGCCGCCTATGGTCTCGGTGAGATGGTGGTTCAGGGCGCCGTCAACCCGGACGAGTTCTACGTCTACAAACCGGCGCTGGAAAGGAAGAAACATCCCATCCTGCGGCGCATGATGGGCACGAAGATGGAGAAAATGGTCTACGGCGACAGTGCCGCCAGCGGCAAGTCGGTGAAGACGGAGCCGGTGGACGAGGCCGACCGCAAGCGCTTCTGCCTGAGCGATGACGACGTGGAAGAACTGGCTCGCCAGGCAGTCACCATCGAGAAGCATTATGGACGTCCCATGGATATCGAATGGGGCAAGGATGGTGAAGATGGCAAGATCTACATCCTCCAGGCCCGCCCCGAGACAGTGAAGAGCCGGGCCGGCCAATCCATCGAACGTTACGTACTCAAGAACCGTGGTGAGGTGGTCTGCGAAGGTCGCGCCATCGGCCAGCGAATCGGCACCGGCAAGGCCCGCGTGGTCTCCGACATTTCGGAAATGAACCGTGTGCAGGCGGGCGATGTACTGGTCACCGACATGACCGACCCGGACTGGGAGCCGATCATGAAGCGGGCAGCCGCCATCGTCACCAACCGCGGTGGCCGCACCTGCCATGCTGCCATCATTGCCCGTGAGCTGGGCATTCCCGCCGTTGTCGGCTGCGGCGACGCCACCCGCAGCATTCGTGACGGCAACGGTGTCACGGTCTCCTGCTCGGAAGGCGATACCGGGTACATCTACGACGGCGAGCTGGAGTTCGAGCGCAGCGAGATCAGTCTGGAGTCCATGCCCGACATTCCGCTCAAGGTCATGATGAACGTGGGCAACCCGGACCGGGCCTTTGATTTTTCCGGCATTCCCCACAAGGGCATCGGCCTGGCGCGCCTGGAGTTCATCATCAATCGCATGATCGGCGTCCACCCCAAGGCGCTGCTGAACTTCGAGCAGCAGGACGAAAACATCCAGAACACCATCCGCGAGTTCACCGCCGGCTATGCCAGTCCGGTGCAGTTCTACATCGACAAGCTGGCAGAGGGTATCGGTACGCTGGCGGCCGCCTTTGCGCCGGAACCGGTGATTGTTCGCATGTCGGACTTCAAGTCCAACGAATACGCCAATCTGGTGGGTGGCAGCCAGTACGAGCCGGACGAGGAAAACCCCATGCTGGGCTTCCGGGGCGCCTCCCGTTACATCTCCGATGATTTCCGGGACTGTTTCGAGCTGGAAGTAGCGGCACTGAAGAAAGTGCGGGAGGACATGGGTCTGGAGAATGTCCAGATCATGATTCCCTTCGTTCGCACGGTGGACGAAGCACGCCAGGTCACCGAACTCCTGGAGGGGCATGGCCTAAAGCGGGGCGAGAATGGCCTCAAGCTGATCATGATGTGCGAGCTGCCCTCCAACGCCCTGCTGGCCAATGAGTTCCTGGAATACTTTGACGGTTTCTCCATTGGCTCCAATGACCTGACCCAGCTGACCCTGGGACTGGATCGGGATTCCGGCCTGATTGCCCATCTCTTCGACGAGCGTGACGCTGCCGTGAAGAAGCTGCTTTCCATGGCCATTCAGGCCTGCCGGGATCAGGGCAAGTATATCGGCATCTGCGGGCAGGGTCCCTCGGATCACCCCGACCTGGCCAAGTGGCTGCTGGATCAAGGCATTGAATCGGTCTCACTGAATCCGGACACGGTCATCGAGACCTGGCTGCACCTGGCCGGACAGAAACTGGAAAGCTGACAGCACCGAAACACCTGCCGGACTGAGCGAGGGCCGCCGGGATCATGGAGGAAGCCGATTTTCCTCTGTGAACCCGGTGGCCCTCTGTGTAATCTGTGAAGATTCTTGCCTTCCGGAGTCTGGACATGACAGCGATCAGCAATTCACGGGTACTGGTAACCGGGGCGGCCAGCGGAATCGGCCGCGGCCTCTGCCTGGCCCTGGCGGCCCGCGGTGCCCACGTACTGGGGGTGGACCGGGATCAGGCGGGCCTGGACAGCCTGGCCCGGGAAATCGGGGATGCCTTTGAAGGACACCTCTGCGATCTGAGCGACGTCAACGACATTGAACGCCTGGGGGCCGACCTCCAGGACCGTGGCGAGCCAGTGGACGTGTTGATCAACAACGCCGGCGTGGTGGGTGGCCGCTATCTGGAGCAATCCGACCCGGACAGCATCGAACGTACCTTCCGGGTCAATGCCCTCGCTCCCATTCACCTCACCCGGGTAATGCTGCCGTCAATGCTGGCCCGGGACAGCGGCCATATCGTGACCGTGGCCTCGGCCGCCGGAATTGTGGGTACGGCCCGTCTGGTGGACTATTCGGCCAGCAAATGGGCGGCGATGGGCTTTGACGAAGCCCTGCGCCTGGAGCTCAAGCATCGGGGCAGCCGCATTCGCACCACAGTGGTCTGTCCCTTTTTCGTCAACACCGGCATGTTCGACGGCGTGCAGACCCGTTGGCGCTGGCTGCTGCCGATTCTGGACCCGGACAGGGTCATCCGCCGCATTGTTCGCGCCATCGAGCGGGACCGGGCACGCCTGATCATGCCCTGGCTGGTGTATACCGCCTGGCCGGCCCGCCTTCTTCCCGTGGGGCTGTTCGATCGCCTCATGAGCCTGCTGGGCATTACCCGGAGCATGGACGCCTTCCGCGGTCGCAGCAGGAGCGAGCAGGAAAACACACTCAAGGACGCCGACGACAATCGGGGCGCTGGGCCGTGAGTGAGCATCCCTCGGAAACCGAACAGGAAGCCCGTGTCTTCAATCCGGCAGACGGCTCGATTCTGGCCCGCTATGCCTGGATGACGAACGAGCAGGTGGATCGCGCCTTTGCGGATGCGCGGCTGGCGCAAGCGGAGTGGGCCGCCCTTTCAGTGAAAGAACGCGCCAGCAGAATACGCCCCCTGGAACAATGGTTCGTCAATCAGGCGCAGGATCTGGCCGCCAGTATCAGCGCCTGCAACGGAAAACCGCTGCAGGATGCCCTGGCCACCGAAGTTCTTCCGGGTGCCGGTGCCATCCGGCATTATTGCCGTATGGCACCACGCTGGCTCAAGGCCGAGCATCCGCGGCGCAGCAGCGTCGCCTACTTGAACAAGCACACCCGGATCCACTACCAGCCTCATGGGCTGGTAGGAATCATCGCTCCCTGGAACTACCCGCTCGGCATCCCTGCCCATGAGGTGGTCGCCGCCCTGCTGGCGGGCAACGCCGTGGTGTTCAAGACCGCGCCGGAAACGGTGCCCGTGGGCGATGCACTTGCCCGGGGATTGGGCGAGCTGGATATTCCCGATGGGCTCTTCCATCACCTGATCCTGCCGGGTCCGATTGCCGGTGAGCGCTTTATGGCCAACCCCGGTGGCGTGGACAAGCTTTGCTTCACCGGTTCGGTTCCCGTGGGAAGATTGTTGGCCCGCAAGGCGGCCGAGACGTTCACACCGGTCAGCCTGGAACTGGGTGGAAAGGATGCCATGCTGGTGTGCGGGGATGCCCCGTTGCAGCGCAGCGTCAATGGGGCCCTGTGGGGCAGCCTCCAGAATGGCGGTCAGGCCTGTGCCGGTATCGAACGCATCTATGTGGAAGCGTCGTTGTACGAGGATTTCGTGGCCACCCTGGCCGAAAGGGTCTCGAAACTGCGCGTGGGGCTGCCCACTTCGCCCGATACCGACATCGGCCCCATGACCAGTCAGCGCCAGCGCGATCGGGTCGCAGACCAGGTGGACGCCGCCGTCGCCGACGGCGCTCGCATTGCCGCCCGGAGCCCCCTCCCCGATGATCTTCCGCCGGGTGGTTTCTATTACCCGCCGACGCTGCTGACCGAAGTGACGGACGACATGGCAGTGATGCGGGAGGAAACCTTCGGACCCGTTCTGGCCGTCCGCAAGGTCCGGGACATGCAGGAAGCCATACAGCTGGCCAACGCCAGCCCCTTCGGGCTGACCGCCTCGATCTGGACCCGGCGCCGGCGCCGGGGACGAAGGCTGGCTTTGCAGCTTATTGCCGGCACTGTCACCGTCAATGATCACCTGATGACCCATGGCATGCCGGAGATAAGCTGGGGCGGCCCCCGGCAATCCGGTCTCGGAAGGACCCACGGACGCAGCGGCCTCATGGGCATGGTGCGGGAACAGAACGTGGTGGATGAACGACTGTGGTTCGCCCGACGGGCGCCCTGGTGGTTTCCCTACAGCACTCGCTCCGCCCGTGGCCTGGAAGGTGCCCTGCATGCCTTTCACGGGCGCGGGGCCGGACTCAGGTTAAGTGGCATCGGTCGATTTCTTCGACTCATCCCCGGCCTGTTCCGCTCACAAGGGTCGTGAGAAAACCATGAGAAAGCGACCCCCGTTGCTGGCGCTGCTGCCGGTCGTCACCCTGCTAGCGGCCTGCCAGACGCTACCGCCCAGGGAAGAAATGCTGGCACTGGGCTGTTCCCATGCCCCCTGCCGGGAAGCCGGGGCGCTGCAGCTTCATGATGACGAAGGCCGGGTTCAGACCTTCCATGTGCCTGCGGGACCCGTGTTCGCCGGCGGCATTCTCAGCATCGTTCTGGGCGAGACTCATTATCTGGGCATCAGCCATGAGGGAACAGATGATGGGCGCCTGAAAATGCAGTGGATGAACGCCAGCGACCGGGGCGAAGCGGATCTGAGATTGACCCTGCAAAGGATCAGCACCGGCGACGGTTACGTTAGCCGGCTTACAATACACAATCAGCTGGATCATGCCCTGTGGCTGGAAGCAGAACAGTTTCCGGTGAACCAGGATCGCTTTTACCCCCTTAGCCTTCCGCCGGTCCCGGCGCAGAGACGGGTTCATCGGGAGTGGCCACACACCATCCTGGAGGTACAGCTGACGGGCATCCGGCGCCTCGATCCAGCACGCAGGCCGTGAGATTTGCTTGCAGAAATGCTCGTATGCAGCCAAAGTAGAGCCCATGAAAGGATCCTTTCCGCCGTCCGAAACGGCCCTTCCACGGACCTGGAAATCTGCGTTGACCGGGCCCGCCTATCTGTTGACCGCCCTTTTCCTGGGGGCGGCGCTTCTGCTTCCCCTGCCCTCCCTGGCCGACAGCGACCGTCTGCAACGTTCGGCGGAACTTCGTGACAGTGAACCGGCCCGGGCTCTGGAGCTTGCGCGTGAGGAGCTGGAAGCGGCGCAGGACAGCGGCAATGAGAGCCTGGCCGCACGGGCACGACTGGCCCTCGCTCATGCCCTGGAGGTGCTCGGCGGCCATGACGAAGCCTTGATTCTTCTGGATGCGGCAGAAACCGTCTTTGCCCGGGAACGGGAACAGGAACTGCTGGCCGAAGCGCTGAAACTGCGTGGAGCCATACTCTACTATCAGGGGCGTAACGATCTTGCCCTGAATGCCTTCCAGCGTGCTTACGACATCCATCAGAGGGAAGGCAATCTGAGCGGACTGGCCGAGGCGCTCAATCGAATGGGCCGGGTGCATGACTCCCAGGGCAATCCACAACGGGCGCTGGAATACTATCGCCAATCCTACGAGCAGCAGGAACAGGCCGGCAACCTGGACGGCATGGCCACCCAACTCAACAACATGGCGACCATCGAACGTCAACAGGGCAATGTGGACGCCGCCCTGGAAGCCTACGAGCGGAGCATTACCCTGCGCGAACGCACGGGTAACCTGCGGGACATGGCGGGCACCTACAGCAACATCGGGGTTCTCTACTACTTCGAAGGCAATCACACCCAGGCGCTGGAATGGATGGATCGTGCCATTGCGCTTCAGGAGCAGATCGGCGATCAGCCGGGTGTGGCCCGCAGCCAGTACAACATCGGCCGGATCCTGGAAGGCCTGGAGCGGACGGATGAAGCCATCGAACGCTTCGAAACCAGTCTGCCCATTGCGCTGGAGAACAATAACCTCAATCTCTTGCGTCTCATCTACACCCGTCTTTCGGAGATCAATGCCGACCGGGGAAACTACCAACGTGCACTCGAGTTCAGCCGCATGGCCACGGACGCGCGAACTGAAATGTTTGACGTTGAGCGCCAGCGGCAGATTGAAGCCATGAATGCGCGATTCGAGACCAGTCGCAAGGAACGGGAAATCGCATTACTTCAGGAACAGCGGCGCTTTGACAGCCTGGTTCGCAATACCGCCATGGGAGGCAGCCTGCTCATGCTGATCCTGATTGCGGTCACCTACAACCGTTACCGCATCAAGCTTCGCGCCAATCAAACCATTCAGAAGAAGAATGAGGAACTGTCCACACTGGACAGCATTGTGGCAGCCATCAACTCCCAGGAAGACTTCAGGGATGTGCTCGCCATCCTGCTCAAACGCACCGTGGGGTTCTTTCATAACGCAGACAAGGGCACGGTGCTGGTCATGGAACCCGGCACGCGTCGCTTTCAGGTCGCCGGCGCCTACGGCGTACTGGCTGCCGAAATCGATGACCATGAGCTGGATTACGAGACCGTCCTGGACATGTACACGCATGGCGGGGAAGAAATCGGTGATGGCATCTTTCTTCATGACCCGGCCAGACCCATCGGCCGCACTTCAATGACTGAAGGGGATAGTGAACTGGTCTCCCTCGTAGCCATGACGATCATGATCGACCGTCAGATCGAAGGCTTCCTGATCCTAACCAACAACCCGGGCGATCCCCCATTTCGTCCTGCCGACGCCCCCCGTTTCGCCCGTATTCGGGAACATGCCATTTCCGCGTTGACCCGTGCGCGGCACATCGAGAACCTCAAGGAAGAAAACCTGCGTGCCGAAGAGGCCATTTGTCGCCTGAGAATAACCGAGCGGAACCTTAAACAGGCTGTTGAAGAGGCACGCAAGGCCAATGCGATCAAGAGTGACTTTCTGGCCCGCATGTCCCACGAACTGCGCACGCCGCTCAATGCCATCATTGGCTACAGTGAAATGCTCGCCCGTGAACTCAACCAGGGTGCAACTGCCGGATTTGCCAATGACGCCCAGAGAATCCGGTCCGCCGGGCAACACCTGCTGACACTCATCAACGAACTACTGGATCTTTCGAAGATCGAAGCCGGAAAAACCGAGATCTGGGGAAGCGAGTTCCGGGTCAATGAACTGACTCACGATGTGGCGGACATGATCCGGCCGCAGATTGCCGAGAACAGGAACGAGCTCCACGTCCATGATGCGGAAACGGACCCCCTCATGAATTCGGACCCGGTCCGCCTGCGCCAGATCCTGTTCAATCTTCTCGCCAATGCCACCAAGTTTACCGAAGCTGGTGACATTCACCTCGAAGTGGAATCCGAAGACGGGGGCGAGGTTCCCATGATCCGCTTTCGCGTGCGGGACAATGGCATTGGCATGACGGCCGAACAGACGCGTCGAGTATTTGATTCCTTCACCCAGGCCGATGACACCATCAGTCGCCGTTTCGGTGGCACCGGTCTGGGACTTTCTGTCAGCCGAGGCCTTGCCCGTCTTCTGGGTGGCGACATTGCCGTTGAAAGTGAACTGGGGCGAGGGTCTGTTTTCACGCTCACGCTGCCGGCCAGCATGCCGACAGAAAACGAAGCAGGCACTGAACAGCGACAAATCCGCTCGGCTCCACAAGATGAGCATCAGGAATCAAGCGGCGGCGGTCGCATCCTCGTTGTCGAGGACAATGCCATCAATCGCGACATGCTGACACGACATCTGGAACTGGAAGGTTTCGAGACGCTGAGTGCGGATGACGGCCCGGTTGCCATTGACATGGCCCGCCGCGAGCAACCGGATCTCATTCTCATGGATATGAGCCTGCCCACCATGGATGGCTGGGAAACCACACGGCAACTCAAGAACAGCGCCGAGACCCGATCCATACCCGTGATCGGCCTGTCGGCACACGCCATGAACAGCCATCGCAACAAGGCGCTGGATGCCGGTTGTGATGAGTATGAGCACAAGCCCATCGACTTTGAGGGCCTGCTGCAGAAGATCCGGCGACTCAAGAAGGCCTGAGTCGCCCGGTCACCCTCGCCGCTCACGCGATCAGTGCTGGGTTCCCCCCAACCCCCCTTCCCCGTCCTCGTTACGACCCAGCCAGTCGATGCGATAAAGATCCAGGCGACGATCCCGGAAATTCCTCACGGAGCCCTCGTTGCGCAATTGCTTGAGCTTCTCCAGGTCCAGATCCACGATCAGGGTCATCTCTGTATTGGGCGTGGATTCCGCAGCCACCCCGTCATGGGGAAAGGCGAAATCAGCCGGGGTGAAGACCGCCGTCTGTGAATACTGGATATCCGCATTCTCGATCTTTGGAAGGTTGCCCACACTCCCGGTGATTGCCACATAGCATTCGTTCTCCACAGCCCTCGCCTGGGCACAACGGCGAACCCGAAGGTAGCCATTCTTTGTGTCTACCCAGTAGGGCACAAACAGAATCTGCATGCCCTTGTCCATGAGAATCCGCGATAATTCCGGAAACTCACAGTCATAACAGACGAGGATGCCGATCTTGCCCACATCGGTGTCGAATACCTTGAGCGAATTGCCGCCCACTGTCCCCCAGTACGCCTTTTCATCCGGGGTCACGTGCAACTTGTATTGCCGGTCCTGCGTCCCGTCCCGACGAAAGAGGAATGCAACGTTGTAAAGTTTCTGCTCTTCGTAGACGGGCATGGAACCGCCAATGATATTGACGTTGTAGGAGACCGCCAGTTGCTGGAGCTGGTCGGCAATTTCTTCGGTGTAGCCCGCCAGGCCGCGGATGGCTTCAGCCGGATTACCCTGGTCGAAGAAGCCCAGCAGGGGCGCGTTGAACAGTTCGGGGAACACGAGAAAGTCCGCATTGTAGCCGCCCATGGCATCCACAAAGAACTCCGCCTGTTGCATCAGTTCTTCCAGAGAGCGAACTCGCCGCATCTGCCATTGCACCGTACCGACACGGACGGTGGTCTTCTGCTCACCGATCAATGGTGGTGTCCGATCCTCGTAGTAGATATTGTTCCACTGAAGGACGGTCGCAAATCCCTGGGAGGCCTCATCATCCGGAATATAATCGCGAATGATGCGTCGCACATGAAAATCGTTGGCCAACTGAAAACTCAAAATGGGGTCACGAATTTCGCGGCGCTGCACCAGCTCGATGTACTTTTCTGGTGACATCTCGCCGGCGTACTCCCGGTAACCGGGGATACGCCCTCCTGCCACGATGGCCCGCAGATTGAGATTTCGGCACAGTTCCTTGCGGGCATCATAGAGGCGCCGGCCTAGCCGCATGTCACGGTATTCCGGGTGGACAAAGACATCCACCCCGTACATGACATCACCGTTGGGATCATGCGTGGAAAACGTGCCGTTTCCGGTGATCTGACGATAGCTGTGATGATCGCCGAAGCGGCCGTAATCAACCACCAGCGTAATGGCGGCGGCAATGACCTTGCCCTTGTCCTCCACACCGATCTGACCTTCCGGAAAACGAGACAGCAAGGCGTTGAATTCATCACGATCCCAGGCTCCGCCCATGCCGGCATAGACCTGGTTCATGATTTCGGCAACATCCTCATAGTCATCATGCCGCAGGTTACGTAACTGCAGATGGTGCTCTTCGTGCTCACGCCCATCCTTTTGCGAGTCCCTGTCAATCATTGCTCACCCTTGCCGTCATGGTCATCGATGCCTTGACCTCGATCCGAAGGAATATCACCTTCCAGACGTTTCCAATGTGATGTGCGCCCCAGCATAGGCGTGCCCACATAGCCACGGAGATTCAACCCGGCACCCTCATCCACGGCTCGCAGGCGGGCCCGGTAGGTTCGGCCATTCTCCGGATCGTAGACCTCACCACCGCGCCAGTCACCTTCACGCCGTCGTTCGAAACCCTCCAGTATCCTCAGACCCAGCACCGGCCGCTCCCGAATCTCGGGTTCAGGGTTCTCCACGTCCAGAAGCGGCTGCCCGGCACGTTCGTGGGACTCCGGATGACGAGGCTCAAGGAGCCAGATGATTCTGCCCGCAAGCCCTTCATCCAAGAGACGGATCTCCACAATGGCCTCACCGTCTTCCGTCCACCATCGACCTTCCACCGGATCGGCGATGGCCGCCCCACTCAACAGCAACGACATGAGCAATGCGAGCAAGTGATTATTCATGCATCCTGTCCTTCAATTCCCAGTACATCCTGGCGATAGCGCTTCGCTCTGGGATCCATGACCCTGCGCCAGAGCGACGGCACGAGTGCCAGCAACACCATGCCCGCGTAGCCGGTCGGAAGCTGGGGACTCTCATCGAAATGCTGCAGCGCCTGATAGGGGGTAATGGAGTGGGCGTGATGATGGGAGTGGCGCTGCAGATTGAAAAGAATGAAATTCGTCAGGCGCTCACTGGCATTCCAGGAGTGATGAATGCGAACCTTTTCATACCGCCCCGTCCCGGTGCGGCGACGCTCCAGACCATAGTGCTCGATGTAATTAACCACTTCCAGCAAGGTGAAGGCAATGACCGCTTGCACGGCAAAGGTCGCGGCGCCGACAGAGCCGGCCAGGCCGTAGGCCGCCATCAGGAGAAACAAAGGGCCGGCAATCGCCCAGATCATCTGGTTGCGCAGGCTCCAGAATCCACAGCCTTCCTTCTGCATGCGTTCCACCTCCAGATCCCAGGCACTGCGCCAGCTTCCCAGCAGCGTGCGCGGAAGGAAACGATAGAAGGATTCGCCGAATCGAGCCGTGGCCGGATCGTCCGGTGTCGCCACCCGGCTATGATGGCCCCGGTTGTGTTCAACCAGGAAATGCAGATAGGCAACGCTGATCAACAACAGCCGGGCAAGGGTCTTCTCGAACAGTCCGCGCCGGTGACCCAACTCATGGGCCACGGTAATCCCGATGCCACCGGTGATGACGCCGGTGGAGACCATCAAGCCCGCCAGGGCAATACCATCCATTGCCTGCCCCGCACGCCACACCGCCCAGACCAGAACAGCAAACTGAACCGGCACCCAAAGGTAGAGAATCAGGCTGTAGAAACGGCTGTCCAGCACCTTTTGCAGAACCCGCTCATCCACATTGGCCCGGTCACGCCCGACAAGGAGGTCGGCCAGGGGAATCAGGCCGAAGACGACCACTACCGGCAGAAAGGCCCAGAATCCACCCCAGGTCACTCCCAACCATAGAAGCAAGGGCAGAATGAACGGCAGCAGAAAGCCAGGCCGAATGATTCGAGCATGAAACAGGGGGTCTTTCGTTGCCATTTTGCACCTCCGCCGGTCTTCCCGGCTCCCGGACAGTTTCAGGCCGGGATTCGAATTTGACAAGCCACTCCGCGGGCCGATTGCCGGCCCGATTCAGTCCGGCGGCGGCAGGAAATCAAAGGCGGTACGATCAACATTGCCGCCGGTGAGCACGGCCACGACCCGCTCCCCGGCTTCCACACGCCCTTGCATGAGCGCGGCAACGGCCACCACACCCGATGGTTCCAACACCATTCCACTGTGCCGCAACAACAGCTTCATGGCTCCGATGATGGCATCATCGCTGACACTCACCACCGCATGGACATGCTTGCGGATGATGGCGAGATTGCTCGTCCCGACCGTCGCCCTGAGACCGTCCGCAATGGTGGATGGCTGCACGGGCACGATCCGCCCGGCCGCGAGGGAACGAATGGTGTCATCCGCCCCTTCCGGCTCCACCCCGACAATGCGCGCGCCCGGGCAGGCCTCGGCCAGGTAAGCCGACATGCCCGAGATGAGACCACCTCCGCCCACCGGCGCAACCAGTGTGTCGCCGGGCCCCAGATCCCCCAGCTGCGCCAGAATTTCCATTGCCACGGTGCCCTGGCCGGCCATTACCCGGCCATCCTCGTACGGGTGTATGACGGTGGCGCCGGTATCGGCCACAACGGCCTCCAGTGTCGCCACCCGACTGGCCATGGTGGGCTGGCATTCGATGATCCGGGCACCCCAGCGGCGGGCCGCTTCCTGCTTGGGACGGGCTGCACCCTCGGGCATGACGACGTGGGCCGGAATGCCGCGAAGGTGGGCCGCTCTTGCCAGCGCAGCGGCATGGTTGCCAGAGGAGTGGGTCGCCACACCCCGCCTTGCAGCCGCCGGGGACAGCGAAAAAACGGCATTGCAGGCACCACGGGCCTTGAAAGCACCACCCGCCTGAAGGTTTTCACATTTCAGAAATACCCGCTGCCCCACACTCGCATCAAGGGCGGAGAAATGCCTGAGCGGCGTGCTCTCTACATGGTCTCGGATACGATCGGCGGCGGATTCCACCGATTTTCGGTCCGGCCAGGCCGTGATGTCCGTTTTTGCCATTGTTCTGCTCATCCTGGCGCCTCATTTCAAAATCGTCGAAACACGATCAGGCGATTGTTGGCCGGCATTTCGCGCACCTCGAGCAATGCGAGATCGCAGGAGCGGGCCAGGGCCTGCAGCTCATCCAGGTCACGCAGCCCCATTCCCGGGTCCTGTTGCTGAAGCTGACGGTGAAAGGCGAGGTTGCTGTCGCTGTTATGTCGCCCATGGCGGGAAAAAGGGCCGTAGAGAAGGAACAGCCCGCCGGCGGAAAGCTGTCGGCCGACTCCGGCAAACATCCTCTCCACGGCATCCCAGTGCATGATATGGGCCGTATTGGCGGAAAACACGGCATCGATCGGGATGTCGGGCCACGGATCCTGCATCAAGTCCAGACGATGCGGGCCCTTGAGGTTCGGAAGTGCTGCCTGGCTCACCCAGGCCCGGATTCCTTCCAGGTTTTCTGCCCGGTCGGATGCATGCCAGACGAGATCCGCCAGCATGGAACAGAAATGCACCCCGTGTTGACCACTGCCGCTGCCGATTTCAAGCACGGTGGCCGGCATGGGAAGCAGGGCCTGCAATTCCCGGAGAATGGGCGCCTTGTTGCGCTCACAGGCCGCCGAAAATGGACGTTCGCGCATCAAGGCTCCAAATGAGGCACATCCAGGCGCAGGAAATGTTCCCGATAATGCTTCAGTTCCTCAATGGAATCCCGGATGTCATCAAGGGCCAGGTGGCTGGATTCCTTCTGAATGCCCGCCGCCACCTGGGGAGCCCAGCGTCGGGCCAGCTCCTTCAGGGTGCTCACATCCAGATTGCGATAGTGGAACCAGGCCTCCAGTCGGGGCATTTCCCGCGCCAGAAAACGCCTGTCCTGGCATATGCTGTTGCCACACATGGGTGAAGCCTTTTCGGGCACCCACCGTTCCAGAAAGGCCAGCGTCTGCCGCTCCGCCTCGGCGACCGTGACATCGCTGCTGCGCACCCGCTCCACCAGCCCGGACTCTCCATGCTGACGGGTATTCCATTCATCCATCGCGTTCAGCACCGTTTCCGCCTGGTGAATGGCCAGAACCGGCCCTTCCGCCAGAGTGTTAAGATGCTTGTCAGTAACAATGGTGGCGATCTCGATGATATGGTCCTGCTGCGTATCCAGGCCGGTCATTTCGAGATCGATCCAGATCAGGTTATCGCGATCCGCTGCCATGACGATCCTCATATTTGATTGAGCTCAGCATTCATTCTATCAGTGAAGCACCAGTGGCTGTCCTGATCCAGCTCCGGGAGCGAAAACCAGACCATGTCGGCAAGCGAGCAATGCATTCACGGCCAGGTTCTGGCCAGCTATGGCAGCCATGCCCTGGTGGACTGCGAGGACGGCGAAAACCGGGAGTGCAGCATCAAGGGCAAGCGCCTGAGGCCGGTGGCTGGTGACCGTGTGAGCATTACTCTGGCCGACAATGGTGGCGCCGTGATCGCCCACATCCATGAGCGGGAAAGTGAACTGGCCCGTCAGAGCGGGGGTGGCCGTCATGCCCAGGTTCTGGCCGCCAACCTGGATACCCTGGTCGTCGTTATCGCCCCGGAACCCTGGCCGGAACCAGGGATTGTGGATCGCTATCTGGCCGCTGCGGAACACCTGGGCTTGCAGGCCCTGATCGTCCTTAACAAGATCGATCTCACGGCGGACGAGGAACCCGACTGGCTGTCGGAATTCGAGACGCTGGGTTATGGCGTCTTTCGTACCTCGGCCGAGCGCGGAACCGGCCTGGATGCCCTGCGCGCCCGCCTCGCGCGCCACACGGCCAGTCTGGTGGGGCAATCGGGCGTGGGCAAATCGAGTCTGCTCAACAGGCTCATGGGGGAAGCCATTGCGCGTACCGGCGAGATATCGGATCGCAGCGGCGAGGGGCGGCACACTACCACCACCGCCTTCCTTCACCGACTGCCCGGGCAGCCCGGGGGGCTGATCGACTCACCCGGCGTGCGCGATTACCACCTCCCGCCGGTGCCCCCGGAACGGGTTCCCTTCCTGTTTCGGGAAATCCGCGAAGCCGGCAGCGGCTGCCGTTTCAACAATTGCCGCCACCGCAACGAGCCAGGTTGCGCTGTCATGGATGCAGTGGATGCCGGCGCCATCGCCCAGCGCCGATATCGCAGTTTCCTGCGGCTGCTGGAACAGATGGAAACCATCGGGGAAAGAAATCCGGGCCTGTTTCCGCGCTGATCAATCCGCACAACTCAGGTGAAACCAGTGCCAGGGTTCCGGAATGATGCCCTTGCTGTTTCCACGCGGATAGGATTCACGGAAGCCGAAGTCCGCGGCATGGCGATGGAGCCATTCATATGCCCTGGTATGGCGAAAGGCCGCACCCAGCTGTGGTTGCTCCTCGCTGGCAAGGTCGACGGCACAGCCGCTGTGATGCTCGCTGTAGCCCGGCAATGCGATGGAGGCGAAAACCCGTTCCGGCGCGCGCCCTTCCTCAAGACGCCGTCGAATCAGATGTGCCTGGTACTCCGCAGATCGATAACTCGAAACCACCAGAAAGCGAACACCATCCTCTCGCGCCGCCTGATCCATGGCATGCCAGGCCTCCGCCGCTGCCGGGGCCAGGAAATGCTGTCTGCCGTAGGCATCCCTCCCAATGGACTGGAGCACATTCGCCTCGTAATGAAATCGCAGGCGTGACCGCGCCGCCGCATCCGGATGGATGCCCAGCCATTGATGCAGGGCAGAAACATGCTTGTAAAAGGCGAGACCACTTGTCCCTAGCTGTCTGTCAGGACTTACGGCCAGCAGCTCTGCAGGCAGGCAGAACAGCGCGGCCAGCACCAGCATCAACCGGGCGGCCACTTCAGACTCCGCCCCCCGAGCACATGCAGGTGGATATGAAAGACGCTCTGCCCCGCCCCTTCACCACAGTTCATTACGACTCGATAGCCCGAGGACTCAAGCCCCTCGATTCGCGCCACTTCCTTGGCGGCCAGGAACATCTCTCCAATGAGCATCCGGTCATCGGCCTCGATGTCATTGATGGTGGCAATGGGCTTGCGGGGAATGACCAGCACATGGGTCGGTGCCTGAGGGTTGATATCCCGAAAGGCGACAACCCGCGAATTCTCGTAAACGATATCCGCATCCATCTCGCCACGGGCAATCTTTCCGAATATGGTATCGTCACTCATGCTGGAACCATCCTCGATAGGCACTGGGAAGGATCAGCATAACCTTTTGAAAAGCCGCAGAAAAGCACCTGATTGGCCGATATGCCCGCAAAACTGTCAAGATCGGCTTTTTACGCTGGCGGGAAAGGACAAACCATGAGAAGCCGTCGACACATCGCCACCACCTGGATCCTGGCTTCCACCCTGGGTGCCCTGGTGACGGCCTGTGCCGGTGTCAAACCGGCACAAGAAGTGGTGTCCACCGCGCCTGCAGAGGAGGTGACCCTGCGCCCTGTCTTCAACTCGGCGCTTTTCGAACCTCTGCCTGCCGTGCCCTCGGCAGGGGAACTCACCAACCCCAGCGACCGCCAGTCCCGGGAGTTTCTTTCCTTCTACCACGCAGAGGAACGACGGAACGTAGACGGACATCGGCGTTTGCGTGATTACCTCGAACGGCGACTATCGGGATTCGACTACCGGCATGACACACTTGCCGTCAGCGAGGCACTAGAACTGGGACAGGGAAACTGCATGTCCCTGGCCGCAGTGACCTATGGCCTTACCGAGCTCGTCGGACTGGATATCGAATTCCAGCTGGTCAATACGCCCCCTGTCTTCGACCGGGACGAGCGAACGGTCGTCAGCAGCAACCATGTGCGAAGCCGGGTCTTTCAACCGGATTACGAACCAGCCAAGGGACACTTTCCGCTGCAACGCCCACACATTGTGATTGACTACTTTCCGAGCCGCCGCGGTATCGGAGGGCGTCGAATCAATCAGGATGAATTCCTGGCCATGTTTTACAGGAACCTGTCGGCCGAGGCACTGCTGAACGACGACCCATCCGCTGCCTTCGCCTTTGCCCTCGAAGCGCTGGCACACAAGGAAGCCTACCCCGATGCACTGAACCTGCTGGCCATCCTGCACCGGCGAGCGGGCGATATCCGCACCGCCGAAGCCATATACAACTACGCCGTCAATCAATCCGGCGATCGGGTTGATCTGCTCAACAACCACATCAACCTTCTGCGTGCAGAACAACGCCACCAGGAGGCGGACATCCTTGAGCGCAGGCTGGCTCAATTACCGGACGACAACCCCTTTCGGTGGATTGAACTGGGTGAGCAGGCTCGCCAGCAGGGGGCCTACGCACAGGCCCTGAAGTGGTTTTCCCTTGCAATCGAGCGGGCACCGTATCTTCACGAAGGCTATTGGCGGAAGGCGGTGGTTCTTGCGCAGATGGGGCAGTACCAGAGAAGTGCCGCGGCCCTGTCGAAGGCAAGCGAACTCGCTCATCGCCCGAATGATCAGCGCAAATACATGAGCAAAATGCAGACATTGACCGAGGCCGGAATACAGGATCGGAATCCCTCGCCCTAGGCGGAACGCCCCCGGCCTACAGTTGAATCCGTCCCTGAAAAGCGTGGGAGAGCGTGCCGCCATCCACGTACTCGAGCTCTCCCCCAATCGGAACGCCATGGGCAATGCGGCTCGTCCGAACGCCGTGCGCCCTTGCAATGTCCGTGAGATAGCTGGCGGTCGCCTCCCCCTCCACGGTGGGGTTGGTGGCCAGAATGAGCTCCTCCACCGTGCCATCTCCCAGGCGGGATTCCAGCAGATCGAGGCCCAGTTCCTCCGGGCCGATACCGTCCAGTGGCGATAGATGCCCCAGGAGCACGAAGTACAGGCCCTGATAGGCCGTCGCCTGCTCGATGGCCATGACATCGGCCGGACTTTCCACCACGCACACCAGCCCCTGCTCCCGCCGGGGATTGCGACAGATCCCGCAAATGTCGTCATCGCTGAGCATGCGGCAACGCCCGCACTGGCCGACCTTCTCCAGGGCAGCGGACAGTGACCTGACCAGCTGCTCACCGCCGCTTCGATCCCGCTCGAGAATATGGAAGGCCATGCGCTGGGCCGAACGTGGCCCCACGCCGGGCAGGGCCTTGAGCGCTTCGATCAGCGATTCCACATGGCGTGAGAACATCCGGTCGGATCCTTCAGAATGGCAGTTTCATGCCCGGTGGCATCATGCCGCCCATGCCGCCGGCCATCCCTGACATTTTCTCCTGGGTGGTTTCCTCCACCTTGCGCACGGCATCGTTGAAGGCCGCCGCCACCAGGTCCTCGAGCATCTCCCGATCATCGCCCACCAGGCTGTCATCGATACGAATGGCCCGAACCTCATGGCGCCCGGTCAGCACCACTTCCACCATGCCGCCACCGGCACTGCCGGTCACTTCTAGCTGCGCCAGCTCTTCCTGCGCTTTTTTCATCTGCTCCTGAATCTGCTGGGCCTGCTTCATCAGGCCTCCCAGTCCACCTTTCATGGTCTACCTCCACATGTCAGAAAATGGGTCTGCCAAGGGCCGGCGGCAAGGCGTCACTGGCTGTTCTCACCCGCCTGCTGGCCATTGTCGTCCTGGCGATATCGAATGGCTTTGGGCTCCGCCCCGGGGCCGAAGGCTTCCTGCAGCGCCTTCACATTCGGATCCCGCTCGATCGCCTCGCGGGCTTCCTCTTCCCGTTGTTCAGTGCGTGCAGCCTGGCGTCGCGCGGGCGTATCCTCCACCGCACGCTCGACGCGGATCTTGAGTTTGACCGGCTTGCCGCAGAAACGGCTCAGGCCCTTCTCGAGCCGCTCAAGGGCACCGGCCGTTCGCAGCTGCTCGGCGGCCTTGTCCAGGCTCAGGAGGGCCGTGTCGCCGTCCCAGCCCTCCAGACGCGTGTTATCCGCGAGCTGGCGGGCCAGACCCCGGAGACCAAGCGCATCCACCACCGCATTCCACCGCTCCGGGGCCGGCAATGGTCGGCCAGCGCCGGGTTCGGCATCGGAGGAACCGCCCGGAGCGGGCTTCGCGACCGCCGGTTTCGAATCCCCGGCCGGGCTGCCACCCGGTTCGGAGGCATCCGGAACCGGCTTCCTGCTCGCTTCCAGCGGCTTCGTTCGGGCAGGGCTCGCCCCTGCCCCACCCGTGGCCGCTGCGGCCCGGCTCCGTTGGGGCTGGCCACCCTCATGGTCACTGCCAGCCGTGGCCGGACGGAAAGCCAGCATGCGAAGCAATGTCATCTCCAGGCCGGCCCGGGTATCTGGCGCCAATGGCAGATCCCGTCGACCCTGTATGGCAATCTGGTAATACAATTGGACATCTTCCGGCGATATCCGCTCCGCCAGGGCCTGCAGACGCTCCCGTCCATCCCATTCATGGCCGGCCTCGGGCACCATCTGCAGCACGGCCATTCGCTGCAGGGCAGTGGCCAGTTCATCCAGCACGCTGAGATAGTCCGGTGCCCGGGTATCGAGCTCCTCCACTGCCCCCAGCAGGGCAGCGCCGTCCTGATCCGCCAGCGACTCAAGCAGGCGAAAAACATCGTCTCTTGCCACGGTGCCGAGCATGGCGCGGACATCCACCTCGTTCAGCGCGCCGCCGCCGAAGGCAATGGCCTGATCCAGCAGGCTCAGACCGTCCCGCATCGAACCATCCGCAGCCCGGGCCACCAGGTCCACGGCGCTTTCCTCGGCCGTCAGACCTTCCGCGGATATGACACGCAGCATCTGCTCGCGAATCACGCTCACCGGCAGACGCTTGAGATTGAACTGCAGACAGCGTGACAGGACCGTCACGGGCAGTTTCTGCGGATCCGTGGTCGCCAGCAGGAATTTCACGTGCGGCGGCGGCTCTTCCAGGGTCTTCAACAGGGCGTTGAAGGAGTGGCTGGAAAGCATGTGGACTTCGTCAATGAGATAGACCTTGTAGCGCCCGCGGGTGGGCGCGTACTGGACATTGTCCAACAGCTCACGGGTGTCGTCCACGCGGGTGCGGGAAGCCGCATCCACCTCGATCAGGTCCACGAACCGCCCTTCGCTGATCTCCCGGCAGGCACTGCACTGTCCGCAGGGCGTCGAGGAAATGCCTTCCTCGCAGTTCAGCGATTTGGCCAGAATTCGGGCGATGGTGGTCTTTCCGACGCCGCGGGTTCCCGTGAACAGAAAGGCGTGGTGCAGGCGATCATTGTCCAGTGCATTGATCAGCGCCCGCAGGACATGTTCCTGCCCCGCCAGCTCGGAAAACGTTGCGGGGCGATACTTTCTGGCCAGTACCTGATAGCTCATGGGATGGAATGCTTCCGCCTGAAACCGGGCCGATTACTCTACCACAGGGATGATGGTGCGAAGCGCCCGAAAACACCCCGGGGAAGGGCTGAATCCGATCTGGGGGTTCATGCCTCAAGAAGGGCGGCGGCCCGCACCGGCTGATCTCCGGCACCCGGCGTCACCGCTACCGCTGCTCCCTTCCGGGCCTGACGGGGTTTGCGGCTGGCCGTCGCGAAGGAGCCGATACGGACCACCATTGAACTGTATCGCGGCGGGGACGGCGAAAAAGGCCGCCAGCGCGATTGAGGGCAGCGATTCTAACATCCGGCGGGCGGATTGTCCTGCTCGGAGGGTTGCGGGGCGAGATTTTGCGGGTTTTGGGGTGGCGATTACGATTACGATTACGATTACGATTACGATTACGAACTGGGATTCAGGCTGGGGTGGATGGTTCCAGGCGAGCCATTGCCGGACCTCCCTCTCCGCCACACATAAAAAAGGTTCTTCGCGGAAAAGCGGGGAGGGCCGAGCGGTTTTGCGGGCGGCGGGTTGGCGGGGGCGTGTTCTGGGCAGGGCCACCAAGACCCGCCCCGGCAACCACACCCGAATTTCCTCCCCGCTTTTCCGCGAAGAGCCAAAAAAAAGCCACCCGATTGGGTGGCTTTTTTTTATGTGTGGCGGAGAGGGAGGGATTCGAACCCTCGGTACGCTTGAGACGTACACACACTTTCCAGGCGTGCTCCTTCGACCGCTCGGACACCTCTCCATTGAAGCGCGCTAGGATACCTGAAACAGGTAGCCCGGCTCAAGCCATTGGCTCAGGGTTCGAAGCGAGCGCTGAGGCCGATCCAGATGCGGGTGCTGTTCCCCGCATAGTCATCACCGAAATAGAACTCCGGATCTCCACCGTCATAGTGACTGAGCTTGAGATCCAGACGCAGCTCACCAAACACCTCACGACCGGCTCTTAGGCCGAACTCCTGACCGTAGCGACTGCTGCCGGCATCCAGCTTGAAGTCGTGATATCGCGCCTCGAAATCCCATTCGCCCCGCTGGGTCTCGACACCGATGTAATTGTCGATCAGGCCAAAATCGGGCGTAACCAGGAAACGGTCACTCCAGCCATTGTGGGTGTGAAGGCTGGCCAGGGGGGTCTGGAAGGCATCCTGCCGATCACCCGAGAGGTGCTCTCTACCCACAAACCAGCGCCAGTCCTCCCGGTTCTGACTGAGCCGGAAGTGGGTGTAACTCTGATCCCGTTCCGGCCCCTCCCCGCGCAATGCTTCCTGATGGGCGTACTCCGCTCGGAAATCGAGTGTCTCGGACCAGGGTAGGCGGCCATGGAAACGTAGGCCGAGGTTGCGGTGAGATTCCCGCTCATCCGTAAACCGCATGTTGTGGAAGTACAGCCCCATGGTCCGGTCACCAAAAACCTGATTGTATTCCAGGATGGTGGCTTCGGTATCGGCCTTGGCCGCAAAGCGATCCGGGTGATTGGGGCCGAGGACCCGGTTTGCACGGCTGATGAACGCGGCATCAAAGCGTACCGGTTCACCCTGCCCGATCCGCATGGTGCTGGCATTGAATGTCTGCTCCAGCTGCCGGAAGGAATCACTGCCCACAAACCGTTCGTTGTCCAAATTGATGGACTGTCGGCCAATTTTCGCCTCGAACACCCCTTCACGACTGATGTATCGGGCCCAGCCTTCGGAGACCCCTGTGTCGAGAGGATCCCGCACAACCGGAAAATCACCGATGCGGCCCGTGGTGTCCTCGAAACGGGGTTCACCAATCAGCTGCGTGGTCTGAAATGCCACCCCGGCATCAAAACCACGGACACGAGGGGTGGTACCGCCCAATCGCAGACGAATCGTGGAGGCTTCCGCCCGCTCGCGGAAATCGTCGTCCTCTACGATCTCAAGGCGATATCGAAGATCTGCAAAGGCCGTCCCCTCCTCCATTTCCCGATCCACCGGTGTGGGCGGGGGAATGATTCTCGGCGCCTGAGCCAGGCAGGGATTGGCCCGCGAGCGATCGGCGCGCTCTTCGCTGGGAATCCGAAAGCGCTCACTGCGGGATTCGCGCGGCGCCAGACCTTCCATATCCAGCGGCTCGCCCGTAAGGGGGTCCATGTAGGGCTCCTCCCGATCCTCATCACAACGCACGGGGCTGGCACAGCCCGTGACCACAAGCGTCAGGGCGAGAAACATCAGACTGAGTCGAATAGGCATGGATAAAGGCTGCTTTCCGAATGTTTGGAAAATTTCAGTCGAGGACACCGGCAGTTCTCAGAGCCTGGCGTACACGGTCGTGATACTGTGCTGACAACGGTACCAGCGGCAGACGGATTCCGGGCTCTATCAGCCCCATTTCCGCCAGCGC
The DNA here is from genome assembly GCF_030848495.1 of Natronospira bacteriovora. NCBI lineage: Bacteria > Pseudomonadati > Pseudomonadota > Gammaproteobacteria > Natronospirales > Natronospiraceae > Natronospira > Natronospira bacteriovora. The sequence goes on from NZ_JAVDDT010000001.1 coordinate 183,214, forward strand.
CCACTTCACCGGCACCGGATTGGATTCAATGAAGAGATCCTCATGCAGCGGCATCAGCTTCGCATTGATGGCCGCCGCCTTTTCGCGATCTCCCGCCCTGGCCGCCTCACACAGCGCTTGCATGGCGGCGGGCGCCACATTGGCGGTCACCGAGACATCACCGATGCCTCCCCGGAGCATGAACTCCATGGCCGTGGCATCGTCGCCGGTGTAGAGCTCGAGCCGGTCACCGCACCGGGCCTTGAGATCTTCCAGACGCTGCATGTCGCCCGTGGCCTCTTTGATGCCCACCACCGTCTCGAGTTCAGCCAGGCGCGCCACCGTCTCGGGCAACAGGTCACAGCTGGTGCGGCCGGGCACGTTATAGAGAATCACCGGCTTGTCCACCTGCTCCGCCACGGTACGGAAATGCTGATAAAGACCTTCCTGGCTTGGCTTGTTGTAATAAGGAACCACCAGCAGGAAGCCATCCACTCCCATTTTCTCCACCTTGCGAGTGAGGTGAAGGGTCTGGTCCGTGGAATTGGATCCCGTACCCGCGATTACCGGGATTTTTCCACCCGCAAGACGAACGGCCTCGCCGATCAGCTCGGCATGCTCATCCGTCTTCAGCGTGGGGGACTCGCCGGTGGTGCCAGCCACGATGAGCGCCTGGGTTCCCTGCTCCACATGAAAGGCGATCAAACGCTCGAGGGCGCCGAAATCCACTTCTCCCGATACTTTCATTGGCGTGACAAGCGCCACCATGCTTCCGCCGAACATGACACTCTCCCGGGAAATCTGTCCTGAACGGGTGTAGACCCGATCGCCGGAGGCCTCCGGCCAGGTACAAGCGGGGGCCAGTTTACTGCTCCCCGCCGCTTCTGAAAAGCCGCCAGTGCCGCTGCACGAGTTTTCAGGGACACGGGCAAACGGTAGACTGACTGCAAACGACTCAGTACCGGCGCTTGCAGGCCGGCCAACCGGCTCCGGACGACCATCCACAATGACGCAATCACTGATCATCTGCGCGCTCGGCAGAAACCGCCCCGGACTGCTGGAGGCGCTCGCCCGCCATATCAGCCAGAGTGGCTGCTCGGTCAGTCACAGCCGGGGCTCCCTGGTGGACGGAGAGCTCCTCTTCATGGCTCGCCTGACCGGCAGCTGGGACACCCTGGCACGGGTGGAAGCCTCCGCCGAACGCCTGGAACGGGATCTGGCCGTGCAGATTCAGCTGCGACGGGTGGAGAATCATTCACCGGCCGGGGAACAGCTGCCCTACACCGTGGACATCGTGGCCCGGGATCGTGCGGGCACGCTGGCCGAACTGCTCGCCTTCTTCGGTCGCCATCAGATCCAGGTGGCCGAAGTGGTCACCCAGAGTTACGTTTCCGATCACACGGACACACCCATGGCCACGATCCAGATGACGGTGCATGTTCCGGATCAGCAGCCTCTGAGCATCATCCGGGACAATTTCATGGAAATGTGTGATCGACTCAACCTTGACGGCTTGATGGAGCCCATCAAGCACTGATTCAGCAGACAGGTGCAGGAGGAGCGCTCGATGAGCAAGGTCAGCATTGGCAAGAAGGTGGATGATTTCAGGCTGCCGGCCACCGGCAACCAGGAAATTGCCCTTTCCGATCTGCGCGGGAAGAATGTGGTGATTTATTTCTACCCCAAGGACAGCACCCCCGGCTGCACCCAGGAAGGCAAGGACTTTCGCGACCACTACGATGCCTTCCAGAAAGCCAACACCGAAATCCTGGGTGTATCCCGGGACGGGCTCAAGGCACACGAGAACTTTCGAAGCAAACAGGGATTTCCCTTCCATCTGCTATCCGACGGGGAGGAAGCGCTTTGTCGCCAGTTTGATGTCATCAGGGAGAAAACCATGTTCGGCAAGAAGAGCCTGGGCATCGAGCGCAGTACGTTTCTGATTGACAGCGAAGGTGTCTTGCGTCAGGAATGGCGCAAGGTGAAGGTGAAAGGCCACGTGGAGGAAGTACTGCAAGCCGCTCGGGCCCTTTGAGAGCCCCACATCCATGACGATCTGACAATGAGGCGAGCATGAACAAGGGGAATCGCAAGCTCTTCGTGCTGGACACCAATGTACTGATGCACGACCCCACCGCCATATTCCGATTCGAGGAACACGACATCTTCCTTCCCATGGTGGTGCTGGAGGAGCTGGATGCCCACAAGAAAGGGATGTCCGAATCCGCCCGCAACGTTCGTCAGATCAGTCGCTTTCTGGATGATCTCATGCTGGAAGGCAAGGGTGAGCCCGTGGCCTCCGGCCTGCCCCTTCCCAGCAGCGGCCGCTCGGTTGGAGCCACGGCCAGCCCCACCGGCCGCCTGTATTTCCAGACCGAGCCCCTGCCGGCCGAACTGCCCGATTCCCTGCCGGGCAACAAGCCCGACAACACCATTCTGGCCACCACCCTCGGTCTTCAGCACCGGCACCAGGACCAGCAGGTCATTCTGGTCACCAAGGACATCAATCTGCGCATCAAGGCCGCCGTGGTCGGGGTCAAGGCCGAGGATTACTACAACGACAAGGTGCTGGAGGATGTGGATCTGCTCTTCTCCGGCTTCGAAAGCCTGCCGGTGGATTTCTGGGAAAAACACGGTCAGGCCATGGACTCCTGGACCGAGGGTGGCCGAAGCTTCTACCGTTTGACTGGCCCGAGGGCAAGCGAATGGCAGCCCAATCAGTTCGTCACGGCCGGTGAGGATTTTCAGGCGGTGGTTCGATCCGTGGAGGGCGATACCGCCGTCCTGGAGACGATTCGGGACTATCGGGGCGGCAGAAATGCCGTCTGGGGCATCAACGCCCGCAACACCGAACAGAACTTCGCACTCAATCTGCTCATGGATCCGGAAGTGGATTTCGTCACCCTGCTGGGTGCGGCCGGCACGGGCAAGACGCTGCTGACCCTGGCGGCTGCCCTGACCCAGACGCTGGAAGAGAACACCTACTCGGAGATCATCATGACCCGGGTGACCGTTCCCCTGGGCGAAGACATCGGTTTCCTGCCGGGTACCGAGGAAGAGAAGATGACGCCCTGGATGGGGGCCCTGATGGACAACCTGGAAGTGCTCACCCGCTCGGAGGAAGGCGGCGAGTGGGGGCGTGCCGCCACCAACGATCTGCTCCAGAGCCGAATCAAGATCCGCTCATTGAACTTCATGCGCGGGCGTACCTTTCTGAACCGCTTCATCATCCTCGACGAAGCCCAGAACCTCACCCCCAAGCAGATGAAGACCCTGATCACCCGGGCCGGCCCGGGCAGCAAGATCGTGTGCCTGGGCAACGTCGCCCAGATCGACACTCCCTATCTGACCGAAACCACCTCGGGCCTTACCTTCGTGGTGGATCGCTTCAAGGCCTGGGCCCACTCCGGCCATATCACGCTGATGCGGGGTGAACGTTCGCGGCTGGCCGACTACGCCTCTGACGTACTCTGATCCGCTCGACCCAGGCTGCCCTCACTGCCCCGCCTTTCACGCTGAGAGCCTGCCTCACTCGCCGGCTGCCTCGGGCTCCTCATCGGCGGTTTCCTGCTGCCGAGGCCAGGCCTTGAGTACGGCCTGGGCCAGGATGGCCAGCGGAATGGCGAAGAAAACGCCCCAGAAGCCCCAGATGCCACCAAAAAACAGCACAGCGACAATGATGGCGATGGGGTGCAGATTGATCACCTCAGAGAACAGAATCGGCACCAGGACGTTGCCGTCCAGCATCTGGATGATGCCGTAGGCCACCAGAATCCAGGCGAGCTCGGCACTCCAGCCAAACTGGAAATACGCCACCAGAGCGACCGGAAAGGTCATCACGGCCGCACCAATGTAGGGAATAAGCACGGAGATCCCCACCAGGAAACCAAGCAGCATGGCAAAGTTCAGGCCCATGAAGAGGAAGGTGATATAGGTCACCACCCAGACGATCAGGATTTCCCAGAACTTGCCGCGCACAAAATTGCCAAGCTGGGCATCCACTTCCTGCCAGACGCGGGTTGCAAGACCACGCTGACGCGGCAGGTGGCCACGGGCCCAGTTCAGGATCGCATCCTTGTCCTTGAGAAAGAAAAAGACCAGCAGGGGCATCAGGACGATGTAGACGATCAGCGTAATGACACCGACGACCGAGGACAGTGTCTGGCGCAGCATGGTATCTGTATAGCGGCCCGCCTCGCGCCGGATCTGATCCAGAAACTCCTCGATCTGGGTCTCGCTGAACAGGGCCGGGTAGCGCTCAGGCAGGGTGAGCACCAGGCGCTGCCCTTCAGTCAGCATGGCCGGCACTTCCTGCAGCAGCTGGGTTGCCTGGCGGGTCAACATCGGGAACAGCCCGAAGAGGATGGCGAGCAGCACGATGAAGAAGATGATGAAAACCAGCCCCACCGCCAGAATGCGGGGGACGCCGATCCGCTGCAGGGGCTGGATGATGCCTTCCAGCAGGTAGGCGATGATCAGGCTGGCCAGCACCGGCGCAAGGTATTGCCCGGCAAAGATGATCCCGATGAAGCCGGCCAGCAGGAGCCCGGCCAGAATGACGACCTGGGGATCCGAGAAATGGCGTTGAAACCACTCTCTGACTACTTCCATGCTGCACGCCCCTTTGTGGAGATTTCCGGGAATCTTCCCTGTTTCCGACCCTGCTTGTAAAGGAAACCGTGATCGACCGAGCCGTCCGAGCGGGTCCGACGAGCCCCAGGCAAACGACCGTTTGTTTTATTTTCCGTGGGCCTGTGCTTAAATCAGGCGCGAGGAGTTTTCCACTTCGACCGTCGAGGGAAGGAACAATGATCCACAAGAATGCCAAACGCCGCTCTGCGGCAGTCCTGCTGGGTGCGGCCATGGCCGTGCCAATGACGGCCTCGGGCGCCGGTTTTTCCCTTATTGAACAAGGGGTTCGGGGCCTGGGCAATGCCTACGCCGGCGGCGCTGCCGTAGCCGACGACGCCAGCACCATCTATTTCAACCCGGCCGGCATGACCCGGCTGGATCGCCGCGAATGGACCGGTGGCGTCAGCGTCATCGACCTGCGGGGCGATTTCACCAAGGAAAGCGCCACCGATGCCATCGGCCAGCCGCTCAGCGGCGGCGAAGGCGGCAACATCGGCCATGGCGCCTCTCCAGTGCCGAATCTGTACTACCACACCAAGATCAACGACACGACGCATTTCGGCCTGGGCATCGGCGCACCCTTCGGCCTGGCCACCGATTACGAGGAAGATTCCATCTTCCGCTATCAGGCACGGCTGTCGGAGGTCGCCATTGTCAATATCAACCCGTCCATGGCCTGGAAGGTGCATGACAACTGGTCCGTGGGTGTTGGTCTGAATATTCAGTACATGCAGGTGGAGCTGAGCAACGCCGTTGATTTCGGCGCCGTCTGTTTCAGCCAGGTGGATCCCACCACCTGCTCGGCCCTCGGTCTGACGCCGCAGAACGCCGATGGCAGCGCCGTCATCGAAGGCAGCGGCATGGGTTATGGCTTCAACATCGGTGTTCTCGGCGAACACGAAAACACCCGTGTGGGAATCCACTTCCGCAGCCAGGTCAAGCACGATCTGACCGGTGATGCCCGCTTCGAGGGGCGTCCGGCCATCTTCGCGGATCCGACCGCCGAGCATAACCCCTTCGACAACAGCCGAGTGGACGCCAGCTTCCGCGCGCCCTACTCCCTGTCCATGAGTTTTGCCCATGACATGACGGATCGTTTCACCCTTCTGGGTGATGCCACCTACATGGGCTGGAGCAGCTTCGACGAGCTGCGGGTGGAATACCGCAATCCGGCCCAGCCGGATACCGTGGAAGCCCAGAACTACAAGAATGACATGCGCTACGGCCTGGGCTTCAACTTCACGCACAGTGACCGCTGGATCCTGCGTGGTGGCATTGCCTACGACGAAAGCCCGGTTCGTACCGAGCACCGCACGGCCCGCCTCCCCGATGATGATCGCACCTGGTTCTCCCTGGGTGCGACCTATCGCCATTCGGCCAACAGCGAGTTCGACTTTGCCTTTACCCATCTGATGCTGGATGACGAGATCCCGCTGGATCACACCGGGAGCCAGGGTGACCGGATCGTCGGCACCTACGAGGTGTCTGCCAACATCGTGGGCATTCAGTGGCGCTACCTGTTCGACTGAGGGAGCACCACGTGCCGGCATGTTTCCGGTAAAACGATCAAAGCCCGGTCAGACAACTGACCGGGCTTTTTTGATTCTTTGTCCCCGACATCGGGGATTGCTAGACTCGCTGAACCGGCGACCCTAAGGACTGTCCTAGAAGACAGCTGCCGGTATTCCGGCCATTTCTCGGGGACACCATGGTAATGCGCCTGATCTACCGCCTGACCGCCATTCTGTTCGCCATGAGCCTGGGCTGGCTGGCCCTGGCAGGGCCGACTGTGGCCCAGGGTTTTGATACCAACCGCCTGCCGGATCTGGGCGATGCCAGCAGCACGGTATTCAGCCCCAGCGAGCAGGCCAGCATTGGCCGGGACATCGTTCGGCAGATCCGCGCCAGCGGGGCCATCCTGGAAGACCCGGATCTGGAGGAGTACATTCAGGGCCTCGGGCAGCACCTGGCTGCGCACAGCTCGCGCCCCGGCGATCACTTTGACTTCTTCATCATCCGCAGTCCGGCCATCAATGCCTTCGCCCTTCCGGGCGGCTACATCGGCATCAATGCCGGCCTCATTCTCGCTGCCGACAATGAATCGGAGCTGGCAGGTGTCGTGGCTCATGAAATTGCCCACGTCACACAGCGCCACATCGCCCGCCAGATCGACGCCATGCGAGGTACCGGGCTGGCAGCTCTGGGAGCCATGCTGGGTGCCATCCTCATTGCGGCGAACACCGGCCATGCGGATGCCGCAATGGCCACGGCAATTTCCGCCCAGGCCCTGACATTGCAACGGCAGATCAACTTCACCCGAGCCCATGAGTACGAAGCGGATCGAATCGGTATCAAGATGATGGCGGAAGCCGGGTTCGACCCGGAGGGCATGGCCACGTTCTTCGAGAAGCTTCAGCGAAGAACCCAGTATTCCGCGGGCCAGGGTGTGCCCGAGTATCTGAGAACCCACCCACTGACCACCGCCCGAATCACCGAGGCCAGAAACCGGGCCCGTGATCTCCGTAGCGAGGACCATGAATCCAGCCGTCGTTTCTATCTCATGCGGGAACGACTCAATGCAATGATTTCCGCCAGCGGCGGTCGGGAAGTCATCGCCCTGAACCCGGCACGATCGCCGATGGATATCGGGTTCACCGCCGACCTGGATGTCTATCGCCAGGCGGTGACCGCGCAGGTACGGGGACGCCATGAGGAAGCCGCACGGCTGTTTGGGAGCCTGCGCCGAAAATCACCAGACATCATCAGTTATTACATCGGTGAGGCCGAAAGCCTTCTGGCGAGCGGTAGAGAGACAGAAGCCCTGGAACTGTACCAGTCGGCCAGCGCCCTGTTCCCACGCAACCCAAGTCTGAGTGAGAGTCACGCACTGTCTCTGCTCGGGGCCGGGGAAGCCCAGCAAGCCCATGACAAGCTGTCGGCCATGGTCCGTCGCCAGGATGTTCCTGCCCGGTACCATCGACATCTGGCTCAGGCAGCCAGCGACCTGGGAAATGAGGCCGAGTCCCATTTCCACATGGCGGGCTTCCATCTGGTGCAGGGGGATGTCTACAGCGCGATGATTCAGATGCGTCTTGCGCTCGGATATCCGATCGCGGATTCCCGGCAACTGGCCCAGTTCAATGAACGGATGACGCGCATCAACATGAAATGGGAACGGCTGCCCCGTGACGTTCAACAGGCACAGCGACCCGGGCAATGACACCATGACGGGGGCACTTTGTTCTTGACGACGCGATTCCCGCACCGCCCCATGATTCCGGACTGCACAGCTGGCGAACGGGTCAGCACCCAGTAAAAAGCCCCGCCGGTGGCGGGGCTTTTTTCTTGCTGCAAAACGGGCTCACTGACGGCTGGTGTGGTTGATCGCGCCGCTGAAATAAAGACTGTTCAGCAGCAGACGATTGGTTCCGAACCAGAAGGCCCTGAAGCTGGTGTTGTCCACGAACAGAATCACGGCTCCCTGCCCTACTCGATCCGCCATCAGTGACAGGCTGCCGCCCATCATGGCCAGATTCTCGTCGGAAACATAACCACTCATGAGCGGTTCATCAACGTAGCGGGCCACCTGCACATAGGGATTGTCTCCCGGCTCAAGGTACCGGGTACTGTTGCGAAAGACGGGCAGGCGTTCCCGGCTGTAGCCGAAGGCAAGGGGATGCGTAAGATCCAGCTCCGTCTCGAAGATGGCGCCTCCGATCACCTGGGCGGCACGATCCGCTGCGAAGTCGTCATAAGGCAAGCGTTCGGATTCACCGCGCTCCCGCTGGCGGAACTCCAGATCATAAAGACCAGAATCGGCGACCCACTCCAGAGCATTCTTCTGAGCCACCAGTGTGCCACCCTGCCGTACCCAGTCATGAACGGCCTGTTTCTGCCCGTCGCTGAGCCGACGCCAGGGGCCATTGACCATGTAAAGGTGGGTGTAGCGGCTGAGATCGGCCGAATCCAGCTCCCCCCAGTTCAACAAGGTCACGGGAACCTCGTAACGGAAGTCCAGCAGGTGCCAGATTTCCCCGGCTTCCTGCATGTGCACACCGTCATCCACCAGAATTGCCGGGCGCACCGGCTCCACGGGGCGGAAATTGCGGCTGCCCAGGTCAACACCACTGCGAGAAAGCCCACCCTCAATGGCGGACACCGTGACCCCGTCTTCGCGGGCGTAGCGGCGGAGAATGCCCTCAATTCTCGAGGCCACGCCTTCTTCCTGGATTCCCACCGGGATCATGATGGTCCCGCGGGGGAATGAGCGGGTCTCACCACCGGCAACAGGTGACTCGAAGGGCTGTTTGGCCACACGCACGCGGGCGCCGGCTTCCAGCAGGCGCTGGGTCATGCGTGGCGCGTAGTACGGTGCCCAGTCAAAGGCCCAGGCGACCAGGCGATCACTGTCGATATCGGCACGGCCGCCGAATGATGGCACCTCACTCAGGCGCTCGCCCATGGAGGCACGGCGTAGTTCCCGGGCTGAGAGGCTCGCCATCGGCATGTTGAAGGCCAGGGGCAGCGTCCAGGTGGACACATCGTAGAACCAGGTATCGGGGAACTCGAGCTGGCGCTCCATCATGGCCAGGATGAAGCGGTACTGGGGCTGCTCAAGCGGAATCAGCCAGGCCTCACCGGGACGGAAGGTATGGCCATCCGCCTCGATCTCCGCACCCAGTTCGCGAACATCCACGTCCTGGCGGATCAGGATCTCCACCAGCTCGGCCGTCCGGGCACGATCCGTCGGGTCACCAATGACCAGGGCCTTGCGCCGATCCCGCGCGGCCTCCTCCATGGCTTCCTCATAAAAGCGCTGCTGGAAGCCCAACAGCTCATTCCTCAGATCATGGCTGGCCTGCAGGGTGGAGAAGGAAGTGAGAACCTGGTTCCGGATCGCCTCCGTGAAGCTGCGGTCGCCATGAATGGTCTCCCGCAGATGACCCCGGGCACTGGCCTGCTCGTACAGGATACCCACACTGGCATTGATGTCGGGGAAGGTGGAACCCTTGCCGAAATAGTAATCGTCAAAGACTTCCTTGGTGAAATAGGGGACACCGTACTGATCCAGCAGATCGGCGTGGTATTCGGCGATCTTTGCCGTAAGCTCGTAGTTGCGTTCCGGGGTTCTCGGATTGTTGCGATCCGGGTCACCTGGCTGGAAGAAATAGGTGCTGTTCCGGCCCATTTCATGCCAGTCACCCACTACATTCGGCTTCCATGCGTGAAACCCGGCGACACGGGCGCGCGATTCGGGGTGCTGAACGGGCAACCAGTCCCGGTTGAGATCGAACCAGTAGTGGTTGGTGCGTCCCCGCGGCCACACCTGGCGATGCTCGCGATTCTGCGGATCCCCCACCAGGGTCTGGCCACGGTGCATGTTGACCCAGCTGGCAAATCGCTGGACGCCATCCGGGTTCATGGCCGGTTCGATCAGAACAATGGTGTCTTCAAGCATTGCCAGGGTACGTTCGTCACGCGCGGCGGCCAGATGCCAGGCCACCACCATGGAGGCATTGGCGCCGCTGGCCTCGTCACCATGGATGCTGTAGCCGAACCAGTTCACGACCGGATGATCACGCAGATCCTCATCCGACCCCGGCTGCATGGCCGCCAGCCTTGCGGTACGAATCGCCTCCAGGTTCTCCTGATTTCCCGGCGAGGTGATGCGGGCGACCAGCATCGGGCGCTGCTCATAGGTGCGCTCCTTCTCCACCAGGCTGACCCGATCCGAGGCATCCGCAAGGCGTTCGAAATAGCGAATCAGCTGATCGTGACTCACATGCCACTCACCCACCTGGTAACCAAGCACTTCCTCCGGTGTCGGAATGCTCTGGTCATACTCCGCTGCCCAGGGCAGGAACCAGTCAAGCTCCATGGTATCGGCTGCCAGGGGCAGGCTGAAGAAAAAGAGAAACAGGCCTGTCAGGCCATATCGGAATTTCATCATGGCTCCTCGCTTTGCTGTCTGAGATTATGTGGATTTCCGGATGTCAACGATGCCGGCCCCTGATAACATGCTGGGCCAGACTGCTGCCAACACCGTCATACTGCGGACTGAGAGCCGAAACCGTGAGCCAGCCATTGCAGAGATACTTCAGAGGTATCGCCTCCATCCTGGTGGTCCTGTTCATTGCCACCGCCTGTACCACTACCCCCGATCCCGATCACAGGGATCCGCGGGACCCCTTCGAGGGCTTCAATCGAAGCGTCTACGCCTTCAACGACACCATCGACAGGGCAGCCGTTCGGCCTGTTGCCGTGGCCTACAGGGACAATATTCCCCAGCCGGTTCGCACCGGGGTTGGCAATTTTGTCAGCAATCTGTCCTATCCCATCGTCATTGTGAACAGTGCGCTGCAGGGAAAGTTCACTGATGCCTTTTCCGATACCGGGCGCTTTCTCATCAATACCACCATTGGCATTGCCGGCATCTTCGACCCGGCCACGCTTGTGGGCCTTGAGGCCAATAATGAGGATTTTGGTCAGACTCTGGGGGTCTGGGGCTTCGGCCCGGGCCCCTATCTGATGCTGCCCGCCCTGGGCCCGTCAACCGTGCGAGATGCATCCGGCATGGCGGTGGCTACCTATGTGGATCCAACCTATTCCGCCATCCCGACGCCGGAGCGATACGGCCTGTATCTGATCCGGGCAGTGGATCTGCGGGCCGGCCTGCTGGAAGCCGACCGTTTTCTGGAAGATGAATTCGATCCCTATGTCGCGCTCAGGGAAGCATACCTGCAGAGGCGGCGGCACCTCATCTACGACGGGGACCCGCCTCCCGAGGAGATCGACTACGACGACTGGGACGATGAGGACGATGACTGGGAATGGTGAGCGGAACGCCAACTGCTCATGCCGCCCCCAGTATGGCCTCGAGATCACTGATTCGGATGAGGCGTTGCAACTGAGCAGGCGGTGATTCCAGCACAAGGCGGTCGCCAGCCTGCTGACAGTGGCGCCAGTATTCCAGCAGTACCGCAAGGCCGGCACTGTCAATCTGTCGCAACTCCGACAGATCCATGTGGACCTTCGCCCCGTTTCCCACCAGACGATTCACCAGCGTCAGGGCGTGCGAGGCATTGCTGAAGCCCAGGCGCCCACTCAGTCGGTAGCGGCCCCCACCCAGCCCCTCAAGGTTGATGTCCGTCTCCGGCGCTGATTCATTCACCATCTTCAGACTGACCTTCCAGGGACTCTTCCAGCTCATCCGCCTTGCGACTCGCCCTCTCCTCCAGGCGCTCAATGACGGCATCCAGACCGCGCTGACGAATTTCACTGTCGAAGGAATTGCGATAATTGGTGACGTAGGAAACACCTTCAATGGTGACATCGAAGACCCGCCACTCACCGTCCCGGTACCGGAGGGTGTAATCCACCGGGATATTGCTGCCACCCGGACGAACGATCTGGGTGCGAACCCGTGTCCGATCCGGATTGAGTTCGCCACGCACCGGCTGAACCCTTATCTCGAGGTCATTGGGCGTATATTCGACCATGCCGTCGGCATAACTTCTTACCAGAAAGCGGTAGAAGGCCTCACCGAAAGCCCGGCGTTGTTCCGGACTGGCATCCCGACCATGCCGACCAAGAACCAGCCGGGTGCTGTAGGGAACATCAAAGACCGGCAGAAGAAGATCCTCCACGAATGCGTAGAGGGCCTCGGGATCATCCTTCATGGACTCACGACGTTCCTGCAGTGCCGCAATGATCTCATTGGCCGTTTCCTCCACCATCTGCGCGGGATCCGGCATCTGCTCCTCGGCCAAGGCCTGCAAGGGCAGCAGCAGAGTCAGTACCAGCCCGGCCACAAGAGACGTCAACGATTTGGAATTGCGATACCACATGGCTCAGTCTCCCTGGGAGTAGAGGAACTGTCCGATCAGGTTCTCGAGAACCAGTGCGGACTGGGTATGGATGATCTCACTGCCATCGGCCAGCGACTCCACGTCACCACCCGGGTCGAGGGCTATGAACTGCTCCCCGAGCAGTCCCGATGTGCGAATCGACGCAATGGTGTCCGCGGGAAGATTATCGTACCGCGAGCTGATGGTGATCGTCACCACCGCGTCCAGGCGGTCGTTATCGAAGCTGATGTCGCTCACACGTCCGAGCCGGACCCCGGCCATGGTGACGGGAGCGCGTACCCGCAGGCCGCCGATATCGTCAAATCGGGCGGTCACATCGTAGCCAGGTTCCGCACCGATTCCGCGCATGCCGGTGGTCTGGGTAACCAGGAAAAAAATGGCCAGAATACCGAGCAGCACGAACAGGCCCGTGCCGAAATCCATCGCCTTGTTATGACGCATTGCTCAAACCCTCGCAGACGCGTTTAGTCGCCAACAATCATGGCAGTGATGAGGAAGTTGATGGCCAGAACGGCCACCGCCGTAATCACGATGGCCCGGGTTGTCGCCCGACTGACGCCTTCCGCCGTGGGCGGGGCGTTATAGCCCTCGTAGACGGCGATCAGGCTGGCGGCAATGCCGAAGGCCACACTCTTCCAGATGCCGCTCATGACATCGGTGCCCACCTGAACCGCGTTATTCATCTGGGACCAGAAGGGGCCGGCATCCACACCCAGCAGCCCCACACCGACCACATAGCCACCGAAGATGCCCAGTGCACTGAAGATGGCCGCCAAAAACGGCATGGCAATCACACCGGCCAGAAAACGCGGCATCACCACCCGTTTGACCGGATCCACGGCCATCATTTCCATGCCCGACAGCTGATCGGTGGCCCGCATGAGACCGATTTCCGATGCCAGGGAGGTACCGGACCGCCCGGCAAACAGGATGGCCGTCAGAACCGGGCCGAGCTCACGCACCAAAGTCATCGCCACCATGACACCGAGCGATTCCGTGGCACCGAACTGATTGAGTATATGGTAGCCCTGGAGCGCCAGAACCATGCCGACGAACACGGCGGAAATGCCGATGATCAGGAGGGAGTGCGCCCCCAGCCGATAGAGTTGCTGCCAGACCAGACCGAAGCGCAACAGGGCGGCAGGGGTCTCGGCCAGCAGGCGCAGAAAGAAACGGGTAACAGCACCCAGTGTTTCCACGAACTCGCGGGAGGCCTGGCGCAGGTCCTGCCACATACTGATCACGGTTCAATCTCCATCAGGTCCTCGGCATAATCCCGAGCCGGGTAGTGGAAGGGAACCGGCCCGTCGGACATGCGATGCATGAACTGCCGGACCCAGGGGGACTCGTCCTGCTTCAGCTCATCCGGTGTGCCGCCGGACACGATTCGGCCGTCGGCAATGATCCAGGCCCAGTCCGCCACCTGGGAAACTTCCTCGATATCATGGGAAACGATGACACTGGTGAGACCAAGCGCCTGATTGATCTCGCGTATGAGGCGCACGATCACCCCCATGGAAATGGGATCCAGGCCGGCAAATGGTTCGTCGTAGAGCACCAGTTCGGGATCCATGACCACGGCACGGGCCAGCCCGACACGCCGGGCCATGCCGCCTGATAGTTCGGCGGGCATCAACCGTGCCGCCCCGCGCAGCCCCACCGAGTGCAGGCGCGTCATGACCAGATGATGGATCAGGGCTTCGGGCAAGCGGGTATGCTCGCGAAGGGGGAAGGCAACGTTCTCATAGACATCCAGGTCGGTCAGGAGTGCGCCGGCCTGAAAGAGATAACCCACCCGTTTGCGCAATTGGTAAAGGGCCGTTCGGGAAAGCCCGGAGACTTCATGGCCATCAAGCTCCACAGTGCCCCGGTCGGCGATGAGCTGCCCGGTAATCAGGCGCAGGAGCGTCGTCTTCCCGGTGCCGCTGGGGCCCATGATGGCCGTGACCTTGCCACGGGGAATGGTCAGACTGACATCCCTGAAGATGAGACGATCGCCACGACTGAAGCTGACGCCATCAAGGCGAATATGCGGATCGGGTGATTGGCCCTGCCCCATGCTCATCTCCATCACTGTTCCGGGACACAAAAAACCCCGGAGCGACGGCCCCGGGGTTTCTATTTCGATCAGGCTGCCTGGTCTTTTTCCATGGCCTCGGACCAGTCGCCGGAACGGGCGGCGCTGTTGCAGCGAGCCCGATGGTAGAAGGCCTTCTGGGCCGCTTCGGCTTGTTCTTCCTTGCCGGCCCAGGCCTTGAGGGCCGGTGCCTGAAGGGCGCGGCCATAGGAGAAGCTCAGCTCCCAGGGGTGGGGGCCCAGGCGGTTCATCAGGTTCAGGTGCTCGGTGGCCAGCTCATCACTCTGGCCACCGGAAAGGAAGACGATGCCCGGAACAGCCGCCGGCACATGCCGTTTGAGACAGCGCACGGTGGCTTCCGCCACTTCCTGGGCGGCGGCCTGGCGGTCTGCCTTCTTGCCGGCAATGACCATGTTCGGCTTGAGCAGGATACCCTCGAGCAGCACACCGTGCTCGTAGAGGGCATTGAATACCTTGTTCAGAGCCCGGGCAGTGACGGCCTCACAGACTTCGATGCTGTTGTCACCGTCCATCAGCACTTCCGGTTCCACGATGGGCACCAGACCGGCTTCCTGGCACAGGGCCGCGTAGCGGGCCAGGGCATGGGCGTTGGCGTCCAGACAGAACTCGCTCGGCATGCCGTTGGCGGTATCAATGGTGATCACCGCACGCCACTTGGCAAACTGGGCACCCAGATCCACGTATTCGCTGAGACGATCCCGCAGGCCATCAAGACCCTCGGTCACCTTCTCGCCGGGATGGCCGGCCAGTTCCTTCGCACCCGCGTCCACCTTGATGCCCGGAATCACACCCAGAGACTTGAGATGCTCCGGAAACGGCGTGCCGGAACGGGTGGACTGGCGCAGGGTCTCGTCAAACAGGATCACGCCACTGATGAATTCCTCGGCACCCGGGGTGGTGAAGAGAATCTCGCGGTAACGGCGCCGGTTCTCTTCCGTGGATTCCACACCCACGGAGTCCAGGCGCTTGGCAATGGTGCCAGTGCTTTCATCGGCCGCCAGAATCCCCTTGCCGGGCGCGACCAGCTCGCGAGCCACCTGCCGGAGCTGAGCTGCCTTGCTGTCAAACTGCGCGTTCATGCTTTCCTCCCGAAACGATAGGCCGTGCCGCGTCCGCCACGGCCGACCTTGAGTCCGGGCGAGACGCCGTTGATGGTTGATCCGGGTAGTTTATCAGAACCCTGGCCGTCGTCGGAACTGAAAAAGGCCGTGCCCGCTCAGGCCGACCGGGCACGGCCATTGGCCGCGAACTGCATCATGCGGGCAGGGATCTGCTCCAGCGAGAGTATTTCGTCCGCCGCCCCGAGACTGACTGCCGCCCCCGGCATCCCCCACACGGTGGAACTGGCCTCGTCCTGGACAATGGTCGCCGCACCGGATGCCTTCATTCTGGCCAGACCCTCGGCCCCGTCCCGGCCCATGCCGGTGAGCAACACACCTACCGCTTCGCTGCCCGCGGATTCGGCCACGGAGTCGAACATCACGTCCACACTCGGGCGATGCCGGTTCACGGTTTCAGACTGGTCGATCCGGCAGATCAGCCGGGCACCGTCCCGCTGCACCCGCAAATGCCAGTCGCCCGGCGCCACGTAGGCATGGCCCGGCATGATCGGAGCACGGTCCGTGGCCTCCTTCACCGTGAGACTCGTCACACTGTTCAGGCGCTCGGCGAAGGGGCCACTGAAACTCGCGGGAATGTGCTGACTGATGACGATGGGCGGGGAATCGGGCGGCAGGCATTCCAGCACACGCCGGATGGCCTCCGTACCACCGGTGGAGGCCCCGATGGCTACCAGCCTCTGGCGGGTACCCGCGCTACGGGCCTCGTAGGCTCCGGCCTCGCGCAGCGACTCTTTCACCCGCTCCCGAAAGGCTTCCCGCTCCGTTCCACTGAAATTGGTCAGGGGCCTGATGGTTGCCCGGGCCGCCGCCTTGACCTTGGCGACCACTTCGGCCGCATAGTCTTCCAGCTTCACGGACAGCTCCCGGGCGGGCTTGGTGACGAAATCCACGGCCCCCAGCTCCAGCGCCTGAAGCGTGACCTTGGCCCCGTCATGGGTAAGGGAGGAGACCATGACCACTGGCATGGGTCGCAGACGCATGAGGTTTTCCAGAAAGGTAATACCATCCATGCGCGGCATTTCCACATCCAGCGTGATCACATCGGGATCGAGCCGCTTGATCTGATCACGGGCCGCATAGGGGTCGGGAGCCGCACCGACCACCTCGATCCCCGGATCGGACTCCAGCATCCGGGTGAGCAGCTTGCGCACCAGGGCCGAATCATCCACGACGATGACGCGAATCTTGCCATTCGTACTCAAACCACCCTCCTCCGCACCCCGCCGGGTGTTGCTGAATCGCTGATCAGGCGGCCCGGAACCACTTTCTGGCGGGACCCCCCACGCTGAACACGAACCTGTCCGCTGGCAGTCAGGAAACGAATGACCCGATGTTCACTGCCACCGACATCGCTCGCCTGAATCGGGATACCGAGCGCCTGCAGGCACCGTTCGGCAAATTCGATGTTGTGCCTGCCCACCGGCCGCAACTGGGTCAGCATCTCCGAGCCCCCGAACAATTTGGCCACAATACGCCCCGGGCGGGCACCCATGAGCGCCATTCCGTCCACCAGGGCATGAATGGCCGGGGCCCCGTAACGGCAATCGGCCACCGATTCATCCAGTCGGACGGGGCCTTCACCGGGCAACAGGAAGTGATTCATGCCGGCGATGCCAGCCTCACTGTCCCGCAGACACACCGTGATGCAGGAGCCGAGCAAGGTACTGATGATGGTGTCGCCGTCAACGATGCAATAACCGCCTGCATGGATCCGGGTGATTTCCCGATCCAGCAGCGGATCGTGGCTGACAAAGCCATCCGATGTACCGCCAAACACTCGTCGCACCGATCGTTACCTCCTGCGCCCGGCCCCCAATCTGCTGTCCCTCATGCGAAAACCGGCATGCCCGCTGTCACCGCAGGCGATAGATGGTCTGCCCGATCAGTCGATATCGGTTGGTCAGACCGTGCAAGGACTCCGAGTGCCCCAGAAACAGGTGTCCGACCGGACGCAGGTGTTCGGAGAAACCTTCGACGACCTGGCCCTTGTGACTGCGGTCGAAATAGATGATGACATTGCGGCAGAAAATCGCATCAAAACGATTACGGACCGGCCATTTCTCGATCAGGTTCACCCGCTCGAACTGCACCAGATCCCTGAGCGTCTTGCCGACTCTCGCCTTGCCTTCATTGGGGCCACTGCCCTTGAGAAAGAAACGACGCAGACGGTCTCTCGAGACCTGTTTGAGGCGATCGATGGAGTAAACACCCTCCTCGGCCTGACGCAGAATGGCGCCGTCCACATCGGTTGCCCAGACCTCGCCTTTCCATCCCGGGTGACGATCGAGGAACTCGGCGAGCACAATGGCAATGGAATAGGGCTCCTCACCACTGGAGCAGCCGGCAGACCAGATACGGATAACCTTGTCCCTGCTGCCTTCACCGATCACCTCGGGCAGCATTCGGCTCATCAGGTATTCGAAATGGTGCGCTTCACGAAAGAACTGGGTCACGTTCGTGGTCATGGCATTGACCAGCTCGGCCAGTTCCTCTTCATCGCCCCTGCGGAGCAATGCCAGGTATTCGGCAAAGGAAGAAAGACCTCGGGCTCTCAGGCGTCGGGAAACCCGGCTATAGACCAGATCCCGTTTGCCATCTGACAATGCGATGCCGACACGGTCGCCGATGATACGGCGCAACTCATCGTATTCCTCGCCTGAGAAGCTGTATTCCTTGATCAACGGCCTGTTCATGTCCCCGAATATGCTCCTCGACCTTGGAAAAGGGCACATTGCGCCAGGCAGGTACCCGAAAACCGCCCCGAGCAGCCAGACAGACCATCCACCCTCAATGGTTGCCCTCCCCCAAACCTAGCTCACGGACCGAATAAAGCAAAAGGCAGCGGCCCCTCGAATGGAGAAACCGCTGCCTTCATCATAAGCGACATGCTGCGCAGTGCGCGCCGAACAAAGCCGGCCAAACCAACTGACCGGTATCAGAATTCCTCCCAATGGTCGTCACTGCTGCCGCGCGAAGCCGGACGCGGTTGCTCGCTTGCCGAGCGCTGGCTGTGCGGTGTCGATTCGCGGCCTGGTGTTGCCCGGCTGGCCGGCGCACCATCCGCCCTGCCCGCTTCACCACGGGACGCGGGGGCGTGTGTCTGCGCACCCTGCTGCTGCACCAACGTCCCGGTGTCACTGCCTCCATCCATGACACGATCATCATCACCCAGCTGGAAGAACGCCATGCGTTTGAGGAGTATCGCTGCCTGCTCCTGCATGGAGCGACTGGCGGCCGCGGTCTCTTCCACCAATGAGGCATTCTGCTGGGTCACTTCGTCCATCTGCATGACGGCCCGATTGACCTGGTCAATGCCAGAGGCCTGCTCATTGCTGGCCGCGGCGATCTCTGCCACGATTTCAGTCACCCGGCGGACATTCTCAACAATCCCTTCCAGGGTCTTGCCGGATTCTTCCACCAGCTCGGAACCGTTCTTGATCTTGCCCACGCTGTCGTTGATCAGGTCCTTGATCTCCTTGGCCGCCTTGGCACTGCGCTGGGCCAGATTGCGCACCTCCGTGGCCACCACGGCAAAACCCCGTCCCTGCTCACCGGCGCGTGCGGCCTCCACCGCGGCGTTGAGGGCCAGCAGATTGGTCTGGAAGGCAATCTCGTCGATCACCGAAATGATCTCGACGATCTTGCCACTGCTTTCATCAATATCCCGCATGGCGGTCACGGCACGCTTGACCACCTCACCGCCACGCTCGGCCTCCTGCCGGGTACCGGAGGCCAGCTGATTGGCCTCCTGGGCATTGTCGGCGTTGTTCTTCACCGTGGAGGTCATTTCCTCCATGCTGGACGCCGTTTCTTCGATGGACGATGCCTGTTCCTGGGTTCGCTGGGCGAGATCGTCTGTGCCCGCGGCAATCTCCTGGGCGGCACTGTCCACCGAATTGGCGGCATCACGCACCTGTTGAACGATGCTACTGAGTTTCTGGTCCATTTCGGCCAGATCCTCGATCATCAGCCCGATCTCGTCGCGGATCTCGACCTTGGTACGGTTACTGAGGTGCCCGTCGGAGATACGCTCCACCAGCTTGCTGGCCTTGTCCAGTGCCGCACGCACATTGGCCAGTGTGGTCCAGCCAATGATGACGGTAATCAGCAGACCGGCCACGATGACGAAAATGGCAATTCGGTTGAGACGCTGCATGCGAGCAGTAATGCGTTCGGTCACACGGTCGGCCCGTTCCACCTGGAACTGGACCAGATTCTCGGCCCCGCTTTCCACCATGGCGGCCGCGGGCGCCAGCTGGTTCTGTTCAAGGCGAATGGCCAGTCCCGTGTTTTCATCCCAGAGGGCATCAAAGACTGACTGAATGGCGCGTTCCTGCTGTCCGCGAGCAGCTTGCCACTCCTCGGCGAAGGCGGCCTCTTCACCGACGAGCTCGCGATCATCCAAATAGGCCTGCCAGAGCCGATCCAATTCATCGCTGCGTTCCTCGATGGCCTGCTCGGCGCGCTCGATTCCCCGCGGTGACGGGTCGATCAGCGCTTCGTAGACATCCAGGCGCTGGTCCTGTTCCAGGTTCGCGATCTGGTTGACAATGATCAGTCTTGCGGCGACTTCGTCACGGAACTCTTCCGCAGCCACGAGCCCGGCCCGGTTGCCCTGAAGACCGACGAAGCCGATGACCAGTACCATGATGGCGGCTACGGCAATCAGTATGATCAGTCTTGCCTTGATGGACAGCTTCATCTTCATTTCAAACCCCTGAGTCTGGTCATTCAGCTCGCCATTGAACTTCCGGCTCTGTCGTCATTGCTCACCCAGTGAACGCAACTCTTCCAGCTCCCAGCCGCGAAACAGTCTGGGCGCATCCAGCAGCATCAACATGCCGTCGCCCTGCGGGGCAATCCCTTCCAGGTATTCGGTATCCACGTTGCCACCCATCCGGGGGGCGTTGCGAATACCATCCTCCGGGACGCCCACCACATCGGCCACTTCGTCGACCACGATCCCCACATCCTGGGCATTCTCATCCAGCCCGAGATTGAGGATGATGATCACATTGCGATCCGTGCCTTCAGTGACGTCCAGACCAAAACGCAGTCGCATGTCGACGATGGGAATCACCGCACCGCGCAGCTTGAGCATGCCCAGAATCCAGGCCGGCGCCCCGGGAATCTTGCGCACCTCGGACCAGCCACGGATTTCCTGGATTCGGGCAATGTCGATGCCGTAATCCTCGCCACCCAGACGGAAACTCAGAAACTGCCGCCCGTCTTCTTCGAAACCGGCCAGCATGGAGTGATCCGTCTGATCCCAGCTGTCTTGCTCAGCCATCCTCTCGGCTCCTGATCCGGGGCATTCCGCGGTCGCTTCGCGAGATTCGGTGATTCTCTCGTCCCGTATCAATGCTTGACGGCAATAAACGGAAATCCTTGAGCTTTTGGCCGCCAAAAACCCGTCGATCGGGGGTGCCGCCGCCGTTTGAGAAAGAATCAGCAGGATTCATGCCAAATCACGCGGGAATGCCGGTGTCATGATGGTGTCGAATCCATTGTATCCCTTCATCGGCAGGGGGAACCATGCGCATCGGGATGAGGGGGGTAATTGTCCCGGCGAGCGGGCTGCTATGCTTCCGGGGAATCGGCGGGAACAGAAAGGTATGAGTGACATTCGCATTTCCGACCTGCTTGCGGGTCGGGCCGGGGCAGATAAACCGCATCGCGGCGTGGCAGGCCTGCGGGCTGGCCAGGTGGTTGCTGCGAGGCTGGTTCAGCAAGGAGAGCAGATCCTGCTGCAGATCGGTCGGGACCGTCTTCCCATCCAGGCGATGACCGACAGCAGTCAGGCCATCGTCCGGGCCACGGCGCCGACAGGCGGACAGATCCCCGGGGCTGCACCACTCCATCCACCGGCGGGAACGCGGCTGGTCCTGGAGGTGCTCAACACCGGGCAGACACTGGACATGCGGGTGCTTGAGGCCCGCCCGCCACTTTCTCCTGGCGCCGCCTCTCCTGCACATGAAACTTCCCCATCAAGCACCCGTGACATTGACGCACGCCTGCGACGGCTGCCGTTACTGCTGAACCAGCAATCGGACAGCCGTGCCCTGCTGAACAGTCTGCGCGCGCTGATGCGCGCACCGGCCACACCGGATCAGCGCCTGACTGCCCTGCGCGAAGCGCTGGCCCCGATGATGCAGGCGCTCAGAACACCCACCGAGCTCTCCACCCCGGCGGGCGTTTCAAGCGCTGTTGCAGACAGCGGCCTGAACACGGAAAAACGCCTGATGGCCGCCATTGCCCAGTCACGTGGTGCCCAGGGTCCGGCCTCCGACCCATTGACGAGGGACTGGAAGGCCGCGCTGGGCCGCAGCCTCATGAACCTGCACACCGCGGAAAGAGAGGGGCGCCTGCCACCACCACGGGTGAATGCCACCCGGCCTGGCAGCGAACGTCCCCAGACATCGCCACCGGGTCGGGACTGGTTCCAGGGCAATCCGTCAGCCACCACACCCCGTGGTTCGACCACATCGGCGGCGGCACAGGCCACAACGGCCGGCATGCAGGGCGCCCTGCTTCGAGACCTGCCCGAGGCCTTGCGCATCATCGTCCGCCAGATTGAAGGGGCCATGGCGCGCAGTGAACTGCACCAGCTGGCCTCCAGCAACCCGGAAAGCGAGAGCGGGCGCAGTCAACTCTGGTTCGAAATCCCGGTATCCCGTCAGAACAGTGATGACATCTGGCAGTTTCTGCTGGAAGAAAGGCGGCGCAAGGACAGCGATGAAATGGAGAGCTGGACGGTAACCGTTGGTGTGACGATCCCCGAGCTGGGCCCCTTCCATGCACGCCTGCGACTCAGGGGCGAACGCATTTCCATCCACCTCTACGCCCATCGGACCGAAACGCTGGAAACCATGCGCCAGTCACTGGATCACTTTCGCGAAAGGCTGAGAGACGCCGGCCTGACCCTGGAACGCCTTCAGCTCAGTGCCGGCAGCCCCTCCCTGCCGGACGCCCCCTTTCCCCACAGCAGCTTCAGGGGTCGCGCATGAGTCATCGCGGCAAGGACAAGAGCGCACCGGTGGCCGTGGCCCTGCATTACGATGGCAGCGAGGCACCGGAGGTGACCGCCAGCGGACAGCGCCTGCTGGCCGAGGAGATTCTCGCCATTGCCGAAAGCCACGGTGTTCCCATCCACAAGGATCCGGACCTTGTCCGATTCCTGGCAAGACTGGAGGTGGGGGAAAGAATTCCGAGAGAACTCTACGTGGCCGTGGCCGAGGTGATCGCCTTCGCCTACTGGCTATCGGGGAGAATGCCACCAGCAAGCGATGAGCCGGAGAATCAGGGACGCTCGCCGTGAATGGCAACAACCAGTTTCGCCTCGCTCTGCCCCAGACCACACTGGCGTGACAGTTCCTCCGGTGTGGCTCCCGCCTTGGCCATGCGAATGGCACTGTCGTAATCGGGCCCTGAGCGGGCCTGGGATTCCACCTGTGCCTGTCGGTCGCTCAGGTGACTCATGCGACGTTCGATGGCCCCGAGACGCTCTCCCAGTTGCAAGGCATAGGGTTGCAGCTCCGAGGTTTCGCGACGCAGCGTCTCCATGTCAGCCCGCAGTTCACGGCTCAGGGCCTCGGCAAGCCGAACCCGCCGGATTCCCACCCAGGCAAGCCCCAGCCCCAGCGCCAGGACGGCGATTACCGCGCCCCACAGCAAAACAGTAAGGTCAAAACTCATGCCAGCTTCCTTCAGGGCGCCGCTCAGACATATTCATCGATATGCGGCCCATCATCGTCCTGATCCGGCCGATCCCGAGAGCCATCGGTATCGTCCGGTTCGGGCTCCGAAGGCTCTCGCTCCGCCTTCTCGCGGCGCTGCCGTCGCTCTTCCGCGCGACGACGACGTTCTTCATCACTCAATCCGGGATGAGTGGGATGTGTCGGCGTCACCGGCCCGGTCGGGGTCACATTATCAGCAGCCATATCCAAGAAACCTCCGATAAAGCGTTCGCGCCCGCCGTTGGCACCGAAACGTCGGATACAGGGCCCATTGTGCCGCACAGTAGCCTCTGGGCCATGGTCAGGCAATGCACAAACGCGTCTGGAACGCACTTGAACTGACAGCGGCACGCGCCAGGCCCGAAAGGTAGAGGATACGGGCGGCCCGAGTGACACCGGAGCAGTCGCCCTCAGAGCGCGCCTCGCGAGAAAACTCCGGCTGGCTGCGACCACGGATGAATGAACCAGAGAGGTTCTAAACCGCCTGCTTCCTGTCCTTTTCTTCATTGGGCATGAGGCGACGTACGTCCACCAGAACCGTCAGACCGTCTTCCCGTCGCACCACACCCAGAATATGCCTCGACACCTGGTTGTTCTCGAACTGCGGCGCCGGCTCGATCTCGCTGGGCCGGATATCGATGACCTCATCCACATCATCCACCATCAGCCCCAGAACCTGATCCTCGGTTTCCAGCACGATTACCTGATGGATGCATTCCTGATCCGGCTCATCCAGCGCAAAGCGCAAACGGGTATCGATGACGGTCACGATATTGCCACGCAGATTGATCACACCCAGCACGAAATGCTCCGCGCCGGGTACAGGCGTGATGTTTCCAGCCTTGAGGATCTCCTGCACATGGGTGGCCTGAATGGCGTAGCGCTCACGCCCGAGGCGAAAGCTGACCCACTGTTCCCGGGGTTCCTGTTTGCGCTCGGCCCGCCGAGCGCTTTTCTTGCGGGCGGGAGCAGGCCTGGCTTCGGAGGCCCGGTGCTCCTGTCTGTCTTCTTCAGACATGCTCAATCTCCTTGCTGACTCTCAATCGCCGCCAGCAGGCCAGGGATATCAAGCACCACCATGCTGCGATTCATGATCGTGCCGGCCAGCCAGGGGCGGCTTCCAGGCTCCTGGCGCCAGCGTACCTCATCGGCCTCCAGACTGACGGGCAAGGGCTCGGATCCCGCAATCAGAGTGAGATCACCGTCCGCCAGGTGCACAAGCCCACTGGCCCGCTCGGAGAGCGGCGGCAAAGAGCGGCGATGCGCCTCTGGCAGAATCAGACAGGCGGGATCCACGATCACCCGCGACTCTCCCTGCAGCCGGTGACGCCCCTGAAGCAGGCGATCACTGAGCCAATCCATGCCGACGGGTATCTCGTCCGTCACGGAGCGTACCTGTTCGCCGGGCAGCACCAGAATCAGATGGGCGACACCAAAGCCCCACCAATCCACCTGCGAAGGACGATCCACCCTGGTGGACTCCGGGGCCACCGGCACCGGCGCTTCCATCATCTCCACGGTCTCGTTCACCGCGCCCTCGTCATCGGCAAGCATGTCCGCAAGATAACGGGCCAGTGGATCCTCTGGGTGGTGATCATTCACGAAGCCACCTCCCGCAATTGCTTGTCACTGCTCATCAAGTCCCGACAGAGGGCGTCGTAGGCCCTGGCGCCCCGGGCCTCCGGTGACAGCGTGGTCAGCGGCCGCCCCAGCCGGCTGGCTTCGCGGAAACGGGTATCCACCGGAATGACCTGTTCCCAGACGTGGGGCGCAAATTCATCACGCAGGGTATACAGACTCTGAAGGGAAGCGCGTGTACGGCGATCGAACTGGGTGGGAACGATGAGGTAATCGGGAACCACGCCGCGTGATCGGCCGATCATTTCCAGGGTGCGCAACATGCGCCGTAGACCATTGAGGGCGAGAAACTCCGTCTGCACGGGAATGACCAGCTGGTCACAGGCGGCCAGGGCATTGACCATGAGAATGCCCAGCATGGGCGGGCAGTCCAGGATGACATGATCCCATTCACCCTTCAGCCCCCCGAGACCCCGCTGCAAGACCACCCCCATTCCCGTTCGGGTGCCATACTTGCGATCCAGCACAGCCAGGGCCGGGCTGGCCGGCAGGATATCAATATCATCCGCGCCGGTGTGGCGAACCCGTGGCCCCCCGTTGACGGGCGCCTCCCCCACCGCCTTCAGAAACAGCGAATAGACACCGTCATCCGTCTGTTCCGGATCCAGGCCGAGATAGCTACTCAGGGACGCATGGGGATCCAGGTCCACCACCAGTACGCGCTCGCCACGCTGCCTCAGAGCCCCGGCCAGGCTGATGACGGTGGTGGTCTTGCCCACGCCACCCTTCTGATTGGCGACCGCCCAGATCGTCACTGCTCGCCTCCTTCATCCGGCTGGCCGGCTTCGATATCCTCGGGCAGGATGGACTCTTCCTCCTCGCCTTCCTCGAACAACTCGGTCATTTCCTGCAGACCATCCGCACCGTCGACACCACTGCCTTCGACGAACCAGCGCTCCTGGATGCGCGGATCAGCCAGCACCGTGAGCACCACCCGACGATTGCGGTTTCGGCCTTCCGGCGTTTCGTTCGTGGCCACCGGACGATGCTCACCCAGGCCAACCACGGCAAGACGCATGGGCTCAATGCCCGCATCCCGGAAGATGTGCACCACACTGGCTGCCCTGGCCGAAGACAACTCCCAGTTGGACGGAAAGCGCTCCGTGGAAATGGGCACATTATCCGTGTGCCCTTCCACCTGGACCGGATTGGGGAATGGCAGCAACACCTCCGCGATCCGCTGGAGAATGGGTACCGCCCCGTCCGAGAGCCGGGCAACGCCACTGGGAAAGAGGATGTCGGCCTTGATCTCCACTTCGATATAGAATTCCGAGCCGCGTATCTCGATCAGATCGTCGTCAATGAGCATGGCCATGGCCTCGCGCATTTCCTGAGCGATCTGTTCGAGGCTGGCCTGCATGGCCGAGGCCTCGTTGTAGAAATCCTGTGGCAGACCATCCGGCGGCGCCATTCCCTCCGACGCCCAGTCAATGGCACTGGTGGGCTCCTGGATCAGATCCACTTCGAAGCGAGTCTCGGATTCCGCTCGCTGATGCTCCCCGAATTGAACGGGCTGGATGGTCATGGGCTCACCCCGGAAGGCAGCCGCCAGGGACGAAGAGAGCACCCGATACTTGCCTTCATTCACCGAGGAGATGGAATACATCACCACGAAAAAGGCCAGCAGCAACACCAGCATGTCCGCATAGGGAATCGCCCAGGCTTCGTGGTTGATATGGTCTTCATGCTTTTTCTTTCGGCGAGCCATCGGCGACCTGCCTCCTGCCCCAAAAGGGCTTGATTCAATTCAGGTAGCCCTGAAGCTTGGTCTCGATATTGCGCGGGTTCTCCCCTTCGGCAATGGAAATCAGACCGTCAATGAACATCTCCCGCGTCTGAGTCTGGTCCTTGATGGCCCGATCCAGCTTGCCGGCCATGGGGAGGAACAGCAGGTTGGCAGACGCAATGCCGTAAATCGTGGCGACGAAGGCCGCGGCGATACCCGGCCCCAGCTTGTCCGGTTCCGCAAGGTTCTGCATCACGGCCATCAGGCCCATGACGGCCCCCACGATGCCCAGCGTCGGGGCATAGATCCCCAGGTTCTCGTAGACCTTGACCGCCTGCTTGTCGAACTCCTCGGTGGCATCCAGATCCACTTCGAGAATGCCCCGGATCACATCCGGTTCCCCGCCATCCACCAGCAGCTGCAGCCCCTTTCTGGTGAAGGGATCCTTTTCCTCCTCGACCACGGCTTCAAGGCCGAGCAGCCCTTCCTTTCGGGCCACCTGGCTCCAGTCGACGATCTTCTGGATCAGTTTCCGACGGTCTTCCTGGGGCGGACTGAACAGCCAGATGAAGACCTTCCCGGCACGCAGGAGTGCACGCAGGGGTGTCTGAACCATCATCGCACCGAATGTACCGATGATCACGATGACGAACGCGGCACCGTTCCAGAGATTGCCAATCTCGGCACCCTTGGCGATAACACCGCCAAATACGGCGAACAGCCCGAATAGAATGCCAAGTATGGTGAGGATATCCATCTGCTACGCCTCGGCCTCAGGATGCCTTCCGGCTTTCCATGCTCTGTGATTTGACCAGGATCGGCACGTCCAGAATCAGTGCGATGCGCCCGTCACCCGTGATGGTTGCGCCCGCGTACCCGGCCATGCCTCTCAAGTAGGCGCCCAGGGGCTTGATCACCACTTCTTCCCTCCCGAGCACATCATCCACCACCAGACCCAATTGCTGACCGCCCACTTCGACAATGACCACCTGGCGGTCGTCCTCGCGATCCGGGGCATTGCTTCCGGACAGCCACTGTCTCAGGTAGACAAGCGGAAGGGTGCGGTTTCTCACTCGAATCACCTGCCGTCCGTCCACCCGATGAGCGGTCTTCTCGTCCAGGTAGATGACCTCCCGGATATTCGACAGGGGCAGCGCGAAGATCGAGCCATCGAGCGTGACCATCAGGGTGGGCAGAATGGCCAGCGTCAGAGGCACCCGGATCTGGATTTCGGAACCCCGCCCCGGCCTTGAATCGATCTCGATGGTGCCATTGAGCTGGGCAATTCTGGTCTTGACCA
Source organism: Natronospira bacteriovora (assembly GCF_030848495.1). Taxonomy (NCBI): domain Bacteria; kingdom Pseudomonadati; phylum Pseudomonadota; class Gammaproteobacteria; order Natronospirales; family Natronospiraceae; genus Natronospira; species Natronospira bacteriovora. The sequence goes on from NZ_JAVDDT010000001.1 coordinate 211,312, forward strand.
CATCCATGCCCACACCGCGACCGGATACGTCCGAAATCTGCTCCTTGGTGCTGAAACCCGGCCGGAAGATCAGATTGAAGGCCTCCCGATCATCCAGGCGTTCGGCCTCGTCCATTTCCATCAGGCCCTTGTCCACGGCCTTGCGGCGCAGGGCATCGGGGTTCATGCCCGCCCCGTCATCACGAATCGTCAGCAGAACCTGATCGCCTTCCTGTTCGGCCGACAGCACGACCGTTCCCGTCTCATTCTTTCCGGCCTGACGCCGGATGTCCGGTGACTCGATGCCATGATCGACGGCATTGCGAACCAGATGAACCAGGGGATCCGCCAGCGCCTCCACCAGGTTCTTGTCCAGGTCGGTGTCCTCTCCGTGCAGCTCCAGCTTCACCTGTTTCTCGAGATTGCGGGCCAGATCCCTCGCCACGCGCGGGAAACGGGAAAAGACCTTCTTCACCGGCTGCATGCGGGTATGCATCACCGCGCCCTGCAGGTCGGATGTCACCAGATCCAGCTCGCTCACCGCATTCGCGGTTGCTTCATCCTGAGCCTGGTCACCACCCAGCGTGACCAAGCGGTTGCGGATCAGCACCAGCTCGCCCACCAGATTCATGATGGAATCCAGCCGGCTGGTATCCACACGCACCGTGGTCTCCGCGGACATGGCGGCCGCTGCCGGGCTGGCCGGCTTGGCCGGCTGCCGGCTGTCCGGCTTGCTTACATCCTTCTGGCTGGCTGGCTTGTCGCTCACCGGGGAGGCCGTCGCCTCAGGGGCAGACTGAACCGCCCCCGCATCCTTCTCTTGCGGGGACTCGGGCCGGGCAGCCGCCGAAGGACCGCGGCCCTTGCCGTGAAGGTCATCCATCAGGGCCTCGAATTCATCGTCACTGATGAACGCCTCGCCCTGATTTCCCGCCGTGTCGCCTGCAGCCGCCGAAGAGGGCTTGCCGGGCGCGGCCTTGCTGCCATGCAATTCATCCAGCAGGGATTCAAACTCGTCTTCCGTGATTTCATCGCCGGACGCAGCCGCCACGCCCGGCCCGCTTCCCTGACCGTGCAGTTCGTCAAGCAGGCCCTCGAACTCCTCTTCGCTGATCTCGTCACCCCCGGCGGGAGTATCCGGCATTGACGGCGAACCGCTGTCATTTCCCGCCGACAACATGGCCTCGAATTCGTCGTCCGTCGCGTCTCTGGCAGCCTCTACCGGGGCGGGCACTGAGTCCGGCTCGATGGTTTCAGCGGCTGCGGCGACGGGCCCATCCCCGGATTCGCCATTCTGGCCGTCGATGCGGCTGCGCAGGGAGTCAATCAGTGACTGGGGAGCTTGGGACAGGGGCTTCGATTCACGCACCTCGGCAAACATGGTGTGCAGCCAATCCAGAGTGGACAGGGCATCGTCCATCAAACCCTGGGTGACGGAGATGTCACCGGCGCGCAGCACGTCAAACACGTCTTCGGCGCTGTGGCAGAGATCCACCATTTCCTTCAGGCTCAGGAAGCTGGCACCCCCCTTGATGGTGTGAAAACCACGGAAGATGGTGTTGAGCAGGTCCGTGTCATCCGGCCGCTGTTCCAGCTCGACCAGCTGTTCACCAAGCTCTTCGAGGATTTCTCCGGCTTCCACCAGGAAATCGGCCAACAGCTCCTGATCCACTTCGAAGCTCATGCTCCCCTCCATTCAAACCCGTTTCACGATGGTGAAACAGGGCGCCCGCACCGGGGGCCGCTCAGAAACCCAGGCTGGACAAAAGATCATCAACCTCATCCTGGCCCTGGGCCACATCCCCTGCCTGATCGGAGGGAGTTGCCGGGCCATGCCCGCGAGAATCGGACTTCTCCGGCTTCTTCTCTTCCTTATCGGCCACTTGCGGCTCAGACTTGAGCTGTTTTCCACCGGCGACCCGGAGCAGATCCACCATGCCCTCTTCCAGTTCCTGCACCATGCTGATCACTCGGCTGATGATCTGCCCGGTCAGGTCCTGATACTCCTGGGCCATCAGAATCTCGGTGAGCCCGCCTCGAATGCTTTCCACATCACTGTCGGCGGCCCCCAGAAAGGTCTGCAATCGGCGCGCCACCTGGCGGAACTCGTCCGCGGCCATGTTGCGAGCGAGAAAACGTTCCCAGTCGGCGGCCAGTGTCCTGGCCTCGCTGCCCATGGATTCCGCCCGTGGCAACAGGGATTCCACCGTTTCCAGGGTGGTGTGGGCGGCCTTCTCGGTCATTTCCACCACGTAGTTGAGACGATCACGCGCATCCGGCATTTCCTTCTCGGCCAGCTCCGCCAGCCGAAAATCCATGCGGAAACTCTTGAGCGCGTCGTGCAGCTCCCGGGTCAGCTTGCCGACCTCCACGAACAGCTCCTTCTCGCGGATATGGGTCAGCTCATCCAGCTCCTCGTTGAAGATGCGCTCGTCGCCGCTTTCCAGGGCCTGCGCCATGCGCTGCACCCGCTCGCGGTAGTCATCAGCCCGCTTTTGATCATCAAATGCCATGGTCATTCTGTCTCCCGTCGCGGCACGTGAAGGCGTCAGCCCTCCAGGCGTTCAAAGATCTTCTCGATCTTCTCCTTCAGCGTGGCTGCCGTGAAGGGCTTGATGATGTAGCCGTTGACGCCGGCCTGGGCCGCCTCGACGATCTGATCCCGCTTGGCTTCAGCGGTGACCATGAGTACCGGCATGGAACTCAGCTTCTCGTCGGCGCGAATCTCCTTGAGCAGATCCAGACCGGTCATGCCCGGCATGTTCCAGTCGGTGACGACGAAATCGAAATCACCGTTCTTGAGCAGTGGCAGGGCCGTCTTGCCGTCATCAGCCTCCTGGGTATTGTTGAACCCAAGATCCCGCAAGAGATTCTTGATGATTCGTCGCATGGTGGAGAAATCATCCACCACCAGAATCTTCATGTTCTTGTCCAAGCCAACCTCCCGATTCCTAGTTGCTGATCAAGTGTCATGGAACCTCTCTAAGGTTCCCAGCGCAATCACTCCAGCCAGTCCGACAACCGCGCCCGGGTTCGGGTCATGGCCTGCCCGTGGATCTGGCAAACCCGGGACTCACTGACCCCCAGAACCTCTCCGATTTCCCGGAGGTTCAGCTCCTGTTCATAGTAAAGGGACATGACCAGTTTCTCCCGCTCAGGGAGCCCTTCAATCACCGTGGCCAGTGAACGACGAAAATCCTCGGATTCCACCGCGGAATCCGGGTGTTCGGTCTCAGACTCCATGCCGGGCAAACCATCCTCCTGCCCGGGTGCGAGCTCGTCGAGACTGAAAAGACGGCAGCGCACCGCATCCTGCATCACGCGGTGATAGTCCTGCATGCTCAGTCCGACGGCTTCGGCCACATCGCGATCCCGCGCATCCCGCCCCGTCTCGTTTTCAATGCGGCGTATCGCCTCGCTGACTTCCCGGTAAGCACGGTGAACCGAACGGGGCGTCCAGTCCGACTTTCGGATCTCATCCAGCATGGCACCACGGATCCGGATTCCGGCGTAGGTTTCGAAGCTGGCACCGCGATCATCGCTGTACTGGCTGCCGGCCTCCAGAAGACCAACCATGCCGGCCTGAATCAGATCCTCCACATCCACCGTGGCGGGAAGACGCGCCGCCAGATGATAGGCAATGCGCTTGACCAGACCCGCGTGCCGGAGCACCAGGTCATCACCACCCGAATCACGAACCTGCTCGTAACGGGAGGTGGCATCCATCACGCGATGCCCCCTCCATCGGAGGCAGCGGCATTACCGCCGATCAGGCGCTCCACGAAAAACTCGAGATTGCCGCGCGGCCCATCCGGAACCGGCCAGCGCCCCACCTCTTCGGCCAGATTTCTAAAGGCCAGTGCGGCGCGGCTGCGGGGGAAGGCCTCCACCACCGCATTCTGTTTCTGCACGGCCTTGCGAAGCTGTTCATCGAAGGGAATGGCACCGATGTATTCCAGATTCACATCCAGAAAGCGCTCGGCAACGCTGGAGATCTTGCCGAACAGGGTGCGTCCGTGATGGCTGGTCTGAGTCATGTTCGCCAGTACCCGGAAATGGCGAATACCGTGCTCCCGTGACAGCACCTTGATCATGGCATAGGCATCCGTGATGGAGGCGGGCTCATCGCAGACCACGAGGATCGCGTGCTGGGCCGCCTGGGTGAAACTCACCACACCATCGGCAATCCCGGCGGCCGTATCCACGACGAGCACGTCCAGATCGTCGCCCAGATCACTGAAGGCACGAATGAGGCCGGCATTCTCGGACGGGGTCAGCTCCGCCATGCGCTTGGTGCCGGAAGAGGCCGGCACCACCTTCATTCCGGCCGGGCCATCCAGCAGAATCTCCTCCAGGCCACACTCGCCGTCAATCACATGAGAAAGATTCCTGCGCGGCTGCAGGCCCAGCACCACATCCACATTGGCCAGACCGAGATCGGCATCGAACAGCATGACTTTCTTGCCGGCCACGCCCATGGCGGCCGCCAGATTGACGGAGATATTGGTCTTGCCCACCCCGCCCTTGCCGGAGGTCACGGCAATCACCTGAACCGGCTTTGGCTTGTTCATCCGTCGCAGTCCTGCGGCCTGATCCATCAACACCACTCCCTCATGCAATGCTGTCTGCGGCCACCCCGCCAAAGCGTGCGGCCAGCTCCGATTCATCCACCCGTCGCGGACGCTGCCGCTGCAGCTGTACCGCCCGGCTTACCAGACGGTGACTGCGGGCCGGCTGAATATCCTCGGGCACCCGCTGCCCGTCGGCGATGTAGCCAATGGGCAGATTATGTCGCACAGCCACCGAGATCGCCCCGCCCAGACCGGTGGCCTCGTCCAGCTTGGTCAGGATGCAGCCATCCAGATCCTCGGGCCCGTAGGCCCGGACGATCTCTTCCAGGGTCGGCGCCGGGCTGTCAGCGGACAGCACCAGATTGATCCTGAGGGCCTCACCCTGAACTTCCCGAAGCATTCCAAGCTGGGCCGGAATGCGATTGTCACGTTGACTCATGCCGGCACAATCCACCAGCACGAGCCGCTTGTTCTCCAATTCCTGCAAGGTCTCGCGCAATTCCTGCGGACTGTCCACCGAGTAGACAGGCACCCCCAGTATACGACCGTAACTGTGAAGCTGCTCCTGTCCGCCAACCCGGTAATGATCAGTCGTGACCAGGGCCACATGGCGCTTGCCGTGACGCAGGGCGAAGCGGGCGGCCAGTTTGGCAATGGTGGTGGTCTTTCCCACTCCGGTGGGCCCCACCAGGGCAATCCGCCCCCCCTTCTCCAGAATCTCGTCACTACCCACCGGAATACGCTGGGCCAGCATGCCCAGAGGCAGACGCCAGGCCTGCTGGGGATCGCCCAGCACCGGCATGGCCTTGAGAATATCCCGCGCCAGGTCAGGCTCTATGCCCATGGCGCTCAATTCCCTCAGCACACCCGCCTTGACCGGCCGCTCGCGGGAAAGCCGATCCCAGGCCAGGCTGGAAAACTGGTTCTCCAGCATGCTGCGAACACTGCTCAGTTCCCGCCGCACCTCCATGAGGTTGGGCTCCTGGGACCAGACGATTCGGGCGTTTCCATCCAGGCCGGCATTCGGCGAAAGCGCATCGCCGACATCCCGCTCCGGGTTCCGACTCAGGCGACTTGGCCGCCGGGGCTGGTATCCCGGAAGGTCATCGTCACTCGGTCCTTCATCTTCATCAAGGGCCTCGGCCGCCGCGGCCAGACGAGCGGCGAATTCATCCTCCTCCGCGGTATCGCTATCGTCGTCGACACCTTCCAGCCAGCTGCGCTCATCTTCCATTGCTTCCGGCGATGACCCGGCATCCGCGTCCCGATAGGCGGCCAGCGGGGATTCGTCAGAATTCCGTCGCCTCGACGTTTCCTCGCGACCACGATGAACGGAATCCCGGCTCCGCCCCAGGGCCTGATTGACCAGGGCCTCGTCGTAATCCACCGCCGCGATGATCTCGATGCCACCGTTGATGGAACGATTGGAAAGGATGACCGCATCCGGTCCCTGATCCTCCCGTACCTGGCGGATCGCCGTACGCATGTCGGGTGCAACGAATCGCTTGATTTTCATCTCTTTTCCTCCCGGTCGGCCCCGGTCCGAACCGGACCCTGCCGCCGTGAAACCCGCCGTTCACCGGGGTTTTCACCCCGATCACGGCCTCACTCGCCGCTGATTGATGCCACCAGTCGAACCTTCCGACTGTCCGGTACCTCGTTGTAGGAGAGTACGCTCAGCCCCGGCACCGCCTGCCTCAGGAACCGTGCCAGCCAGCCCCGGATCGCCGGGGAGACCAGCAGGATGGCCGGCTCGCCCAGACTCTCCTGCTTGCGGGTGGCTTCCGCCAGGCCCTGCTGCAAACGCTCCGCGAGACCCGGTTCCACACTGCCGGCGCCACCCTGGCGAATGGCATCCTGCAATATCTGTTCCAACTGTGGGTCCAGGGTGATCACGGGCACTTCCTCCCGGCTGCCGGCCACTTCCTGGATGATGGTTCTGGCCAGTGCCTCGCGCACATGACCGAGCAATTCTTCCGGATCCTGGGTCTGGGTGCCGTGTTCGGCCAGGCTCTCGGCGATGCTGCGCAGATTGCGGATGGGTACCCGCTCTTCCAGCAGGCGCTGCAGCACTTTCACCACCCGGCTGAGCGGCATCACATCCGGAACCAGGCTCTCCACCAGCTTCTTGTCGGTCTGCTTGAGCATGTCCAGCAGCTTCTGGACTTCCTCGTGACCCAGCAACTCATGACCATGGCTCTGGATCACATGGCTCAGGTGGGTGGCCACCACGGTACTGGGATCCACCACCGTGTATCCCAGTGTCTGGGCGTTGTCCCTCTGCTCGGGATCAATCCAGACCGCCTCCAGGCCGAAGGCGGGATCACGGGTCTCGATGCCCTTGATCCGCCCGTGCACCTGTCCGGGGTTGATGGCCATCTCCCGATCCGGGTGAATTTCTGCCTCACCCACCGGATCCCCCATCAGGGTGATGCGGTAATGATTGGGCGGAAGTTCCAGGTTGTCCCGGATATGCACGGACTGGACGAGAAACCCCAACTCCCGCGACAGTTTCTTCCTCACCCCGCGTATCCGGGTCATGAGTTCACCGCCCTGCTTGCGATCCACCAGGGGAATCAGGCGATAACCGACTTCAAGGCCCAGCAGATCACTCTGGGTCACGTCCTCCCAGCGCAGTTCACCCAGCTCTTCGCCGCCGCCCGGTTCCACGGTTCGACCCGGCCGCGCTTCGGCCTCGCCGGCCTTGCCGGGACGACCACCAGCCGCCACCGCGGCCCCTTCTTCCTCGTCTCCGGTGAGTACCTCGCCCTCCCGGCTCACCTTCCAGGCCATGTAACCGGTGATGGCGGCCAGAGTGAGGAAGGCCATGTTCGGCATGCCCGGAATCACGCCCAGAGTGAGCAGCACGCCGGAGGCAACACCCAGCACCCGGCCATTGCCGACCAGCTGACGGATGATCTGCTCGCCCATGTCCTGGCTGCGGGACATGCGCGTCACGATAATGGCAACCGAGGTGGACAAAAGGAGGGCCGGGATCTGAGCCACCAGACCGTCACCAATGGTCAGCAGGGTGTAGTTGCGGCCGGCCTCGGCCAGGCTCAGGCTGTGCTGCACGGTGCCGATGATCAGACCGCCAACGATGTTGATGAGCATGATCAGGATGCCAGCAATGGCATCACCGCGCACGAACTTGGACGCACCATCCATGGAGCCGTAGAAATCCGCTTCTTCACGAATCTCCTGGCGCCGATCCCTTGCCTGATCATCAGTAATGAGGCCGGCATTGAGGTCGGCATCAATGGCCATCTGCTTGCCGGGCATGGCATCCAGGGTAAAGCGGGCGGTCACTTCCGACACCCGCGTGGCGCCTTTCGTGATCACGACGAAATTGATGATCACCAGAATGGTGAACACGATCAGGCCGACGGCATAATTGCCCCCGACAACGAATTCACCGAAGGCCTCGATGACACGCCCGGCCGCCGCTGTCCCGGTATGCCCTTCCAGCAGGATGACGCGGGTGGAAGCGATGTTGAGTGCCAGTCGCAGTACGGTGGCGGCCAGCAGAACGGTGGGGAAAACGCCCAGATCCAGGGGCCGCGCGATGTAGATCACCGCGAGCACCACCACCAGCGCCAACGCGATGTTGAAAGTAAAGAACATGTCCAGGGCGATCGGCGGCAGCGGCACGATTACCATGGCCAGCACCGCGATCAGCAATACCGGCACACCAAGCCCTGAGCGCATGGCGCTCCGAAAGCCGTCCAACAGCATTGCCTGTCCCGTTGCCATTGCCTAGTTCACCCTCATGAACGCCTGCGTCTGCCATCCGGGCCGGGATCCATATCCGGATCCACGTCCGGGCTCGGTGCCTTCGGGCGCGGCCCACCCCGGCTTCGCTGGCGGCGCAGCTGGAAGACCCAGCCCAGGACTTCCGCCACCGCCCGGTACAACTGCGCCGGAATCTCGTCACCCAGCTCAGTGCTTGCATGCAAGGCGCGGGCCAACGGCGGAGCCTCGAGGATGGGCACCTCGTTCTCCGTGGCAATTTCGCGGATTCTCAGAGCCACGCGATCGGTACCCTTGGCCACCACCACCGGCGCATCAGAGCGCGTGGGTTCATAGCGCAGGGCCACGGCAAAATGGCTGGGGTTGGTAACCACCACATCCGCCTTGGGCACCGCTTCCATCATCCGCTGCCGCGACATTTCCTGCTGGGTCTCGCGGATCTTGCGCTTGACCTCGGGCTTGCCCTCCGTCTCCTTCATCTCATCCTTGACTTCCTGCTTGGTCATCTTGAGTTTTTTGGTGTTGTCCCAGATCTGGTAGGGCACATCGATGGCCGCCACCACGATCAGGGCGGTGGTAAACACCAGAAAGCAGATCGCCACCAGCTGCCCGGCCTCGAACAGACCACGCGGCAGGGGCACACTGCCCAGGGCCAGAAAGCGATCCCTGAAGAGCCAGAACATGACGGCCGCGACCACGGCCACCATGCCGAACTTGCCGATGGCCTTGAGCAGTTCAATCAATGCCTTGGTGCCGAAAATCCGTTTGAAGCCGCTGACCGGGTTGAGCTTGCTGGGTTTGGGTTGAAGCGCCTGCAGACTGAAGGACCAGCCCCCGATCAATGTGGGTGCGGCCAGTGCGGCGATGAACAACACCCCCATGATGGGCAGCACCACCTTGATACCCTCCATGACCGCAAGACGGAAATACAGGGGCAGATGCTGGCTGGTCATGACTGCCTCACGGTCGTAGCTGAGCCCTTGCCGCAGGATATCCGCCACATTGCCGGCCATGATCGGACCAAAACCAATCAGAAAGATCGCCCCGGTCATCATGACCAGCATCGCGCTCAGCTCCCGGGACCGGGGAACCTGCCCCTTCTTCTTGGCGTCCTGGAGCCGTTTGGGTGTGGGCTGTTCTGTTTTTTCCTGGCTGCTGTCCTGATTCTCGGCCATGTGCTGCTACCTCTCGATCAGGCACCCGCCGCAATATTGCGAACGGTGGAAAAGGCGGACTGCAACAGGCTGGTAATGGCCGGCCGCATATAGGGCAGGGTCACCATCAGAATCAGAAAGCCAAGCGTCATGGCGGCCGGGAAGCCCACGGCGAAGAGATTCATGGTGGGCGCCGCCCGGCTCATGACCCCGAAGGCGATCAGTACGGTCTGCAGGGCGACCACGGCCGGCAATGCGATCTGGATGGCACCGCGGAACATGTCGCTGCCGAACATCACCAGACTCCAGAAATCATCCCTGACCAGACCAGCCTGCCCCACGGGCATGCTGTGAAAACTGTCCACCAGCACCTGAATCAGCATCAGATGCCCATCCATGGCCAGGTACAGCAATGTGGCCATGATGAGGAGAAACTGCCCCACGATGGGCACGGAGACACCCCGCTGGGCGTCCACCATGAAGGCGAAACCCAGGCCCATGCTCATGGCAATGGTCTGCCCGGCAATGACCACGGCATCGAAGACCATCTGAACCAGAAACCCGATCAGCACACCGATCAGGATCTGCTGAACGGTGATAAGCAGTCCCTGAAAACTGAGAATTTCCACCGCCGGAGGTGACGCCAGCATGGGCGCCACGGCAACCGTCAGTGCCACCGCCATCAGAATTCGGGCCTGAACCGGAATGAATGACGCACCGAATACGGGTGCCACCATGATCATCCCGGCGATCCGGCAGAAGGGCCAGAAATAATGGCCAATCAGGCCTCCGATCTCGGCGGCGGTGAAAGTGAGCATCGGCCCGCTCCGCCGGTCAACCGCCGCCCAGCAGCAAGGGAATACTGCGGATCAGGCTGGTGGTGAACTCCATGATGGTAGACAGCATCCAGCTGCTGAAAAAACCCAGGGACACCACCAGCACCAGCAGTTTGGGAATGAAGCTCAGGGTCATTTCGTTGATCTGGGTGGCGGCCTGGAACATGCCCACCAGTAGACCCATGGCCAGGGCGGAGACCAGCATGGGGGCGGCGATCAGTGCCGTCACCTTGAGTGCCTCCTGGCCGATTGTCACTGCCATTTCAGGACTCATCGCGACCTCCTAGACGAAAAAACTGGATGCCAGTGTCCCGATGACCAGGGACCAGCCATCCACCAGCACGAACAACATGATCTTGAACGGGAGTGACACCAGCATGGGTGAAAGCATGAGCATCCCCATGGACATCAGCGTACTGGCCACCACCAGATCAATGATCACGAAGGGGATATACAGCAGGAAACCGATGATGAACGCCGTCTTCAGCTCGCTGGTAATGAAGGCCGGAACCAGCACGGCCATGGGTACTTCTTCCGGACCGTTGAAACTTTCATAGCCACCCATGCGGGCAAACACCGCAATATCGTTCTCCCGAACCTGATTCATCATGAAGGCGCGCACTGGCTGGATAACGTTATCAATGGCATCTTCAGCCACCATTTCGCCATCCAGATAGGGGCGAACACCATCGTCATAGGCCTGATCCAGCACCGGGGCCATGACGAAGAAGGTCAAAAACAGGGCAAGACCGATCAGCACCTGATTGGGTGGTGTCTGGGGAGTGCCCATGGCCTGGCGAAGTATGGCCAGAACGATGACAATGCGCGTGAACGAGGTCATCATCAGAAGCAGCGCCGGCAGCACGGTCAGTGCCGTCATCAACACCAGAATCTGAAGAGTGACCGAATAGGTCTGGGCACCGTCGTCGCCCATCTCCACGGTCACGGCCGGCAGGCCCGGCTGGGCAAGGGAAAGGCCGGGCAAAAGCAAGAGAATCAGCAGTGACATCCACCGCCACATCACTGCTGTACCCCGCCCCGTTTCAGGCTTTCCATCAGGCGTTCACGGAAGCTTTCCCCCGTGGCGGATGATTCGGACTCCAGCGGTTCGTCCAGCACATGCAGGGTTCGGATTCCGCCCGGGCTGACACCCAGCAGCAACTGCTGCCTTCCCACTTCCACCAGCATCAGGCGCTCGCGTGTGGATAGTGGCAACTGGGCGATGACTTTCATGCCATTGCCGCGACCGCCACCGTAGCCCTGCATGCGCCGCATGGCCCAGGCCAGACCGAAGACCACCGCCAGCACGATGATCAGCGACAGCATGACATTCAGCAGCCCGGATACGCCCTGGAAATCCTCGGGGGAGGCCGTTTCCGCCAGCGCGGGCAGTACCGGCAGTGACAGTATCAGGGAAAGTGCGATCCGACGCATCGACATCATCTCAGCTTCTTGATGCGTTCGGAGGGGCTGACCACGTCGGTGAGGCGGATACCGAACTTCTCGTTCACCACCACCACTTCGCCGTGGGCTACCAATGTGCCGTTGACCAGCACATCCAGGGGCTCACCGGCAAATCGGTCCAGCTCCACCACCGACCCCTGGCTGAGCTGCAGCAGGTTGCGGATACTGATCTTGGTACGTCCCACTTCCATGGCCAGGTTCACGTTCAGATCGAGAATCATGTCGAGATTCACATCCTCGGAACCACTGCCGCCGCCCTTGCCGCCGAGATCATCGAAGCTGGCCCTTTCCACGGACTCGCCAGCCGTATCCGATTCACCCTCCTGCTGGGCCGCCTCCATTGCCTCGATCTGACGGCGCTCGTCCTCGCTCAGACCATCCTGTTTCTTGTCGTCATCACTCATGACTGCTTCCTCGCGCTCGCCTTACGCTCTTGATTACCTGACTGTTTCACGCCAGCGTTTGCTGTCGAATTCCTTTCCTGCTTGACCCAGCTCTTGAGCTGAACGGCATTGTGGCCTTCGGAAACACCGAATCGCCCGCGAAACAGGGGCAGATCCCCTTCCGCGACCACCAGCACATCCTCCGGAATATCAATCGGAATGATGTCGCCGGCCTTCAGCTTGAGCAGGCTTCGAATGTCCATTTCCGCCTCGGCCAGCGTGGCCGAAAGCTCCACCCGGGCATCCTTCACTTCATCCCGCAGGGCCTGGGTCCAGCGCTCATCCTTTTCCACCCGGTCACTCTGCACACCGGTATCCAGCAGTTCCTTGATGGGCTCGATCATGGAATAGGGCATGGTGATGTGGAACTCGCCGCTGCCCCCTTCCAGCTCCACCGTGAAGGTGCTTACCACGACCACTTCACTGGGGCTGACGATGTTGGCGAACTGTGGATTGACCTCGGACTCGAGAAAGGTGAAATCCAGGTCCATCACCGGTGACCAGGCTTCCTTGAGATCCTCGAAGGCATCGTGCAGGAGTTTCTGGATGATGCGGTTCTCGGCCGGCGTGAATTCCCGGCCCTCGATCTTGGTATAGAAGCGACCGTCACCACCGAAGAAGTTGTCCACCACCACGAAGACCAGTTTGGGATCGATGATGAACAGAGCCATCCCCCGCAATGGATCCGCCCGAACCAGGTTCAGGCTCGTGGGGACGTACAGGGAGTGGACATATTCGGAGAACTTGAGCATGTCCACCCCACCCACCGAAATCTCGGCGGAGCGGCGCAGCATGTTGAAAAGACTGATTCTCAGGTAACGGGCAAAACGCTCGTTGATCATCTCCAGAGTCGGCAGGCGACCCCGGACGATGCGATCCTCCCGGGTGAAGTCATAGGGCCGGGTTTCACCGGGATCCCTGGCCTCCTCCTCGGTATCCACATCGCCGCCCTGCACACCATGCATGAGGGCATCGATTTCTTCCTGTGAGAGTACGTCGCTCACGGCTGTCCCCGGTCACTGCATCACGAAGTTGGTGAAGAAGAGCGCTTCAATGTCGGATGGCTCCTCTTCCTCTTCAAGCAGCTCCACGATCTGGCGCAGGGCCTCGTCCTGAAGCGCTTCCCGTCCCGCGGCACTGCGGGCCTTTTCGAACTCCACGTCGCTGAACAGCATCAGCAGGCGGTTCCGAACCCTCGGCATGTGGCGCTCCACCGCATCCAGGCTGGCCTGATCCCGGGACATGAGCTCCACCTTGACCTGCAGGTAACGCACGCGGCGCTCTGCTTCCACATTCACGACGAATGCCGGCTCGATGGCGTAATAGATCGGCGGCTGACGCATTTCTTCCACCGCCGCCGGTACCGCGTTCTCGGCACCGCCATTGCCATTGCCGTCCAGGGCGCCGGCCAGGAACAGGCCGGTGCCGAGGCCGATCAACAGAACCAGCACGATGCCAATACCTCCAAGAATCCATGCCTTCATCCGCTTGTCTCCTCATGTCTGAACGGGCGGACGATCTTCTGCCAGAACCAAGGCAAGTGCCGTGCCACCCTTGAGAACAATGAAATATTTCTTTACCAACAGCATGTTACAGGATGCCGATCAATGCCGGATGCCAGTTCGCCCGGCCAGACAGACCGACTGTCGGGATTTTGGCACTCCAGGGGGGCGGCGCTGCAGGCGAATATCGCCGAAGGATAGGGCAAGGATCGGCCGGGACTAGGGCCCGGCCGGGGAAGGCACAAAGAGGGGATGCGTCAGCCTGGCGGAATCGAGGCCGACACTCAGGCGTATTCGTCCAGCAGGCCGATGCGAAGCTCCAGCACCGCTTCCCCGTCCGGGACCGTAGCCGCGTCACCGTTCAGACTTCGCTGGTTCTGGTTCAGCATGGCCTGGCGGCTCGCCTCCCCGTTCCGCTCGCGGCCATCGCTGACATCCGCCTGGGCCAGATCCAGGCCCTTTTCCTGCAGCATTTCACGCAGACGCGGAAGAGCCTGCTCCAGAGCATCCCGTGTCTGGGCATGATGGCTGCTCAGGGTCAGGGTGGCCTGATCCTGGGTCACGGTCATGCGAATTTCCAGGGGCCCAAGGTGGGGCGGGTGCAATTTGATCTCGGCACGATCCATGCCCTGACCGGCCATCATGACGACGCGCTGACCCAGGGCATGGTTCCAGTTCTGGCCACCCACGGGCATCTGCATCGGCGGCAGCCGGTTCATGCTGGAGGATTCGCCACTCTGGCTGGCAGTGGAGAACAGTGCCGCCAGCTGCTGCGGTGACGCCGGCTGAACCAGCTGGCCGCGTCCATCGGCCTGACGGAGGACGCCGTCCAGACTGGGCTGGCGTTCGCCCCCCTCCTCCGCACGCCCGACAGCCAATGCCTGATGCAGGAGATTGAGGCGCTCTGGCAGTACGATACGCTGGCTGTCGGGCGCCTCGCGGCCGCTCAGGGACAACAGCGTCTCCTGAATCGTGGCAGGCGGCGCCGACGCATTGGGGGTCAATCGGATATCACGGTTTTCCAGCGAGGCCGCACCATCGCCCCCGGGCCGCGCCAGTGCTTCGCGCATGGCCTGCAGCAGCCGCTGCCCGGCCTGACCTGTCGCCAGGCTCTGTCCGGCGGAACCATCGTTCTCGGTACCTGCCATTCCCAAGGCCGACTGCAGAACCGCCTCGACATTCTCTTCGACAAGGGGCGAACCCGCATCACCCTCGTCGGCTGCCAGCAGGCGCAACGGCTGCGATGCCTTGCCGTCCAGCGGCAAATCCTTGCCGCTTCTCAGCGCGACCAGATCCTCGGGATGGATGCGCAACCCCTGCTCGGCAAAGGCACTGTCCAGCAGATCGGCGAAATCCGACAAGGCCTTCTGCCCGTCTCCCTGGGTCAGAAAATCCGCGAGGCCGCCATTTCGGCGGTCTGAGGCCTCGGGCAAGGCGTCGAGCAGGGAAAGGATGTTCTGAATCACGGTGCAATCTCCGCGTCATCGGTGGCGAGCCGCCTGGCCCTGCCACCACTCCAGCCGGAGCCACTCTCCGGTGTTCGAAGGAAGATTTGCAGAAAGCGTGCCAGCCCCGGCGAAGCAGACCACCGGGCAAGCGGTTTCAGTCCCGGCGGCCGCGGTGCTGGCTGAGATCGTCCTGCTCCTTCTGTTCCCGTCGATCCTGGTCGCGGGATTCCACTCGCCGATAGCGATCGGCCGCCCGATCCAGGGCATTGACGCGACTGCGAGCCTCGATCCAGCCCTCCCGCTGCTGCTCATAGGCCTGCATGTTCGCCTCCACCACGGATTCCTGCTGGCGAATCACTTCGTCAAGCTTGGCGAGAAAAGCACGCTCGTCCCGCAGACGACGCGGGTCAACGGAGCGCTGTCCATCACCGTCGAACATGGCACGGTATTCCGCACGATACTGACGCAACTGCTCCAGGCGGGCTTCCTGCTCGGACAGAGCCTGCTGACTCCTGCCAAGCTCCACGGAGGCATCCTTTTCGCCGCGGTCGGCCAGCTTCTGCACCGGCTTGAGTCGCTCCGAACGCTTCTTGGCTGCCATCAACGTCCAACTCCCTGTGTTCCGATCTTCAATTATGGATTATTTTCCGGCGCAGGCCGCAACAAACACCACGTTGCCCTACTGGCCACCGGCGCCGGTATAGGCCCGTTTGGCCTGTTGTCCACTGGCCGCCGGGGCCGGCTCGGCATCACGCCGGATTCCACTCTGCCGGGTGGCGCCTTCAGCCGGCTGGCGCAACAGCCCCTGCAGCTCGCTCAGACTGCCCTCGAAGGAGACCCGTTCATTCATGCCCTGGCGCAGGAACTGCTGGATGCGGGGCCAGTAGGCAACCGCCTCGTCCAGTCGTGGGTCACTGCCGCGACGATAGGCACCGACGCTGATCAGGTCCTGGTTCTGACGGTAGAGCGAGTACAGTTGCCGGAAGCGTTTCACCAGATCCTGCTGCTCCTCATCCGTGATGCCGGTCATGGCCCTGGAGACGGATGCCTCCACGTCAATCGCCGGGAACAATCCGGACTCGGCGATCTGGCGAGACAAAACCACATGCCCGTCAAGAATGGCCCTGGCGGAGTCGGCCACCGGATCGTTCTGGTCATCGCCCTCCACCAGAACGGTGTAGAAGGCGGTAATGGAACCCTGCCCCTGATCGCCATTGCCGGCCCGCTCCACCAGCTGCGGCAGCTTGGCAAAGACCGAGGGCGGATACCCCTTGGTGGCCGGTGGCTCACCGATGGAAAGGGCCACTTCCCGCTGTGCCTGGGCGAAGCGGGTCAATGAGTCCATCAGCAGCAGCACCTTGCGGCCCTGATCTCGAAAATGCTCGGCAATGCGCGTGGACAGCCAGGCACCCTGCAGGCGCATGAGCGGCGGATTGTCCGCCGGGGTGGCAACCACCACGGCCCGGCGCATACCCTCTGCGCCCAGTGTTTCCTGGACGAACTCGTTCACCTCACGGCCACGTTCGCCGATCAGCCCCACCACGATCACATCCGCCTCGGTGAAGCGGGTCATCATGCCCAGCAGCACACTCTTGCCCACCCCGCTACCCGCGAACAGGCCCATGCGCTGGCCACGCCCCACCGTCAACAGGGAATTAATGGTCCGGATGCCCACATCCAGCGGCTCATCAATCGGCTGGCGCGCCAGCGGATTGATCAGACGACCGGTCATCGATACCTCTTCCCCGGTCTGCAGGGGGCCGGCCCCGTCCAGGGGCCGCCCGGTACCATCCAGCACACGTCCCAGCAACCCATCACCAACTGGTACGCGGGAGGTCTTGCCAGTGGGGATCACGCGCGCATTGGGTACCAGGCCAGCCAGCTCGCCAGTCGGCATGAGATAGATGGAGTCACCGGAAAATCCCACGACTTCGGCATCAATGAAGCCGCCATCGGCGGTTTCAACCCGGCAATGGGAGCCCACCGGTGCACGGCAGCCCACGGCCTCGATGGTCAGGCCGACCACGCGCCGCAACACACCCTCCACCAGCGGCTGGGATTCATGCCGATCAAGGCGCTGGCGATAACGCCCGAGACGCTCCTGCAGGCGCTCCCTACGATGTTGCTTGATGGTCTCAGGCGAGAGGCTCATCATCCTGCTCCCCAGGGGCGTCACCCCTGGTGTCGGAAGGCCCGCCATCACCGGATTCACTCCCGGTTCCGGGCGACTCCTGCTCGTTCGCGTTGCCGGCACGGGATGTCACCGCCGGGTCGTCCTGCTCCGGGCCGTGCGGTTCGCCGGCCTCCACATCCTCCGTCTCCATTTCCCCGGGAACCTCGCGCCCGTCACCGAGCATGCTGGACAGGACACGACCAATGCGATGCTCAAGACGTGCGTCCACGGTGGAATTGCGGTCGGAAACGATGCAGCCGCCCCGGCTCAGGCTGGGATCCTCGACCAGCTCCCAACGGGCATCCTGACCACCGGCGCCGGTCAGCTCGCGGATCAGCCGGGCGTCTTCCGGGTGCAACTGCACGTGGATACGGCGATCACTGCTGGGCAGCGCGTTGACGGCCTCGCGCACCACGGCAACGATCTGATCCGGGGCGGTGCGAAGCTCCCGGCGAATGAGTTTTCGGGCGATGATGCAGACCAGATCCACCATTTCCCTTTCAAGGGCGTCATCCATGGCTTGCAGGGGCTCGGCCATGGCGTCCAGCAACGCGGCCACGGCGTCGGCCTGATGGCGCGCCGCCTCGCGGCCGGCTTCAAGCCCCTCTTCGTGACCTTTCTGCCAGGCTTCCTCATAGGCCGCTTCCTGGATGGATTCAATCTCCGCCGCAGTCACCGGCGGATCATGAGGGCGGCGACTTTGCGGGCTCGCGCTCTTGCCCCTGGGTCGGGCCGTCTTGCCCCCCCTGGCGGAGGCACTGCCATCACGGCTCTTGCCCACGGTGGGCGCCTCCCAGCGGCGCCACCCTTGCCTGGGATCAGGGGCCTCAGACATATTCTTCGCCCTTGCCGCCAAGACTCAGGCGGCCGGCATCGGCCATGGCACGTGCCGTGGCCAGGATTTCCTTCTGGGCCGACTCCACGTCGCTGATCTTCACCGGCCCCATGGCCTCGATGTCCTCCTTGAGCATCTCCGCGGCCCGCCGGGACATATTGCGGAAGATCTTGTCCTGAACCCCCTGGTCGGCGCCCTTCATGGCGATGCCCAGCTGATCCGAGGCCACTTCCCGCAGCAGCTGCTGAATGCCGCGGTCGTCGATGTCCACCAGATTGTCGAACACGAACATCAGTTCCTGGATGCGATCACCCAGCACTTCATCGTGTTCACGGATAATTTCCATGATGGACTCCTCGTCGGAGGAGTCCAGGAAGTTGAGCATGTCGGCCGCCACCTTGGCGCCGCCCACGTCGGAGGACTTGATGTTGGAATTGCCGGAGAACTGTTTCTCCATGATGGCGTCCAGCTCCTTGATGGCCGAGGGCTGGATGCCGTCCAGGCTGGCAATGCGCATGATGACGTCGGGCCGGATGCGGTCGGAAAGCTGCCCCAGCACTTCGGCGGCCTGATCGCTGTCGAGGTGGGAAAGGACGATGGCGATGATCTGCGGGTGTTCGAGGCGGATGATTTCCGCCACTGCCCGGGCATCCATCCATTTGAGGGCATCCAGCCCCTGGGTGGTCCCGCCCACGACAATCCGGTCCATGAGGCTGTTGGCCTTGTCTTCACCCAGGGCATTGATCAACGTCTTGCGCAGGTACTCATCACCACCGACACCCAGCGCGGTCTGGTCACCCAGCTCCGTCATGAAATCGTCCATGACAGACTGCGCCTGTTCCATGGTGATATTGCTGAGCGTGGCCATGGCGGCGCCGACCTTCTGCACCTCGCGGGCATTCATGTGCTTCATGACCTGCGCGGCTTCCTCCTCGCCCAGGCTCATCAGCAGTATCGCCGCCCGTTCCGGGCCATCCAGTCGTGCGCTCATGTCAGACTTCATTCCTTGATCCAGTTCCGGACCACCTGGGCCACCCGTTTCGGGTCCTCGGACACCGCGGTCTTGGCCGCGGCCACCTTCTGATCATAATCCTGCGGTTTGGACAACTGGAAGGCCAGTTTGGCTTCCTGATCCACTTCCTCGCCACCCGCGCTCGCTTGATGGCGCAGCTGGCCGGCCGCATCACCCCGGGCGGCGTGAGCGTCCCGGCTACTGCGCCGGGCTGCCGCCAGACTGCGAACACCGGGCTTGATCACGCCAAAGATCACCGCCAGCACCAGTATGGCGCCCAACAACTGACGCATGAGCTCGCTGAACCAGGGTTGCTGCCAGAAACCAGGCTCTTCCAGTTCCTCGGCCTCCTCGATGATGAAGCCCTGATTGACCACGCTGAGGGAATCCCCGCGCTCATCACTGAAGCCGATGGCCTCGCGCACCAGGTTCTCGATGCGAGCGATCTCGGCTTCGGACAGGGGTTCACGGATCGGTTCACCCTCTTCCGTCACCGCATCACGGTCGTCCACAACCACGGCCACCGACAGCCGCTGGATGCGTCCCAGTGCCTGGACCGTATGGGATACGGAGCGATCCACCTCATAGTTGCGAATGATGCGACGGGCCACGGGTGCCGGAATGCCAGCCAGTTCGGCCTCCTGCGCCAGCTCTTCCTCGTCGATCAGGCCGGGGGGCTGATTGGTCAACGCCCCCGGCACGCCCTGGGCACCGCGGCCGGGCCGCGGATCTTCGCTTTCCTGCTCACTGCGCACGGCAATGGTGTCGGGGTCATAGCTTTCCCGGGTTTCCTCGAAGCGCGTGAAATCCAGATCGGCCGTCACCTGTGCACGCACCCGATTGCTGCCGATGATTGGCCGAAGAATGTCCTCGATGCGCTCCACGTAGGCCCGCTCCAGGCGCCGGGCATGATCAAACTGGGCCTGAGTGCCGGCACGATCGGAATCCCGGGCCTGATCCGACAGCAGTCGCCCGCGCTGATCCACCACGGTCACGCGCTCGGCCGGCATGTCCGGAATACTGGATGACACCATGTGAACGATGGCCGCCACCTGGGGCTCACTCAGACTGCGGCCACGATAGAGATTGAGGAATACAGAAGCCGAAGGCTGGCGGCGGTCACGAACGAACACGCTGTCTTCGGGAATGGCCAGATGCACGCGCGAGGACTGAACCGCGTCCAGGCTGTTGATGGTGCGGGAAAGCTCGGTCTGCAGAGCGCTGTGATAGCGGGCCCGCTCCATGAACTGGCTGACGCCAAAACCGCTTTCATCGTCCATCATCTCAAAACCGACCCCGGCACCACGGGGCAGGCCCTCGCTGGCCAGCTGCAGCCGTGCCGCATGCAGATCATCATGGGGCACTTCCACCGCACCGGTGGCCGGATTGATGCGATAGCGAATGCCGGCGCCATCCAGCGCCTGTACCACCTGGGCGGCATCACGGTCATCCAGGTCGCCATACAGCGTGCGGTAGCTGGGGCTCTGTGACCAGAGGAAGGCCACCACGGCAATGGCAATGGCGGCCGCCACGAGAACCACAATGCCCAGCTGCCGACCGGCCTGCCCCTGAACCAGGTCCTGGAGCTGCTGGTTGGCACTGCGCGGTGCATCCTGTTCGCGCTCCGCCGGCAGATTGCCCGTGCCTGTATCCGTTGCCTGCACTGCCATTGACTTGTTCCTCTCGCTCAGAAGCCCGACCGGCGTCGTCTACGGCGCTGCCGTCACGGCCGCAACCCGCTCGCCGTCACCCTCAGACCTGCATTCTCATGACTTCCTGATAGGCCTCGACCAGACGATTGCGTACCTCGGACATGGCCTGGAAGCTGACCCCGGCCTTCTGCACTGCCAGCATGACCTCGGTCAGCTCCACGTTCTGGTCGCCGGCGGAAAAGGCATTCGCCAGCTTGCTCGCCGCCTGCTGGGTCTCATTGACCTGATCCAGGGAGGCCTTGAGCATCTCCCCGAAATTGGGTCCGTTGCCGGCGGCCCGCTCCGGCGCCGCCGTGGCGCTGGCTTCACTGGAGAGCTGACGCATCTGCGCCAGAACACTCTGAATGTGAACATCGCTCATGTGCTCACCCTCTATTGCTCGTCAAAGGCTCGTCAGCGAGCCACCCGAAAAGAAATCAAGCAAATTTCACGCCAACATCCGATGGCAACTCGATGCCCGCCTCCCGCAGCCTGGCCAGCTTGTAGCGCAGGGTGCGGGGGCTGATGCCGAGACGGGCGGCGGCGTCCTTGCGCGAGCCACCTTCGGAGCGCAGGGCATCCACGATCAGACGGTATTCCCGATCACGCAGGGCGTCATCCAGAATCCGCTCACCCGGCACGGCTTCGGCGACCGGCGGCGTGTCCGGTTCGCTGTGATCGAAGGCGGCTGGAGAAGCGGTGGCGGATTCAAAATGCAGGGCATCCGAGCCGATCTCCTCGCCCCCCGTCAGAATCAGGGCCCGCTGCATGACGTTGTCCAGCTCACGGATATTGCCGGGCCATTCATGCCGGCGAAGACGATGCTCCGCCTCCGCCGACAGCAGCGGCACCGTGCGACGTCCCTGGCAATGCTGCTCGAGCAGATGAGCGGCCAGGGGAACGATGTCATCCGGTCGCTCACGCAACGCCGGCAGGCGCACCGGAAAGACATTCAGGCGGTAATAGAGATCCTCGCGGAAACGGCCCTCGCGCACCTGGGTCAGAAGATCCCGGTTGGTGGTGGCCACCACGCGAACATCCAGGCTGATCAGCTTGCGCCCGCCCAGTCGCTCCACTTCCCGCTCCTGCAGGACGCGCAGCAGCTTGGCCTGCAGGGCCAGGTCCATTTCCGAGATCTCGTCCAGCAGCAGGGTGCCGCCCTGGGCCTGTTCGAACTTGCCCGGGTGAGCCGCCTGGGCACCCGTGAACGCTCCCTTCTCGTAACCGAACAGCACCGCTTCGAGCATGTTTTCGGGAATGGCGGCGCAATTGATGGCAACGAAGGCCTTGTCCCGACGGGGAGACTGGGCGTGGATGAAACGGGCAAAGACCTCCTTGCCGGTACCGCTCTCGCCGCACAGCAGCACCGTCGCCTCGCTGTCCGCCACCCGGCGGGCCAGTTCCACCACTCGCAGGCTGTTGGCGTCCTCGGCCACCGGCCCGCTATCGCCTGGAGCCTTGAGGCGATGGCGATGAACCATGTCCACCAGATTCTCCGCCTCGAAGGGCTTCATCAGATAGTCGGTGGCGCCACCGCGCATGGCGTCCACGGCCTGCTCCACCGTCCCGTAGGCGGTCATCATCACCACCGGCAACTCCGGGTGATGGCTGCGGATGTGCGCCAGCAGCGCCCGGCCATCCATGGGCTGCATCTGAACATCGGTGATGACCATGCTGACGGACTGCTCCCCCATCATGCCGATGGCTGCTTCGCCATCCGCAGCCTCGATCACCGGCAGGCCATGCCCCATGAGGGTATCGACAATGGCCTCGCGCAGATCCGCGTCGTCTTCCACGACCAGAATGGGCAATTCCGACATGCGCATGCTCCCTTACTGATCCCGGCCGGACTGCCCGGAACGGCTGGAAACCGCTCTCAGGGTCACGGCGGGCAGACTGAGAATGAATTCGGCCCCGCCAACCTTTGGCGTGGCAAGAAGGAGTTCACCGTTGTGGGCTTCCGCCACCGAACGCACCACGGCCAGACCCAGGCCGGTGCCCTGGGGGCGGGTGGTGTAGAAAGGCTCGAAAATTCGCTCGCGGAGTTCGCGGGGGACACCCTTGCCGTTGTCGCGTACGCGAATCAGAACTCGATGGTCGCCAACCGCTTCCGCCCTGAGACGTACGTGGGCATCCGCCGCTTCATGAATCTGAACCGCCTCGGCGGCATTGTTGAGCAGATTGGTGATGGCACCGAGCACGGCCACGCGGCTGCCGCGAATGGCCAGGCCGCGACCGCCTTCGACCTTGAGCTGGATGTGCCGGCGCCAGCGGGTCATCACCTGCCCCGCTGCTTCCGCGAATAGTTCGTCCAGACGCAGTACCTCGTCATCCCGGCGTCCGCCACCGGCGAACATCAGCATGTCCCCGATCATTCCCTCGATCTGGCGCAGGCGCCCGGCCACCCGGGCCGCCAGCTTGGGCAGGCGTTCCTCGCTGACCTGCCCTGCCTCCAACTGCCCGGCATACAGCAGGGCCGCCGACAGGGGGGTACGAATCTGATGGGCCAGGCGGGCTGCCATCTCGCCCATGGCGGAGAGGCGCTGGTGACGATCCACCAACTCCTGCAGCGCACGGGTCTCGGAGACATCGGTGAGCAGAATGATGCGCCCCTGTTCGGCTTCCAGACTGCGCTGGGAAAGGGAAACGCGACGGCCGGTCCGCAGGGTCACCTCCCCCGTACCACCGGTGTCATCGATAAAGGCACGCCGGCGAATGTCTTCCCAGCGCTCCCCTTCCAGGGGATTGCCCAGCAGGGACACGGCACCGGGATTCGCGTCACGGATCCGCCCCTGACCGTCAATCACCATCACCCCGCCGGGCAGGGCCTCCAGCAACTGCTCCAGACGCCGCCCAATGCGTTCCTTCTCGGCCAGCTCCTGCAGGCGCGCACTGCGGGCCGCGGCCAGCTCCTGACTGAGCTGGCTGACCTGGCTTTCCAGCTCGGCGTAGGAATCGGACAGCTGGCGGGAGGTGCGGGTAAAGACCTCGAAGGCCTTCTCCAGCTCCTCCATCCGCTGCTCATCACGCTGCTCCGTGGATGATTGGCTCACTGCATTCTGCTCCGTCGGGGTTTTGACAGTCTGCTCCGATGGAGGCTACTGCAAATGCCGTGCCGGGATTGTTTATTTTCTTATTTTCAGGTGTTTACAAAATTCTTCGGCGGGAAAAAACTGGATTGTCGGAATACCGACACAGTGGATATCGAACACAGATGCGGTCCCTTCGACACGCCCCGCGCTCACCACGCCGCCGGCCAACACCCCCTGTAGGCGCGGATGAATCCGCGCCTACAGAGGGGTAGTGAGACGGATAGGGGCAGCCGGCGGATCAGGACGATTCAGGTTGCAGACCGTATTTGCGCAGTTTCTCCACCAGGGTGGTGCGGCGCATCTGCAGCAGGCGGGCAGCCTGGGCGACCACCCCGTCGGTGCGCTCCAGGGCCTGGCGGATCAGGCTCTGCTCCATGTCCGCCATGTGTTCACGCAGATCCAGACCCTGCTCCGGCAGAACCATGGGGTCGACCGTGGGCAGGGAGACGCTGGCAGGCGCCTCCGCTTGCGGCTCCTCCCATTGCAGGCTGTCCGGGTCACCGGGGTTATCGCCATAGCGACCGGGCAGGTCTTCCAGGTCCACCACCCCGCCGGGCTTGATGATGGCCAGACGCTCCATGAGATTGGCCAGTTCACGCACATTGCCAGGCCATTCGTAGGCGCACAGGGCAGCCATCGCACGCCGCGTCAGACGCACACCGGGGCGGTCCTGCTCGCGCATGCCGGCATTCATCAGGCGCACCAGTTCGGGCAGATCTTCGTGACGATCCCGCAGGGCGGGCATCTCGATGGGAAAGACATTCAGGCGGTAGAACAGGTCCTCGCGGAAATCCCCCTCCGCGATCATGCTCTCCAGGTTCCGGTGGGTGGCGGCGATGATGCGCACATTGCACTCCAGGGGGCGGTTGCTGCCCACCCGCTCGAATGTGCGCTCCTGCAGCACCCGCAGCAGCTTGACCTGCATGGGCTGGGGCATGTCCCCGATTTCGTCCAGGAACAGGGTGCCGCCCTCGGCAATCTCGAAGCGGCCCTTGCGGGCCGTGATGGCGCCGGTGAAGGCGCCCTTCTCGTGCCCGAACAGCTCGCTTTCCAGCAACTCTCCGGGAATGGCCCCGCAGTTCACCGGCACGAAAGGCTGCTCGGCCCGGCTCGAGGCATTGTGCACCTCCCGCGCCACCACTTCCTTGCCCGTGCCGGACTCGCCGAGAATCAGTACATTGGTATCGAAGGGAGCGACCTGCTCGATCAGGCCGCGAACCTGACGAATGGGTTCCGACTGGCCTGCCGGACGGCGGGCCCGCCGCCGGGTCAGGCGATCACGGAATTCGTCGATCTGGCGCAGAACCTCGGTGAGATCGGCGTGTTTGACCGGGAAACTGAGCTGGGCGCAGGCCCCTTCCGAGAGCTCCTCGGCCAGCACCCGCCCGTTTTCATCCGCGAGCGTCACCAGCGGCACCTGTTGCCCCAGACGTCGCAAGGCCTCCAGGTTCGAGCCCCCCCGGTCCGTCCCCGACGTCGCCCACGACAATGGCGTGCCAGGGCACCCCGTTCTCGGCTTCGGCCTCCGGCCACTGATCCAGCAGCTTGGGCGGATAATCCACCGCGCCCAGAACGGCTTCAAGGGCACGGGCCCGGTCGGGATTCCGTTCAAGGACCAGGATCTGCGGCTCAAGCATTATGGCTACCCCTTCTGCTGGCGCGGTCGTTATGTTGAATGAGCCAGAAGTTCGCCAACCGGCCTCTTGGCAGGCTTCGGTCAGCCGATGTGTCGAGAATATGTCACATGATGGGATTTTGCCACCCTGATCGGGCGGAAGCGAGAGTCACGGGGGGCCATTGGACGGCGAATTGGCACCGCTCACGGATTCGACAGGGGCTTGAAGGCAGGCCCGGCCGCTCAGGCTTCGCCGGAGCGGCTACCGGCAATGGCCCGACGGTGATGGCGGAACACGAATTTCTCCAGAGCGTCGGTCACGGTGTCATTGACGCCATAGAACTCGGCCAGCACGGCCTCGCCATGCTCCCAGTGGCCGCGGCCACGAATGGTGGCCGGCAAAGTCAGGGGCTGGGCCGCGTAGGCCGCCAGGGAAAGCTCGATGCGCCCCTGTTTGCAGTCCCGGGCCTGAAAGCGTTCACGCGGCCACCAGACCAGACCGGCGGCAGCCAGCTCCACGGTGACGCTGGGCGGAACCAGATCGGATGCCGCCCGAATCTGCCCCACCAGGGTGAGAATCAGATCCAGCTTGGCCTCCAGCCGCTGCACTTCCGGGAGGGGCAGCCCCTGGCTGCCTTCCTGGGATTCCACATGACGTTCTTCCAGGGCGGCCACGGCTCGCAGGAGCGCCAGATTCTGTTCATTCAGGCTGGCCAGCTGCCCGGCATCAAGCGGCTCCTCGGAGCCGGTCCATCGAAGGGGTAATTCAGAGCGGAAGCTGACCCGGTCCGCAAAAAAGGATTGGATATCCATGTCGAACTCCGGATCAGTTGACGAAAGAATCAGCCCTCGGCGTGGCGGGTGTAGGCATCCACCGCCCGCTGGCCGCGGCGCAGGCTGCCCAGTTCCACACCCAGACGATCGCGTTCCCGTGCCACCCGATCCACCAGGGCACGGTCTTCCTCGATCAGGCGACGGGTCACTTCCGCCAGGGCCTCGCCCTCTTCACCGGAGAGGCTGTCCAGGTTGCGGTAGAGCTGGTGCAGCTTGCCGGCCCGCTGGCGCTCCAATTCGCTGGTTCGAACCCAGTCGCCACCGGCGGCTGCCTCGGCAATCTCCGTCTGCAACTCGGCCACGCGTTCAAGCAGCGCCCGTCGCGGCAAGGGCAGGCGTTCCAGCCACTCCTGCTCGAATACCGCCGCCATCACTCGCCTGACTCCGTATCGGACTGGCGCCGGGCGATGGCCTCTTCCACCGCCTCGGCCGGAATGCCGTCCCAGCCGGCCTTGAGCTCCTTCATCAGGCGCAGGACTTCGTCCAGGCGGTCGACGTCATTGTGCAGATTGGCCTCCGCCAGGCGCCGCCCCATGTAGTCGTAGAGCTGCTCCAGGCGCTCGGCCAGTTCTTCCGACTGAGCCGGATCCAGGGACAGACGCAGGCCCTCGAGAATGCTGATGGCGCGACTGATCTGCTCCCCCTTGGGGCTGATCTCGCCACGGCTCATGTGGCCCTTGGCACGGGCCACCCGATCCAGCACGCCTTCCATCAGCATCTGGATCAGGCGGTGGGGATTGGCCTCGTCCAGACCACTGCGCACCCCCACTTCCTGGTAGGCATTGAGCGCGGCAGTCTTGTTCGGCATGTACATGGTCTGTCCCCTGATGTGAAAGCTTAACGGCGATTGGCGCCGGGTCGCGGCAGATTGGCCAGCTGATCGGTGAGAAAGTCCCCCTGGGCACGCAGATTGGCCACCAGGGCATCCATGGCCGAGAACTGGGAAGTGTAGCGGGCCTCGACACTCTGCATGCGCCGGTCGAGGCGCTCCTGCTGCCGCTCCAGATCACCGAGACGGTTCTGCAGGCTGCTGGTGCGTCCGTCCAGAATACCACCGAAACTGGTGTACTCCCCGGCCAGGTTGTCCATGCGCCGGGCCAGGCCGTTCTCACCGCCGAACAGGCGGCCCACCGCATCGAAATTGTTGTTGAGGGCATCGTCCAGACGGTCATCATCGATCTGCAGGGTGCCGTCCTGGCGGGTGATGATGCCGATCTCGGCCAGGGTCGAGAAGGGTCCGCCGGTGTCGGCCACCGGCGCGTTCATTTCATTGCGCAGCTGGTTGACGATGCGCCGGGTGGAGGAGTCTCCCTGCAGGGCACCGGCCTCGCCTGTTTCGGGGTTATAGGCGGTCAGCTCATTGACCGAGCGCATGAAGCTGTTGAAGCGGGCCACGAAGCTGGTCACCGCCTCTCGGGCCGCATCCTGATCCAGACTCACGTCCAGGCTTTCCAGCTGGCCGGGGTTGGCCGACTTCAGATTGATGGTCACCCCGTCAATCACGCCGGTGATGGTGTTGGTGGCGCTCTGATGCTCGAAGCCGTTGATGAAGACCTGGGCATCCTGGGCGGCCTGGGTCCGGTTCATGGCCGAACCGTCCGGATCCTCCGGGTCGAAGGTGAGCGCCTGCAGGCCGCCGTCACCACCGGTGGCGGTGATGCTGGCCGCATTCTCCTCGCCGGTCTTGCGGCTATTGATCACCAGGCGGGCGCCTTCGCTGGTATTGATGATGCTGGCGGTCACGCCCTTGCCATCCGCCGCCTCGTTGATGGCATCGCGGATGCCGGCCAGGCTGTTGTTGGCGGAGTCGATGTTGACGGAGAAGTTCACGTCTCCGGCACTGATGTTGAGGGTGCCGGTGCCCACCGTGCTGTCCGGGTTGTCAAAGGCCGAGGAGGCCAGGGACTGGGCCTTGGCCAGCTGCTCCACCTGCACGTTGTAACTGCTTTCGGCCGCCTGTCGGGTGGCGGTGGCGGTGAAACTCTCGGGATTGCTGCTGATGGCCTGGCGGCTGCGGAAGGCGGAGGCGTCCCGCAGGGAGGACATGCCGGTACGCAGCTCGGACATGACGCTCTTGAGCTTGCCCAGAGCCGAAATCTGCGCCTCGAAGCGTTCCTTGCTGCGATCGATGCGCTGCTGGGCCGGTGCCCGTTCCGCCGCCACCAGCTGGCGGACGATATCACCGATATCCAGTCCGGAACCGATACCCTGTGCGCTGATTATGGACATGCTCTGCCTCCAGGCCCCGGAAACCCGACCGCCGCTGGCGGTCAGGCGCGGGTGCGAATCAGGCTGATTTCACTCAAATCGCCATTGCTGCCCAGTTCTCGCAACAAGTGTGCCAACCTGAGTGCCTCTTCCGGCGGAATCTGCCGGATAATCTCCTCCGTCTCCGGATGATAGACCGTAATCACGGTTCTGCCCGAGACTTCGTCGACCTTGAACTCCAGTTCCGGGCGGAACAGCGACTGGGCGCTGTCCAGTTCCCGGGCGGCCCGTTCGGCCAGGGCTTCCAGCGCGCGGCTGTCCAGCTCGGCTTCACGGATCGGTTCCACGCTCTTCAGCGGCCTGCTTTCAGGCGCCGTCGAGTCCTTTGACCGGCCAGCCCTTGCCTCGTTCGACGGCAAGGCATTGCCGCCAGGCAGACTGGGTCTGATGCCATTCATCTCGTAAGACATGGCTCCCTCCAGTTGGCCCATCCCACTGGGCCCGGATCGGGCCGGAGTGGCCCATCCCCCTCTTGTCCTCTCCTGCTCCCCGCAACGGGCGAAAGCGGGCAAGGCGCCAAGGCCCTGCCCGCTTCCATCCCAGCCCTGTTGTCGGGGCCGTTCATGTCACATCCCGGTGACCGATTACTGCAGCAGACCCAGGACCGTCTGCGGGACGGCATTGGCCTGCGACAGAATCGAGGTACCAGCCTGCTGCAGGATCTGGGCCCGGGTCAGGGCAGCCGTCTCCTGGGCGAAGTCGGCGTCCTGGATCCGCGAGCGGGCGGCCTGCAGGTTCTCCGAACCCACACTCAGGTTGGAGATGGTGGCCTCGAAGCGGTTCTGGATGGCACCCAGCTCGGACCGCAGGCCGGAGACCTGCTGCAGGGCGAAGTCCATGGTCCGGATGGCGTCGTTGGCCTCGTCGCGGGTCAGCACACTGGTGCCGGCCACGGAGAAGGTCTCGGTATTGGTGCCGGAACCATCAAAGGCGGCGATCCCGAGCAGAGTGGCATCACCACCGGCCGTGGTGATGGTGTCACCAATATCCGTGGACAGTTCGATGCCGCGGAAGATGGTGTCCTCAGTCTCACCACCGAACGCCAGATCACCACTGCCAGTGATCGCGAAGGAAATATCAGCGTCGGAAGAGAAGGTGATATTGGTACCATCCTCAGTCGCAGTGACACCGGTCTGCGAGGACACCGCATTGATCGCAGCCGTTACATCGGCAATGTCATCACCTGCGCTAACGGCGATTTGCACCCCATTCAATTCCAGGGTATTTCCGTCGGTACCACCAGGTGCTGTGAATGCAAGCGCCTGTTCCACGCTATCAGCACGGGATGCCTGGACGTTGGTATCACCAAAGACATTGTTGATGGCGGCAACCACATCCGACATGCTCTCGGCGCCATCCAGATCAATGGCAATACCGTTGATGGTCAGGTCATCAGCCAGCGTGGCGAAGTTAGCACCCACCGCACTTTCCAGTACAGCGTCACCTTCACCGATCTCGGCACCCAGCTGGGAGGTGCGGGAATCCACGCCCTGAACCGTAATGGTCTGGCCGCGGTTGGCGCCCACCTGGAAGATCAGCTCTTCAAGGCTGCCGTCCAGCACGTTCTGGTCGTTGAACTGGGTGGAAGCGGCGATACGGTTCATTTCCGCAACCGCCTGCTCCACTTCCTGGTTCAGGGCGCGGCGGTCGGAAGCGGAGTTGGTGTCGTTGGCCGACTGCACCGCGAGCTCACGCACACGCTGCATCAGGTTGGACACCTCTTCCAGGGCACCTTCCGCCGTCTGGGCGAAGGAGATGCCGTCGTTGGAGTTACGCACCGCCTGGTTGAGGCCGTTGATCTGAGCGGTGAAGCGCTCGGAAATGGCCAGGCCGGCGGCGTCGTCACGGGCGCTGTTGATACGCAGGCCCGAAGACAGTCGCTCAAGGGACTGCGCCAGGGCACCCTGGGACTTGCCAAGGTTGCGCTGGGCATTGATCGACATGATGTTGGTGTTAATGACTGAACCCAAGCTCATGATGTTTCTCCTCTAGGTTTCCCGTCCTGAAGTGATCCGGGCCGGGACCCGGGCTTCAAGCCCAGCGCCGGGCCCCAGGGTTTGTGATGGACCGATTGCGGCGCTGTCAGGGGGCTTAACGGCGATGGGGAGGAGAACTTTAGGGGCTGTGGGGTGATTTTTTCGCCAGCCGACGGGCGGGGGGTTTTGGGGGATGGGCGGTGCTGGGGGTTTCGATATGGCGGCGTGCCAGGATCGGGATTGAAATCGCGGCTAAAGCCGCTCCCACGGTGCCATTCGTGAGCCTTGGGGGTTTGCTCCTTGCTCCTTGCTCCTTGCTCCTTGCTCCTTGCTCCTTGCTCCTTGCTCCTTGCTCCTTGCGTCTTGCTCCTTAATTACAGGAAATTAAACAGGCTCAGGCCCTGGACGCGGACGTAGGCCTGCTGGGCGGCCTGCAGGCCCACCTGCTGCTGGTTCAGGCGGGTGATGGCTTCGGCGTAGTCCAGATCTTCCAGCTCGGAGCGGGTGGTGGTGAGATTGAGCTTGGTGCCTTCATTCACCTCGCGCTGGTCGTCAACGGCCTTGAGGCGGGCACCGGTCTCGGCGCGCACTTCCAGCACGCGATTGAGCACCTGATCCAGGTCTTCCAGGGAACGGTTGAGTTCATTCAGCTGCAGGGCCCGGTCACGCGGGTTCTCCACGCGCATTTCCAGACCCTCGATGAGGCGGTCCAGGGTGACGAACATGCCCTGATTGCGGCTGGGCTCGATGTTGAAACTGTCACCCTCTTCCGGGTTGCCCTCGATGATGAATTCGATGCCGTTGACGCTGATGGCCTCACCGGCACGGTAATCACCCGCAGCAATGACGTTGTCATCCTCATCCAGGATTTCGTACTCGCTGTCCGCCAGGATTTCCACCCGCAACGGCTCGCCCGTCCACTGCTGCAGATCGCGAATGCTGGTGTTCTTGACCACCGCCGTGCCCTGATTGCCGGTATCGGCCTCGACGATGAACACGCCATTGCCCTGGCGAATCTGCTGAAACACCTCGGAGCCGGGATTGCCGTCGGTGACATTGCGGTTGGGGCCGATCTGCAGGGCCCGCTTGCCGTCATCGCCGCGATACTCCACACCATTCGGGGTGGTCACGAAGGGCTGACTGTTGCTCTGGAAACCGGCGAAAAGGTACTGGTCGGCGCTGTCCTGGGAGTTGGCCAGCTCCAGCAGGGAGGCACGCAGCTCCCGCAGTTCCTGGGCAATGAACTTGCGGCTGTCATTACCCTGGCTGCCATTGGCCCCCTGCACCGTCAGTTCACGGGCACGCTGCACCAGATTGCCGGCCTCCACCAACACACTCTCCTGGAGATTGAGGCGGTTCTGGGCAATATTGGCATTGCGCTGGAACTGCTCGGTCTTGTCCAGGGCCCGGCCAAGCTCCAGGGCCCGAACCGAGGAGATGGGGTCATCCGAGGGGCGCACGACCCGCTTGCCCGAGGCGATCTGTTCCTGGGTGCGCGACAGCTTGAACTGCTGCTCCTGCATCTGCAGGACCGAACTCATGTGCCACCAGGCTGTGGATACGCGCATGACGAATTACCTCTGGAAGGCGCCGATCAGTGTCTGGAAGATGGTGTCGGCCACACGCACGGCCTGGGCCGAGGCCTGAAAGGCCTGCTGGTACTTGAGCAGGTTGGCGGCCTCTTCATCCAGGTTGACCCCGGATACCGCCTCCATGGATTCCATGGCCTGGTTGCGCAGCACCTTCTGGGCATCGCGGTTGGATTCGGCCTGGGCCGTCACCGAACCCACATCGGCAATGATTTCACCCAGGGCATCCTGAAAGGAGGTGGTGCCGCCATCCAGCACCCGGGCGTCCACCAGATCGGCCAGGCGACGGGCATTGCGGTTGTCACCGGTACCACCGATGTTGGGGTCGACCGAGAAGGTATCCCCGGCCTCCACGCTGCCGGTAATGGTCACCCGCCAGCCGTTGTACTCGATGGCTTCGCCGGAGGTGTAGGCGAAGCTGTTGCCGTCGATCTCGAAGGTGTTCGCATCAATGAACTCGATGGTCACCGGCTCCATCAGATCCGGGTCATCGATATCCACCACCTCGCCCAGGGAAATGGTGGCGGTACCCAGGTTGTCGGTGCTGGCCGAACCGATGATGGGAGCGGCCGCCGCCACTTCTCGCGGATTGCTGATCACCGTGTCAAAACGGCCGATGACGTCCCGGTTGGGGCGGACAATGAACTCGTCACCGTCATCCGGCGCACCGTCCACCACCACGGACAGGCCATCGAAGACGAAGGGGTCCCCGGCGCTGCCATCCCCGCTGGGGGTGATGGCCTCGCCGGTGTCCAGGCGGTTGATGGTCCACGTGCCCCCATCAAATCGCAGGCGGTAATCGGCCTGAGTCAATGCGCCGGTATCGATCACTTCGGCACTCAGCTCGGCACCGCCGGTGTTGTTGACCCGCGGGCTGACCTGGGGATCCGGCACGGCGAAGAAATCACCACCAAAGGCGCCATTGAGATCCAGGCCTTCACGGTGGACGGCGTTGACGTTCTCGGTGATGCCACGGGCCAGCCGGCCCAGGCCGTTGCGCGTGCTGTCCAGCACCTCATCCCGGAAGGCCAGCACCCCACCCAGCTTGCCGCCGGAGATGGCGCTGCTGACATTGCCGGTGGGGGCCGAGCCGGCCACGGCCACCTCCTGGCGTGAAGGATCAAAGGGGTTCTGGCGCGCTTCCAGATTGCGTGACTCGTTACCCAGTACCAGGGTCGGCCCGTTGCCGAGGAACACATTGATGGAGCCATCGTCCTGCATCTGGGTGTCGATATTCACGATCTCGGAAAGCTGCTGGATCTTGTGATCGCGCTGGTCAAGCAGATCGTTTGGCTCGCCCCGCCCCTGGCCACGGACTCGGGAGATCTCCTCGTTCAGGCGTGCGATGGCCTCGGTCAGGCCATTGATCTGCTTGACCGAGTCCCGGATCAGGCCGTTGATCTCCGACTCGATGTCGCTCAGGCGATTGTTGAGATTGTCGAAACGGCTGGTGAGCGCCTCGGCCTCGCTCAGCAGTACCTGGCGGGCCGGAATCGACGCCGGATCGTCCGCCACTTCCTGCATGGCATTGAAGAATCGCTGCATGGAGGGGGTGAGGCCGGCATCCGAGTCCGCCATCAGATCATCCACGCGACGGGCGAGGCTGTGGAAGGTATCGAGCTTCTCGAAGGCATTGCCGGAATTGCGCAGCTGCTCGGCCAGGAAGGTGTCGTACATCCGGCGGATGTCGGTCACCTGGGTGCCCTGACCCTGGAATCCGGCCCCCGAGGCCTGTGGCGGGCGTGTACCCTGCTCGACCCGCTGGCGGTTGTAGCCATCGGTGTTGGCATTGGCGATGTTGTGCCCGGTGGTGGTCAGGCCGCGCTGGGCGGCCAGAAGACCGGAAACACTGTTGCTGAGCAGACTCATCCGTACTCACCTCGTCACGCCGAGACGTCTCGCCTCGTTATCATTCATACGGCCGATTCGGGAAATCCTTTAGGCCATTTCCACCCGCCGCATTGTCGCCGGAGGCACCGTTGCCCACCGTTCGCAGCAATGGGCTACGGGCCACTCGCTGAATCTTCTCCGCATAGGCCGGGTCGGTGGCATAACCCCCGGCCTGCAGGGCCTGCCCGAAGGCGGCCGCGTCATCGCCCTGCCCCAGGGCCTGTTGATAACGGGGCGACCGGGACAGGAATCGGGCGTAATCGTTGATGGATTCTTCCAGCGAGCCGTAGGCACGAAAACGATCCACACGGCGCACCGGCAGGCCATCCTCAAACTCCAGCGTTGGCACGCTCATTTGCTGGCCCTGCCAGCCATTGCCCGCCTTGATGCCAAACAGATTGAAACTGTTGCGACCGGACTCGTCGCGGATCATGTGCTGACCCCAGCCCGTTTCCAGCGCGGCCTGGGCCAGGATGAGCTGAGGCGCCACCCCCAGGCGATTGGCGGCCCGCCGGGCCAGTGGCAACAGCTTCTGCACGAACTCCTGCGGGCCTTCCGGGCTGAAATCGTCCCTGTCACTGTCCGCTGCCCCTGCCGTTTCGCTCGCCCTCACCGACGCGCCGTTCTCGACCACCGGCATGGCGCGGGCCCGCAGGGCCTCCAGGGTGTCCCGCATACCTGATCCACCCTGCCCCGGCCCGGCCACCGACTCGCCGCCCAGCTGGCGCACGATCAGGTCGGCCAGTCCCAGGCCCTGTCCCTGGGACATCTCCACCGCAATCTGCTGATCGAACATGTCGCGGTAGAAATCCATTTGATAACCGCCGGTGAGATCATCACCGAAACTGGCCGCCCGCATGCTCTTGAGCATCATGTGGGTGAACAGGGATTCGAAATGACGCGCCACTTCACGCAGGGCCTCGGGATCGTCCCGCCGGGCTTTTCCCCGCAGGCCCTCGAGGCTGTGAAGATCCGTGAAGACAGGCTTGTCACCGGAGATCATGGTCAGATCACCACCAACTGGGCCTGCAGGGCACCGGCCCGGTCCAGGGCCTCGAGAATGGCCACCAGGTCACCCGGCGCGGCCCCGACCTGATTCACCGCTTCCACGATCTGATCCAGGCCCACACCCGGGTCGAACAGAAACATGCGGGAATCTTCCGGTTCCTCGATCTCGATGTCGGTACGCGGCAGCACGATGGTCTCACCCGGCGCAAAGGGCGAGGGCTGAACCACGAAGGGCCGCTCGCGGATGCGCACAGTCAGCGAACCATGGCTGACCGCGGCCGCCCCCACGCGCACATTGGCGCCGATGACCACCGTGCCCGTGCGGGAATTGACGATGACCCGGGCCGGCCCCTCGCCCGGCTCCACCTTCAGGTTCTCCAGCACGGATATGAAGGCAACGCGCTGGCTGGGGTCGGCCGGAGCCTCAACCCGAACCGAGGTGGAATCCAGGGGAATGGCCGTATGCTCGCCGAAGTTGTCGTTGATGGTCTGCGTCAGACGATGGGCCGTGGTGAAATCCGAGGTATTGAGATTGAGCGTGATGAACTCTTCCTCAATGAAGGTATTGGGCACTTCGCGCTCAACCGTGGCGCCATTGGGAATTCGCCCGGCACTGGGCACATTCACGGCCACCCGGGAACCGTCCTGGCCTTCCACGCCAAAGCCGCTGACCACCACATTGCCCTGGGCCATGCCATAGACCTGGCTGTCCGCACCCAGCAGTGGCGTCATGATCAGCGTGCCGCCACGCAGACTGCTGGCATTGCCGATGGACGACACCGTGACGTCGATCTGCTGACCGGGCTTGGCGAAGGGCGGAAGATCCGCGGTCAGTGACACCGCGGCCACGTTGCGCAACTGGGGATTCACATTGCGGGGCACTTCCACCCCGTAGGTGGACAACATGTTCCGGATGCTCTGGATGGTGAACGGTGTCTGCGAGGTCTGATCCCCCGTGCCATCCAGACCCACCACCAGGCCGTAACCGGTGAGCTGGTTGGGGCGCACACCACTCACCGAGGCCAGATCCTTGATGCGGTCACCGCGCTGATTGTTCTGCATCAACTCGCCGAGCATTTCCTGTGCCGGGAGGGCAAGGCTGCTCAGCCCGAGGGTCAGACCCAGAATCCAGGCTAGTCCGTGATGGCGATTCATGATGCTCACTCCTCAGAAAGGCTGCAGGGGTGACTGGAAGAAACGGGTCAGCCAGCCAGGGCGGTTGGCATCGGCCAGGGTGCCGCGGCCGCTGTAGGTAATGCGGGCATCCGCCACACGGTTGGAGGCCACGGAATTGTCCGGAGAAATATCCTGGGGCCGGACGATGCCGGCAATGCGCACCATTTCCTCGCCCTGGTTCAGAGTCAGCCATTTCTCCCCCTGAACCATGAGATTGCCGTTGGGCAGGCGCCGCGCCACGGTGACGGTGATCTCGCCTTCCAGGCGGTTGCTCTGGCTGCTGCCACCCTCGCCTTCGAAGGAACGGCTGCTGCCCATGTCCACGTCCAGAATGGGCAGGCCGCGATGGGTCACGCCCCGTCCGAAGACGGTGGGCGGATTGATGGTGGTGTTGCTTTCACGACTGGAGTTGGTGCTGGCCGACTTGCTGGCGTCGGTCCGTTCCACCAGGCGTATGGTGAGAATGTCACCCACCCGGCGCGCCCGGCGATCCTCCACCAGAGAACCGGCGTATTCGGGCTGGAAGATGCTGCCACTGACGCGCTGGGCCTGCTGCGGCTCCAGCGGCATCACCGGCTCATAGCTGCGATCCTCGTCCCGCGGCGCGTAGCCGCCACCGCAGGCACTCAGGCCGGCGAGGATGATCAGGCTTGCCAGGGCGGCAAACAGTTGCCGCCCCTTGCCTGCCCAGTCGTTCGATGCGTTCATTTTCATGGCGCTACCCCATGTCCTCTCGGCTTACAGCGTCTGGTTGGTGAACTGCAGCATCTGGTCGGCGCTGGAGATGGCCTTGGAATTGATCTCGTAGGCCCGCTGGGTCTCGATCATGTTCACCAGCTCCTCCACCACGTTGACGTTGGAGCTTTCCAGCATCCCCTGCTGCAGCATGCCCAGGCCGTCAAAACCCGGGGTACCGGGCTGCGGCGGGCCACTGGAGGCAGACTCCAGGTAGAGATTCTCGCCGCGCGGCTGCAGGCCACCCGGGTTGATGAAACGGGTCAGCTGGATCTCGCCCAGCTGAACCACATCGGCCTGCCCGGGCAGCCTGGCACTGACGGTGCCGTCGGAACCGATGGTGACCCCCTGGGCATCCGGGGGAATCTGAATACCCGGCTCAAGGGCATAGCCACTGGAGGTCACGACCTCGCCTTCCGAGTTGAGCTGGAAAGAGCCATCCCGTGTAAAAGCCTGCGAGCCATCCGGAAGACGGATTTCAAAGAAACCATTGCCTTCGATGGCTATGTCCAGGGGATTCTCGGTCTGGATCATGTTGCCCTGGTTAAACATCTTTTCGGTGGAAACCACCTTGACGCCAGTACCCTTGCTCAAACCCGAGGGGCTCTGGGTTTCCTGGGTGGTCTGGCCGCCCACCTGACGCACGTTCTGGTACATCAGGTCCTCGAAGGCGGCACGACCGCGCTTGAAGGCCGTGGTATTGGAGTTGGCCAGGTTGTTGGACACCACATTCATGCGCGTCTGCTGCGCATCCAGTCCGGTCTTGGCGACCCACAGTGCTGAATTCATCGTTCTCTCTCCTCCGGGCGGTGACGGTGATCGGTCACCGGCGCCTCATCAATATTCGCTGCAAGATCAGTGCCAGTTCCTAGGCCTGGCTACGCAACAGCTGTGACGCCGAACGGGCATTCTCGTCGGCGTTCTGAATCATCTTGACCTGGGTCTCGTACTGCCGGGCCAGCTGGATCATGTTCACCATGGCGGTGGTGATGTTGACGTTGCTGCCCTCCAGCACTCCGCTGGCCAGCCGTACACCGGCATCCGCTTCCGCTTCCAGGCCATCGGCCATGCGGATCAGTCCGTCCATGCCCTTCTCCATTTGCTCCAGATCCGGGTTGACCAGCTTGATACGATCCACCACCGCCATGGCCTGGGCTTCCTGACCCTGGGGCACGATGCTGATGGTGCCGTCGTTGCCGATCATCATCTTGTCGTGGGGCGGCACGGCTACCGGGCCGCCGTCTCCGATGACGGGATGCCCGGTGCCGGTCACCAGGTTGCCGTTGGCGGTGAGGCGAAGATCACCCGCCCGGGTGTAGGCCTCGCCACCATCGGGCGCCTGCACGGCAATCCAGCCCTGACCCTGTACCGCGACATCCATTTCGCGGCCGGTGGTCTGCATGGTGCCGGGGGTGAAATCCACCCCCAGGCCCCGGCTCACGGCGTTGACGCGACTGGCATAGCCCGGCCCCCGCACCGGCTCCGGCGCGAAGGCATGCAGATCCGCCCGGAAACCCGCCGTATTGGCATTGGCCAGGTTGTGGCTGTTGGCGGCCTGGGCCTGCATGGTCTGCTTGGCCCCGGTCATCCCCAGATAGATCATGCGGTCCATGTCAGTACTCCTGCGTCAATGCCGCGTGGCTTAGCGGATGTTGATGATGGTCTGGGTGACGGCGTCACTGGTGGAGATCATCTGCGCGTTGGCCTGGAAGTTGCGCTGCGCGGTGATCATTTCCACCAGTTCGGCGGTGAGATCCACGTTGGCGCCCTCCAGGGCACCGGCCTGGATGCCACCAAACCCCGACATGCCGGCCTCGCCCAACTGGGCATCACCCGCCTGGAAGGTCTCGCCCCAACGGGTATCACCCAGCTTCTGCAGCCCCTGGGGGTTGTCGAAGTTGGTCAATGCCAGCTTGCCCAGAGTCTCGGCCTGACCGTTGGAAAAGCGGGCCGAAACCACACCATCGGGATCAATGTCGAAGCCGGTCAGGCGGCCGGTGGCAAAGCCGTCCTGGGACAGCTGGGTAACACCAAAATTGCCACCGTACTGAGTTGTGCCGCTGTAGTTGATGGTGATGTCCAGGTCTTCCGCGCCGTTGGCCGGATCAAAAGCCCCGTAGTCGATCAGACCATTGGCGGGATCGACCAGCTGGCCACTGGCGTTGAACTCCAGGGTGTCCGGCCCGCCCACCAACTGGTCATTGATGTAGAAATGGGTCTCCCATTCATTGGGGGTGCCCGTCTTGACGTAGTAGAAGGTGGCGTCATGACGATTGCCCAGGGAGTCATAGATGGTCACCGAGCGACTGTTGTTGAAGCTGAGCGGATCTTCCGGGTCAAAGGGCGCGTTGACCGGCTCTTCCGCGTCGGCCGGCAAATTCAGTTCAGCGCGGATTTCGCCCGTGGCCTGCGGAGCACTTTCCCCGGTAATCAGCTGCAGATCGTTGAGCTGGCCGGTATTGAAACTGCCGTCACCGGCTGGCGGATACACCTGCAGCCGCTCATTGCGGTTGTTCTGGACAAAACCATCGCGATCCACCGAGAAATTGCCGGCCCGGGTATACACCCGGCCTTCATCACCCTGCAGGGTGAAGAAGCCCTCACCGCTCAGGGCCAGATCCAGGTTGTTCTCGGTGAAATCGATGTTGCCCTGGGTGAACTGCTGGGCAACCCGCTGCATGCGAACACCGTTGCCGGTGGCCACATCACCGATGTCACCACTGCTGACGGCAAACAGGTCGGCAAACTCCGCCCGGGAACGCTTAAAGCCCGTGGTATTGACGTTGGATATGTTGTTGGCGGTCACGTTGAGGTGACCGGATGCGGCGTTAAGGCCACTCAGTGCGATACGAAAAGGCATGATTCATTCTCCTCTGCCCTGCCGATGATTCGGCGACTCTCCAGTCCGGCGTGACACCGGACCCCGCTATTTACAGAAACTCGTGAACATCACCCAGACGGAAGCCACCGGCCGCCGTGTTGAGATTCACTCCACGGCCACCCCGATCCAGGGTGACGCTTTCCACCAGATGATTGATCAGCATCTGACCGGATTCGCTTGTGCCTCCGCGAACCACACCCGCTTCGGCACTGTAGAGGCCGGGCTCAACCGCCTGCCCCTGGTCGTCCAGTCCATCCCAGTGAAAACGGGCCAGGCCTTCGCTCTGGGGCCCCAGATGCAGGCGACGAACCCGTTCGCCGTTCTGATCCAGAATGTCCACGACGACATCATTGGCGCTGTTGTCGAGCTTGACCGCGCCCGACATGCCAATCTCGCTGTGCATGAAGCCCTGCCCGGCTTCCACCAGCACCGTGCTGCCCACCAGACCGGAAGCCTGCAGGGCCTGGCTGGACTGCATGGCCCCGGCCAGATCGAAGAAGCCGTCCTTGAGTTCATTGATCCCCGAAACCGTGCTGAACTGGGCCAGCTGCCCGAGGAATTCGCCGTTCTCCATGGGA
The DNA here is from genome assembly GCF_030848495.1 of Natronospira bacteriovora. NCBI lineage: Bacteria > Pseudomonadati > Pseudomonadota > Gammaproteobacteria > Natronospirales > Natronospiraceae > Natronospira > Natronospira bacteriovora. Next base: position 251,812 of record NZ_JAVDDT010000001.1, read on the forward strand.
TCAAAGGGATCCTGGTTCTGGAACTGGGCAATCATCAGTTTCAGAAACTGTTCCTGCCCCAGTTCATTACTGCCGGTTCCGCTCCGGGCTTCACGATCGGTGCGCAGACCGAACTGCTCGAAGGGATTGCTGCCTGTCGATGGAATCATGACCGTTTACCTCTGGCTGGAGTCTGTTTACAGCCCATCACTGACCCATCTGCAACGTGCGCTGCATCATTTCACGGGTCGTGGAGATGACTTCGATGTTGTTCTGGTATGCCCGGGAGGCCGACAACATGTTCACCATCTCCTCCACGGCATTGACGTTGGAGCCATACACATAGCCGTCGGCATCCGCTTCCGGATGCTCCGGCTGATAGCGCACCTCCACCGGTGCCCCGCTGCGAACGATGTTATCGACCCCCACGCGCACCGATTCCGGGCGGTTCCAGTCGCTCATGACGGAACGGAAATGCGGGTGGCGGGCGCGATAGGCCGTCTCCGGGTCACCGGTGACACTGTCGGCATTGGCCAGGTTGCTGGCGGTGGTGTTCAGGCGCAGTGACTGGGCACTCATGCCTGAACCGGCAATATCAAAGACGTTGAACATGGCTGATTACCTCTGCTGTCCGGTGATGGCGCTCTTGAGCGAACTGATGCGGCTGCTGGTGAACTGCAGTGCGGCCTGGTAACGGAGCACGTTCTCGGCCCAGGCGCTCATTTCCAGGTCCGGATCCACGGTGTTGCCATCCAGTGAAGGCTGGTTCGGCACCCGGTATTGGGCCTCGCCCCCGGGCAGGTCGCCGCCGCCACCGAAATGACGCGCGTGGGTTGCCTGCATGCCGGGAGCCCCGGGGCCGGACTGTTCGGCCAGAGCAGCACGGAAATCGATATCCCGCGCCTTGTAACCAGGGGTGTCGGCATTGGCCAGGTTGGACGCCAGAATCTGGTGGCGACGCTGATACACCCGCAGGGCGTCCTGCTGCATCCCGATGGCCTTGTCGAATCCGATTGGCATGTCCCGCTCCTTTGTCGCTTTGCCCCGCCACACTGGGGCACGCCCTCCTTTCTGCAACCCGCATGCCATTTCTATTTTCACTTAAATTTCATAGATTTATGAAATAACGACCCGTAAGGGGCGGCATGCTTTTTCCGCTCTTGCCGCCTCGATTGCCGGCCCTTGCCGCCTGACAGCCGCCATCGCGCTCCAGAAACGCGGATCTGGCCGATCGGCGACGCACCGTGACTGGCACGGGAATTGCTGCATGAATCCGGCGAACCCCAGGAGGTGGAAAAAGTGACGAGTTGCCGACGCATTCAAGCGCTGACCCTGATCGCAGGCCTGATGGCCGGCGTACCGGCGTGGGCGGAATGGCAGCCGCACCAGGACATTGCCGCGGCAGCGGAAGCCTTCGTCACGGGGCAGATGAGCCGCAACGCCGAAGTGACCGCCGTTGCAGGCGGCATCGACAACCGCCTGCGCCTGCGTCGATGCGAGGGCGAACTAGAGGCCTGGCTGCCCACCGGTCGCCGCCTGGAAGGCAGCTCGACCACCATTGGTGTTCGTTGCCCCGGGCCGGTGCAATGGCGGGTTTTCGTTCCGGTGTCACTGCAGGTGATGTCGGCCGTTGTGGTGGCACAGGGGCCATTGCAGCGTGGCCAGGTCATCGGGCCGGAGGATATCGGCGTGGAGACCCGCAACACCGGCGCGCTGCGACGGGAATACTTCACCCGGCCGGAAGACCTCCTGGGGATGCGCCTGCGTCGACACGTGGCGCCGGGCTCGATACTTCAGGCGAATCACGTGGAAATTCAGCAGCTTGTCCGCCGCGGCCAGCGACTGATGCTGCTCGCTTCCAATGGCCGGGTGGAGATCAGCATGGCCGGGCGGGCCCTGCAGGACGGCGCCCGCGGGCAGCGAATCCGGGTGGAAAACCTGAGTTCGGGCAAGGAACTGGAAGGCATCGTGACCGGTGAGGGCACCGTCGAAATCCGTTTTTGATGCCGGCGGGCGGGTGCAGGCCCGGCCCACCGGCGCAGAAACACAGGGAATGTTTTACAATCAGGGCGTTGCAGCCTGCGGCATTTTTTCGGGAAAAGCGGAAAAACCCCTAAAGTTCTCCGCGCGGCCGCCGTTAACCGGAGCTGAAGAGAACACTCCGGGGGAGTAGAGGCAGACATGATTGACCGAGTGAACAACCTGATTCAGGGCCAGAACCAGCTCCAGAACGACCGTCGGAGCAACGGCCCGGAGTCGGCACGCCGCGGTGGCGAGCAGGCCCCGGCCGGGCGTCCCGAGGAAGACCGGGTCAGCCTGTCCGAGTCCAGCCTGCAGATGCAGGCGCTGGAGCAGCGGGTGGCCGATTCCAGCGGTGTTGACCAGCAACGCATTGCGGAACTGCGCGAGGCCATCGAACGCGGAGACTATGAGATCAGCGCGGAAGGCATTGCCGATGCCCTGATTCGCGAGAACCGCGAACTCTGATGGAGCCTGACGCCATGAGCGGGATCGAATCCACACTGCAGCAGATTCGTGATCGGGCCGCCGCCTTCGAGGCCCTGCTCGAGCGCGAGGGCGAAACCCTGGCCAAGCGCGATACCGAAGGCATGGAGTCCCTTGTGCGCGAAAAGCTGGATGGCGCCAATGCCATTGAGCAGCTGCACGCCCAGCTGCTGAGCGAAGTTTCCACCGCCGATGGTAAACAGGATCCGGCGCAGTCACTCGCTGCCGCCCTGGCAAGGAACCCCTCTGCCGACAGACTCTGGCAGGAGGCCGAGAACACCCTGAAGCGTGTGCGGGGGCTCAATCAGAAGAACGGGCATCAACTGATGCTACAACAGCGCCAGACCGACCAGGCACTGGCCATCATTCATGGTGGCGCGGATCATTCGGGCAACGCCACCTACGGGTCCGATGGCAAGCCCCGCAGCGACCGCGTCGGCCAGCGCCATGTGGAGGTCTGACCGGCCTTCCGCCTCCCCATTACCTTTCCCGCCTTGGTCCGTTTCACTCCGGCTTTTTCAGCCTGCCCGTACGCCAACACGCAAACCGCCAGCCGGCTTCAGTCAGGCAGGGTGAACCGTGCACTTGGGGCAGAGGCGTGTATGCACTATGATAGGCACAGGCATGAGTAAACTTTTAACATAAAATAATATGGCCGTGGCGAGAGACGATAAGGAAAACCCGGAATACGAGCCTCTGTCCGAGCGACAGACGGCCCGTATTCGCCAGTTGCTCATCCGCCTGCGTGATCAGCGCTCGCTGCTCAATGCCCGCTTTCAGGGGCGCCGGGAAAAATACGGCACCCTGCTCATCGACGCCGACCTGGAGAAAGGGGAACTGTTGTTCGATGAGCTCACACCAACGGATGGTGATCGCCTGGTGCGACTGCACGGCCGCTTCCAGGTCGTCGGGCATCTGGATGGGGCGGAAATTACCTTTCCGGTCAAAGTCATTCGCCGCGAAGTTCATGATGGCCTGGGCTGTTACCGCACGACCCTGCCAGACACCATCCGCTATCACCAGCGGCGCCGGGCGTTTCGGGTGGAAGTCCCTGCCCGTCCCCCAAGCCGGATCGTTCTGGCCACTCCTGAGGGTGCCTGGTTCGAAGGCCGCCTGGCCGATATTTCCATTACCGGCGCGGGCTTCCAGATCAATACCGACAAGGCCGATGAGTTGCCGGAAGGCACCCACTGCGAGTGTCATCTGGACCTGCCCAGCGGCACGGTGGAGACTCCCGCCGAAATCCGTTTCAACAAGCCCATCACGGACAGCAATCGCAGCCGCCTCGGCCTGCAGTTCACTCGCATTCAGCCCGCCGATCGGCGACGGATCGAAAAATTCGTGGTTCAGCTGCAACGGCGCATGCTCAAGCAACAGCGGTGAATGCCCCGCTCACGCCCCGATACGCACCGCTGACACGGCCCATGGGGTAAAATCCGGTGTCGGGACGGGACAAGGGCATGCCGCCTCTGGCATGCTGTCTGACGTCGGCAGCCACTGAAAACAGGATGGCGAAATGGCAGATCAGAGTGAAGCGACCAGGGAAGGCAATCAGGATCTTTACATCGCCCGGCAGCCCATCATGGACCGGGACAAGAAGGTCTTCGGATACGAGATCCTCTTCCGCGACAGCAAGCGCAATATTGCCTCGGTGTTCGACGGTGATCGGGCCACCTCTCAGGTCATTACCGACACCTTCCTCAACATCGGCCTTCAGAAACTGGTCGGGAACAAGTACGCCTTCTTCAACCTGACTCGCAACTTCCTGATCAATGATGCCGAATTTCCCCTGTCCAGTGCCAAGGTTGGCCTGGAGATCCTGGAATCGGTGGAAGTGGATGACAAACTGATCGAGTCGGTCGAACGCCTGGCCGAGCAGGGCTTCCGCATTGCCCTGGATGATTTCGAGCTCAATGAACAGACCGAGCAACTGCTGCCCCTGGCTCACATGGTCAAGATTGATGTGCTGGACAAGGATCAGGCCACGCTCGCCGCTCAGGTTCGCCAGGTGCGTCAGTACCCGGTACAGCTGGTGGCTGAACGGGTGGAGACCCCCGAGGCATTCGACCAGGCCGAGGCCCTCGGCTTCGATTTCTTCCAGGGTTATTTCCTGTGCAAACCGGAGCTGCTGGAACGCAAGCGCCTTCCGGACAACAAGCTCAGTATCCTGCGCCTGCTGGCCAAGCTGCAGGATCCCGACGTCAGCCCGAAGGAACTGGAGAACATCATCAAGAATGATGTCACCCTCTCCTACAAGCTGCTGCGCTGCGTCAACTCCGCCTATTACGGCCTGTCACTGGAAATCAAGTCGATACACCATGCCATCGTCTATCTGGGCATGCCGGCCGTGCGCAACTGGGTTCGCCTGCTGGTGCTGGCCGGCCTGCAGGATCGCCCGCCCGAGCTCATTCGCATTGCCCTGACCCGGGCCAAGATGTGCGAAATCCTGTCGAAACATGCCCCAAACCTTTCCGAGGAAACGGCCTTCACCGTGGGTCTCTTCTCGGTTCTCGACGCCCTGCTCAATGCCCCGCTGGAAGAAATCCTGAAGCAGGTTTCCCTGACCGAGGAAATCGACCGCGCCCTGCTGCACGGCAAGGGCGCGTACGGTGTCCTGCTGGGCTTCGTCAAGGACTATGAGCAGGGCAACTGGGAAAACATCGAAGACGGCCCTTACGCGACCGAAGCGGTTCAGGCCGCCTATGTGGCAGCCCTGGAAGCCGCCGAGAAAGAACAGCCCTGATGCCTCCCGCCCCGGCGCCTCAGGCGCCGGGGTTCCCCAGAACCACCGTCCGTCACCCCACCGAAACCGCCCGAACAGGTAGCGGTTGCTGACCGCCTTCTCCTCTGGCTAAATCTTTTATGTAAAGACGACAGGTGCCCTGGCGGGCACCCCGAGAAGTCAGCGAGGATCCGGAGCGAATCTCCGGTCAGGAGCAGAGGGAACCATGAGAAGAGCGACCATCTTCATTGCGCTGTTCGCCATTCTCCCATTCGCGGGTCAGGCCTGGGCGGCTTGCTCGGTCAGCGATTTCGGCGTCGACAACCTCGAAATCAGCATCGACCAGTGCCGTGGCCGCAACTGCCCGCGCCTGAACATCACCGGCACACTGGTCAATAACTGTGGTGCGGCCTCGGGGGCGCGAATCGAGATCGAAGCCCGCAACGGCAGTGGCCGCGTGGTGGACTCGGTTGACGGCTGGCCCGGGCGAACCAGCAACCTCAGCCCCGGCGAGCGCGTGGATTTCGACCTCTCGGGCATGATGAGCTTCGAGCGTTCCATGGAAGACTTCTCCGTCAGCATTGTCGAAGTCCGGGTCTGGTGAATTGATTCCCACCGCCTGCCACTCGTCAGCAATCTTCTGAGGGCTCCTTCGGGAGCCCTTTTCTCACGCCCGAAGACCGCAACGGGCTGCACCCCGAATTGGGAGGGAAACCGGCGGAGACCATCCGCTGGTCAAAGTACGCGTCGTTCCAAGGAAACCCACGAATCAAGGAGAAATTGATGAAAGCAATCGCCATCCCCTTCACGATCCTCGCTGCCCTGCTGCTTTCGACCACCAGCTGGGCTGCCTGCTCCTCGTCCGACTTTGACATCGAGGGCCTGGAAATCAGTGTGGACAACTGCTCTGGGCGAAACTGCCCGCGTCTGGTGATCCGTGGCGAGCTGGTGAACCATTGCAGCGCACCCGCTGGTGCCCGTGTCGAAATCGAAGCCCTGGATGACAGCGGCCGAAAGGTGGACAGCGTCGACGGCTGGCCCGCCCGCACTGCCAACATCGAGGCGGGTGGCCGCGCCGAATTCGATTTCACGGCCATGATGCGCTTTCGTCGCAACATGAGTGATTTTGCCGTTTCCATTGTGGAATCGCGGAATTGGTGAGGGACAAGTTGGGAGTGAGGCATGAGGCGACCAGGATCGTTGCCGGGCCCTGTCCTTGAGCTTATGCCGTCACGTTGACTTCTGGAAGCCCGCTTGCGGACGCAAGCGGGCTTTCTTATTGCCCGGAACCCCTGCGGATGAAAAAGCTTCATGGCGGTAAGACGGGGAGGCATCTGGGTCGGGTTGCCAGGGCGGCGCACAGGGAAGTGCGCCGTGCCACCTTCGACCATTAATAATGAGGTTCGAATCCCCTAGCTAAAACGACAGAGCCCGAACGGGGCAATCCCGTCCGGGCTCTGGCACAAAACTGGTGGGTCGTGAAGGATTCGAACCTTCGACCAGCGGATTAAAAGTCCGATGCTCTACCAACTGAGCTAACGACCCGTAAAGCCGGCCATTATAGAAGTTTTTTTCGGGCGAGAAAAGGCCAAGGCCGACATCCTCTACAGTTTTTTCCGCCCGACAGGGTCAGGCCTGATAAACGGTCGGGTCTTCAACACCGGCCTGCTCGAACCCCTGACGTCGGAAGCGGCAGGCATCGCAGCGCCCGCAGGCACGGCCTTCCTGATCAGCCTGATAGCAACTGACCGTCAGGCCGTAATCAACGCCCAGAGCCAGGCCACGGCGAATGATCTCGGCCTTGGGAAGATCAATCAGGGGAGTTCTGATCTCCGGCGCCCGCCCCTCCAGGCCCTGGCGGGTAGCCACCCGGGCCAAAGCCTGGAACCGCTCGATGAAGGCGGGACGGCAATCCGGGTAGCCACTGTAATCCACGGCATTGACGCCAATATAGATGGCGCGGGCGTCCATGATCTCCGCCCATCCCATGGCCACGGACAGAAAGACCGTGTTGCGAGCCGGCACATAGGTGACCGGGATACCTTCACCCGCCTCTTCCGGCACACGGAGGCTGGCATCGGTGAGGGCTGAACCTCCCAGGCTACCGATATCCAGACGCACCAGACGGTGACTGGCAGCACCCAGGGCGGCGGCCACTCGCTCCGAGGCCCTCAGCTCAGCATCGTGGCGCTGGCCGTACTGGAAACTCAGGGCATGCGCTTCGAAACCGTCCGCCCGGGCCTGGGCGAGCACGGTGGCGGAATCCAGTCCACCGGAGAGAAGGATGACGGCCTTTTCCTGCTTCATGAAATGCCTTCAATTCACGGCTAACGCCCGGGAACGTCGCCCCAGATGTACTTGTGGAGCTGAACCTGGAAACGGACCGGGAGACGGTCTTCCAGGACCCAGTCGGCAAGAGCCGAGGGCTGCATGCGCTGGTGCTCGGGAGAAAACAGCACCTCACATCGCTCATTCAGGGCTTCCCGCTGCAGCAGTTCACGGCTCCATTCGTAGTCCGCCCGGTCGCAGATGACGAACTTGATCTGATCCTGAGGGCGCAGCAGCGTCAGGTTCTCCCAGCGGTTGCGCTCCACCTCCCCGGAACCGGGTGTCTTGATGTCCATGACCCGTACAATGCGCTCATCCAGGACACTGATGTCCATGGCACCGCTGGTCTCCACCGAGACCTCATGACCGGCATCCGCCAGGGCATGAATCAGGCGATCGGCATTGAACTGGGCGAGCGGCTCGCCCCCGGTGACGGTAACGTGCCGGGCACCATAAGCGGCCACGGTGTCGCAGACCGCGCCCAGGGAAAGCCATTCCCCACCGTGAAAGGCGTATTCCGTGTCACAGTAGACGCAGCGCAAGGGACAACCCGTCAGGCGCACGAAAACCGTGGGCAGCCCCACGGTTCTCGATTCGCCCTGAAGGGAATGGAAGATCTCGGTAATACGGACGCGGTCGGCCCGATCCGTGCGTACCGAGTCCATTCTTTCCAGCGGTACTTCCGAGGCCATCAGCGCCCTTCGTCCGCCATGCGGTTAAGGCGATTGTTGGCCAGCCGCGCCGCCGAGCTGTCCGGATGCTCACTGCGCACGGCCTCGAGTTCGGCACGTGCCTCGTCCCAGCGCTGCAGCTCATAATAGGCAAACCCGAGCTTGAGGCGCGCATCCGCCACCTTGCCGGAACCGGGATGATCATCCAGTACCCGCTGGAACTCCGCCGCGGCCTGCTCGAAATCCCGGGTCACGTAGTGAACCTCACCAAGCCAGTAACGGGCATTGGCGGACAGCTCGCTATCATGGTGGCGATCGAGGAAGGCCTCGAAGGCTTCACCGGCCGCATCGTAACGTCCTTCACGCAACAGGCCGAAGGCCTCGTCATAGGCTTCCCGCGGTTCGCCATCCACCCGTCGCGGCATGGGATCATCCTCGAGGGAAACGTCCGGTACCACATCACCACCGGGCCCGCCCACCTCGAGTCGCCTCAGGCGGCGATCCACGTCGAGATAGATTTCGCGCTGGCGTTCGCGGACACCACCCAACTCGTACTGCAGGGTCTCGATCTCGCCGCGAAGACCCCGGATCTCGGACTGGACCTCATCCAGCTGGGCGGCCAGATCCACCAGACTGTCGCTTTCGACGAGACGCTCCACCTGTTCCAGGCGGGATTCAATCCGGTCCAGACGATCCACGGTCTCGTCGTCCCGGGTCTCGAAGGCGGCGCAGCCACCGAGCATCAGAGTGGAGGCAAGCCCAATGCCCGCCAATGCTTGAATACCTTGCAGTCGCAATGCCATATCGTCACCGAATGTAATCGAGTTCAACGCGACGGTTCCTGGCCCAGGCTTCCTCGTTGCTCTCGGCAACGGCCGGGCGCTCCTCGCCATAACTCACGGTACGGATCTGACCTTCGGACACGCCATTGAGCACGAGGACGCGCTTGACGGCCTGTGCCCGTCGATCACCCAGACCAATATTGTACTCCCGTGAGCCGCGCTCGTCCGTATGACCTTCCAGACGGACGGTCAGACGTGCGTTGTTGCGCAGATAGGTCGCGTGTTCACGCAGCATCTCACGGTATTCGGATTTGACGTCGTAACGGTCGAAATCGAAATAGACGATGCGATCGGCCAGCGGACTGTCCGGATCATCCAGCTCCCGGAATTCGGCCATTTCATCGTCTCGCAGGCCGTCAATTTCGGCCCATTCATCCCGATCCCGGCGTTCGGCCTCACGGGCCTCCCGTTCGGCGGCTTCCTCGTCCGGGACTTCCTGCGTGGTGCCACAGGCCGCCAGCAGAATGGCCATGACGAGTACGGCGAGCACTGAATATATCCTGTTCATGACGATCGTTCCCCTGTGTTGAATGGTGTCAAGGTACCCCCCCGACAGAAACGGTTCGACGATTCGGGCGCCGATCAGTTCATCGCTGAACGATCCACGGCATCAAGACGCGGTGACCAGGCCGGGTCGCGCACCGTATCGGTCTCCGTCTCCAGGGCCTGCCGGACTCGCCCGTCGGTGGAAACGGCGGCCAGCACGCCCCGGAAACCACGGCGCGCCGCATAGATGATCATGGCCCCGTTGGGGGCAAAACTGGGTGATTCGTCGTTGTTGCCCTCGCCCAGTACCCGCAGGCTGCGTCGCTCCAGGTCCTGCACGGCGATGCGGAAGCCACCCTGCTGTCCACGATGAATCATCGCCATGGAGCGTCCGTCGGCGGAGATGCTGGGGCGGGCATTGTAATTGCCGTCGAAAGTCATTCGGCGAACATCGCTACCGTCTATCCGGGCGGAATAGATCTGCGGTGCCCCGCCACGATCCGAGGTAAACGCAATCCGATCACCGTCCGGAAACCAGGTCGGTTCGGTATCGATGGCCCGGCTGCGCGTCACCCGCCGCAGCTCGCCGCTGTCGAGCTCCAGGATGTGAATATCCGGCCCGCCCTCGCCCGTGGTTAGGGTCATGGCCAGGTATCGACCATCCGGGGAGAAGGACGGCGCCCCGTTGATGCCGTCGCGGGCGGAGACAGAACGGCGCTCTCCCGTACGCACGTTCTGAATGAAAATCTCCGAACGCCGGTTCTCGAAGGAGACATAGGCCAGCTGTTCGGCATCCGGCGACCAGTTCGGCGACATGATCGGTTGCGGGGAACTGAGGATACGACGCGGGTCATGGCCGTCAGAATCGGCCACTATCAGGTGGAATCGTTCGCGTCCATTGCGGCGTTCGGCCTGCACATAGGCCAGACGTGTGTTGAAGGCACCCGGCTCGCCACTGAGGCGTTCATAAATCATGTCACTAATCTGATGGGCCGCACGCCGAATCCGGTCCGGGCGCGTCGGCACGCTGTAACCGAGCAGCTGTTCTCCCCGGTGTACGTCAAAGACACGAAAACGCAGTTCCAGTCGATCCCCGCGCTCACGCATTTCGCCGACCACCAGATTATCCGCGCCGGCCTCACGCCAGGCGGCAAAATCCGGGGTGCGATCCATGTGGGGTTGCTCCGGCAGTGCCCCCCTTTCCAGGGGGCGATAGCGTCCACTCCGCTCCAGGTTGGCGGCGATGATGGCCGCCACGTCTTCCGGAGCCTCCCCCGGCCCCTGCCAGATGAAGGGCGCCACCGCGACCGGTTCGGCGGCATCCACCCCGCTGGTGATGTCCACGCGCAGAACATCCGCTCGTGCCGGCAGCGCAAGCCCGATGAGCAGAATGAGCCAGAGTAATCGAATGACAGGCGACATCAGCGTGCATCTCCCCTGAAGGTAAACTGAATGGTCTGACGGAATATCTCTTCTTCCGGCGGCGGTGGCAGTGGCGAGGCCCGGTAGACGGCTGTTTCGATGGAGCGCACCACCGAGGCCGGGGCATTGCAGTCACGAACCCGCACGTCAACCACCTCGCCACCGGGAATCTGCCGGGCAACCACCACACAGGAAAGATCATCGGGCACATCGGACGGACGAATCCAGTGGCGCTCCACATGGGCGCGAATTTCCTGGGCATAACGGGCCTCCAGGGAGGCGAGCCGGCGCTGGCGTTCGGCTTCGGCCCGCTGCCTCGCCTCTTCTTCGGCGGCGCGCTGCATGGCCTCCTCGGCCTCACGCTGCCGGCGTTCCTCCTCGGCCCGGCGCTGGCGCTCGGCTTCTTCCTGACGCCGCCGTTCGGCCTCTTCCTCGGCCCGACGGCGTTCTTCCTCCTCCGCCCGGCGACGGGCCTCTTCGGCTTCGCGGCGGCGCTGTTCCTCGGCCTCCTGGCGGCGACGTTCTTCTTCGGCGCGCTGACGCGCCTGTTCCGCCTGGCGGCGGCGCTCGGCCTCTTCGGCTTCCCGCTGGCGCTGGGCCTCGGCGGCCTGTCGGGCCTGCTCCTGCTCACGGGCCCGACGCTCGGCCTCCTGCCGCGCCTGGCGGGCTGCCGCTTCCCGCTGACGCTCCCGCTCGGCGAGGGTCTCCCGGGCCGCATCAAGCTCGGCCGCATCCACGGCCCGGGCCTGAATAACCTCTCCGGGCTCGTCGTCCACCGCGACCTCCAGGGGCCGATCCCGCTCCAGGGAAATCAGCAGGGGTACCGCCACCAACAGGTGCAGCACCAGCGACCAGGCGACGGGGCCGCGCCAGACCCGCTTCGCCTCCACGTCCATCAGCCACCTCCCCCGTCACTTCGACGTTGCGGCGGCTCGGTAATCAGGCCAACACCGGGGGCACCGGCGCTGCGCAGCATGGTCATGGCCTCCATGACGCTGCCGTAATCCACATTGCGGTCACCCCGCACGAAGACGGGGCTGTCCGGACGCTCGCCCAGGGCATCAGCGACCCGTTCCATGAGCTCGTCCGCACTGACCTCCCGGTCATCTTCCTGCCCGATGCTCAGATGAAAACGTCCATCCCGATCCACGGTCACCGTGATGGGCCGGCTCTCCTGGAGTTGATCCGGGTCGATGGGGTCGGCATCCAGCGATGGCAGATCCACGTCCACCCCCTGGATCAGCAGCGGTGCGGTCACCATGAAGATGATCAGCAGCACCAGCATGACATCAATGTAGGGCACCACATTGATCTCACCCATCATCCGGCGTTTCTTGCGCTTGCCTGTGGCCATATCGTTATCCGTCACTCGGCATGGGCATTGCGCTCGAGGATGCTGCAGAACTCCTCGACGAAGGTATCAAAGCGGGTTTCCAGCCGTTCCACCTTGTCGGCGAACCGGTTGTAGCCAATCACCGCGGGAATGGCCGCGGCAAGGCCCATGGCCGTGGCGATGAGGGCTTCGGCGATTCCCGGTGCCACCATGGACAGAGTGGCCTGCTGCACGGCTCCCAGCGCCCGGAAACTGTTCATGATGCCCCAGACCGTGCCGAACAGGCCGATGTAGGGGCTGGTGGAGCCTACCGTGGCCAGAAAGGCCAGATTGCCCTCCAGGCGATCAATCTCGCGCATGTGCACGATGCGCATGCTGCGGCGGGCACTTTCCACCGCGTCCGTGGCGGACTGGCCGGGACGACGGCGCCCCTCGGCAAACTCGGCGAAACCGGCCTCGAAGATCGCCTCCATGCCTTCCATGCCTTCCGGCTGCTCAGTGAGATCCCGATACAGCTCGCTCAGGTCCCCACCGGCCCAAAAGGCCTGTTCGAAACGACTGGCGGCCTCCTCGGCATCGCCCAGCATGCGGTGCTTGCGGATCATGACCGCCCAGGAAGCCACCGAGGCCAGCAACAGAATCAGCATGACCAGTTGCACCAGCAGACTGGCCTCGGCAATCAGGGCGATGACAGACATCTCACCGTTGTTCATTGAAACAGAATCCTTTGCATTTCCTCGGGAATGGGACGGGGACGGAAGGTTTCGGCATCGAGGCAGGCGACGCGAATCAGTCCATCGGTGAGATGCCGGTCATCGGCCGGGCGATAGACGGTCTGTTCGAAGCTCATGCGGGATCGGCCCTTGTCCGTCACCCTGGCGGTAACATGCAGCAGATCATTGAAGCGCGCCGGCGCCCGATAACGGATCTCCGCGGACGCCACGGCAAACAGCACACCCTGTTCGCGGATCAGAACATCCTGCTCGAATCCCCGGCTGCGCAACCATTCGGTTCGAGCGCGTTCCATGAACTTCAGGTAGTTGGCGTAGAAGACGACACCGCCCACATCGGTGTCCTCGTAATAGACCCGAACGGGCCACTCGAATGTATCAGTCAATGGCTTTCCCCCATTGGCTTGGCGGTTTCCCTCAGGCGACGCTGGAATGAGACAGCAAACCGCCGTGCGGATTCCCCATTGGAACAAAATCCGCGAAAAAAGCGAGGCCATTTTCCATAAAGCAGACAGGCACTTGGCGAATCAATCCTCGTCGGCGAAAAGATCTTCGCCAGGGCGGTGGCCGGGCGGCTGCAACCCGAAATGCAGCCAGGCGGAAGAGGTGGCCATGCGGCCCCGGGCCGTGCGTTTCATGAAGCCCTGCTGGATCAGGAATGGCTCAATGACGTCCTCGATGGTTCCCCGCTCCTCACCGATGGCGGCTGCCAGGCTGTCCACTCCCACCGGGCCTCCATCGAACTTCTCGATGATGGAGAGCATCAGCTTGCGATCCATGAGGTCAAAGCCGTTGGGATCGACCTTGAGCATGTCCATGGCTTTCTTCGCCACCGTCTCGGTAACGCGTCCATCCGCCCTCACCTCGGCATAGTCACGCACGCGGCGCAGCAGCCGATTGGCAATCCTCGGAGTGCCCCTTGAACGCCGCGCAATCTGATTCGCACCAGCGTCATCCACTGGCAGATTGAGAATGTCGGCCGAGCGCCGGACGATAAAGCTCAGATCCTGCTCATTGTAGAACTCCAGGCGCTGGACAATGCCGAAGCGCGCACGCAGGGGCGAGGTCAACAGGCCGGCCCGGGTCGTGGCGCCCACCAGCGTGAACGGTGGCAAATCCAGTTTGATGGAGCGAGCCGCCGGGCCCTCCCCGATGACGATATCCAGCTGAAAATCCTCCATGGCCGGATACAGCACCTCTTCCACCACCGGGCTGAGGCGGTGAATCTCGTCCACGAAGAGCACGTCACCCGGCTCGAGGTTGGTGAGAATGGCCGCCAGGTCACCCGGCCGTTCCAGTACCGGTCCGGAAGTCTGGCGCAGGTTGGCGCCCATCTCTTCTGCAATGATATTGGCGAGCGTGGTCTTGCCGAGGCCCGGTGGTCCGAAGATCAGGGTATGGTCGAGGGCATCACCACGTTTGCGCGCGGCCTCGATGAAGATTTCCATCTGTTCGCGAACCGCCGGCTGCCCGCGATAGTCGCTCAGTGTCCGTGGCCGGATGGCGCGATCGAAACGGTCGTCCTCACCCCGGTTCTCCGGACTGATCAATCGATCCTGTTCACTCATGAACGGGCCTCCGGTGCTACTGGCGTGCGGCCCCTCTCAAGGCCTGACGAATGATCTCTTCACTGTTGAGCTCACGATGATCCACGGCGGCCACCATGCGCGAGGCTTCCCTGGGCTTGTAGCCCAGCGCCACCAGTGCATCGAATGCCTCATCAGCCGGCTGTGCCGGCGTGCTTGCCTGCTGGCTGCCGGGGTGTTCCGCGGATGCGTCAACCGCCCCTTCCAGGCGATCCCGCATTTCCACCACCAACCGCTCCGCCGTTTTCTTGCCGATGCCGGGCAGCCTGGTCAGGCGCGTGGTGTCCCCTTCCCGGACGCAAACGGCAAACTCGGATGCGGATATCCCCGACAGGACGCCAAGGGCCATCTTCGCCCCCACACCACTGACCTTGATGAGATTCCTGAACAGCTTGCGCTCGGAATGGGTAAGAAAACCGAAAAGAATATGGGCATCGTCACGAACCACCAGGTGCGTGAGCAACTCCACTTCACTGCCCGTCTCGGGCAGATTGTAGAACGTGGACATGGGGGCTTCGACTTCATAACCGACACCCCCCACGTCGATCAGCAATTGCGGCGGCTGCTTCACGGCAAGACGCCCACGCAGAAATCCGATCATGCACGTCTCCCTCGACGACTTCGGGTTACCACGGTTCGCTGGGCCATGGCGATGGGTGAGGCACGGGTATGGGCATGGCAGATGGCCACGGCGAGGGCATCCGCCTGATCCGCCTGCAGAGTCTCGCGCAGGCTGAGCAACAGACCCACCATGTGCTGAACCTGTTCCTTGGCTGCCCGGCCGCTACCCACCACAGCCTGCTTGATCTCCGTGGGTGAATACTCCGACACCGGCAGTGCCGACCGCAGAGCGCCACAGATGGCGGCACCCCGTGCCTGGCCCAGCTTGATGGCCGAATCCGCATTCTGGGCCACGAATACCCGTTCAACGGCCACTTCGGCCGGTGCCAGACGATCCACCACATCGCTGATACCGTCGAAGATCAGCCGCAGACGATCCGTGAAAGCGCCGTTACCCGCGGCAATGCGGCCACTTTCCAGATGCCGGAGGCGACTGCCGAGGGCTTCGATGACAGCGTAACCGGTATTCACCGAACCCGGGTCGATACCCAGGATGCGACAGGGTTCGCCGCCAGCGGCCACTCAGCTGGCCTCGTCTTCCCGGAACAGTTCTTCCGGAAAATCGGCATTTGAATACACGGTCTGAACATCGTCCAGATCCTCAAGACGATCCAGCAGCTTGAGAACCTTCTCGCCTTCTTCCAGGGACAAGGGGATGGAAGTGGACGGCCGCATGGTCACTTCCGATTCGGCCGGCTCCAGGCCTTGGGAAACCATGGTTTCCCTGACCGCTTCATAATCTTCCGGCGTCGTCACCAGCTCGATGCTGCCATCTTCATTGTTGACGATGTCCTCGGCACCGGCTTCCAGGGCCGCTTCCATGACCTTGTCCTCGCCGGTCCCGGCGGGATAGCTCAGCACACCCTGCTTGGAAAAGAGATAGGCCACGGAACCGTCTTCCCCCAGATTCCCGCCATGCTTGGAAAAGGCATGACGCACTTCCGAGACGGTGCGATTACGGTTATCGGTCATGCAGTCCACCATCACGGCCACACCACCGGGCGCATAGCCCTCGTAGCGGATCTCGATCAACTCGTCGCCGCCATCCTCACCCGTACCCTTGGCAATGGCCTTCTCGATCTTGTCTTTGGGCATGTTGGCGGACAGTGCCTTGTCAATGGCCAGGCGCAGGCGGGGGTTGGCCGCCGGATCACCGCCCTCTCGTGCGGCAACGGTGATTTCCCGGATGAGACGGGTGAAGATCTTGGCCCGCTTGGCATCCTGTGCGCCCTTGCGGTGCTTGATGTTGGACCATTTGCTGTGACCTGCCATGAAAACTCCGGAAGTCGATCAGAAATTCAGACGCAGACCGGCGTGAAGGCCGGACTCCAGGGTAACGGCACCACCGCCGAAATCAGGACGCACCCGACGATAACCGATATAGATGTTGGCCTGGCGAAGTACCTGGTACTCGCCACGGATGGCCCACTGGGTATAGCGCTCCAGGTCACCACCGGAGACGATGGAGGGGGCATGGTAAAGCTCACCACCAATACCGAGGCGATTCATGGTGGGGATGGTGTAGCGGAAATAACCACCCACCCCGAGGGCCACGCCGTCCAGCGGCCCGGTGGGGTCGACGAACATGAGGCGGCCGCCGATACCCACGTCCAGATTGGGGCCGCCCGGATTGGCGTCATCCACCATGTGCAGCCCCACACTCACCACGTCACCATTATCCTGTTCGTGCAGCCAGTTGAATTCCGTCTGCAGCATGCCGCCTCGGCCCGTACGGGCGAACTTGAACTCGGCCGCATCATCACTCAGATTCAATCCCACGGTCAGGGCCCGAGCCTCGGGCACGGTCAGACTCAGACCGAAAGATGCAAACACGATGGCAATCAGTAACTTGGGCATTCCCGCACTCTCCTTATTCGGCGGTTTCATCATCAGGGGCGTATGATAACGGTTTTGGGCCCTGAGAGCATCGTGGAGTCTCGGAACCGAATCATGAGCCGTAGACCAGACCCTTTACCCACCCCGGCAGCCGGCAGCACCCGGCCGGCCGATTCCCCCGTTCTGGAGCAGGCGTGGAAGCTGTTGGCGGCCAGTGATGCCGACTCCGATCGTTCACGCGGCATCGCGGACATTCTCGGCGAACTGGATCTGGATCCGGAGCTGGAAGTCGCCGGAATTCTCTTTCCCGCGGTCGAATCGGGCAAGCTCTCGCTCGCCACCGTGGGCGAGGCCTTCTCCGAGACCGTTGTCACGCTGGTGGACGACATGACACGCATGCCGGGCTTTTCCGATCTCGGCCACGGGGAACAGGAGGAAGGCCTGTCCGAAAGCCAGGCCGAGGCCCTGCGCCAGATGCTGCTGGCCATGGCCCGGGACATCCGGGTGGTGGTGCTTCGCCTGGCCGACCAACTCCATGTCATGCGCCATCTACGCAAGGCGCCGGACGCCGAGCGCCGGCGTGCCGCCCTGGCCACCCGCGAACTCTACGCACCGCTGGCCAACCGCCTCGGTATCTGGCAGCTGAAGTGGGAGCTGGAAGACCTCAGCCTTCGCTTTCTGGATCCGGACAGCTATCACCAGATCGCGCGA
The DNA here is from genome assembly GCF_030848495.1 of Natronospira bacteriovora. Taxonomy (NCBI): domain Bacteria; kingdom Pseudomonadati; phylum Pseudomonadota; class Gammaproteobacteria; order Natronospirales; family Natronospiraceae; genus Natronospira; species Natronospira bacteriovora. The sequence goes on from NZ_JAVDDT010000001.1 coordinate 269,585, forward strand.
CAACTGCGTGAAACCCGCGCGGAACGCGAGCGCTACATCGCAAGCGTGGTCGACCGTATTCGCGAGGAAATGAGCAAGGCCGGCATCGAGGCGGAAGTACAGGGGCGACCCAAGCATATCTACAGCATCTGGAAGAAAATGCGGCGCAAGGGAATCTCCTTCGAGGATCTCTTCGATGTCCGTGCGGTACGCATTCTCGTGAACACCGTACCCGAATGCTATGCCGCCCTCGGGGTCGTGCACGGCCTGTGGCGTCACATCGCCCACGAGTTCGATGACTACATCGCCAACCCCAAGGAAAATGACTACCGTTCCCTGCATACGGCCGTCTTCGGCCCGGAAGACCGGCCTCTGGAAATCCAGATCCGGACCTGGGACATGCATCGGCACTCGGAACTCGGTGTGGCCGCACACTGGCGCTACAAGGAAGGCGGCGGCCGCAGCGACCCCGCGCTGGAGCAGCGCATCGCCTGGTTGCGACAGCTGCTGGAACCCGCCGAGGGCGGCGAGCGTTCCGAGGATCTGCTGGATCGTTTCCGCTCGGAGGCCTTCGAGGACCGCATCTACGCCCTCACCCCACACGGCGACATCATCGACCTGCCGGCCCACGCCACCCCGGTGGATTTTGCCTACCATGTCCACACCCAGGTCGGACACCGCTGCCGCGGAGCCAAGGTCAACGGGCGCATCGTTCCACTGGATCATCAACTGAGCAATGGCGACAGGGTCGAGATACTCACAGGCAAGAACGAACGCCCAAGTCGCGACTGGCTCGCGCCCCGTCTGGGCTACACCGTCAGCAACCGGGCCCGCAGCAAGATTCGCCTCTGGTTCCGTCAGCAGAACCAGGAGGACAGTCGCGAACAGGGAGCGCAGGTCCTCGAGCGTGAGATCCGCCGCCTGGGAATGGACAGGGCAGATCGGGAACGGCTGGTCCAGGACTTCAAGTACCAGTCACTGGATGAGCTGCTCATGGCCATCGGCCGGGGCGATCTCACCGGTGATCAGGTCAGCCGCCGGCTCAGTCGCCAGCTGGAACCCGCCGATCTGACCGTCGATCAGGTTCGCACCCGGGCCAGCCGGGCGGCCCAGGGGGGCGTCCGTGTCCTGGGTGTCGGTGAACTCGCCACCACCATGTCTCGATGCTGCCACCCGGTTCCCGGTGATCCCATTATCGGATTCATCACCCGGGGGCGAGGCGTGAGCATCCATCGCCGTGATTGCCGCAATCTGCTCAACCTGGCCGAAGACCAGAATGAACGCCTGATCGATGTCAGCTGGGACAGCGGATCCGACAAGGGCTACGCGGCCGGAATCACTGTCACCGCCTGGGATCGCCATGGCCTGCTTCGAGACATTACCACGCTGCTTGGCAATGAAGGCGTGAACATCACTGATGTGCGAACCCAGACCAATCCTCGTGAGAATCAGGCCAATGTACGGCTCACGGTGGAACTCAAGCACGTGGATCAGCTCAGTCAGGTGCTACAGAAACTCAATCAGCTCAGTAATGTCATTGATGCCAGACGTGAGGTGAACAGTTGAGTGACATTCAGAAGCTTCTCATTGCCGTCGGGGCCATATTGATCGCCATCGGGTTTCTCTGGCCCCTGATCGATCGGTTCGGACTGGGCCGCCTGCCGGGCGACATTGTCATCGAGCGCGAGAACCTTCACCTGTATTTCCCCTTGACCACCATGATTCTGATCAGCATCGTGATCAGCGTGCTGATCTGGCTGTTCCGACGCTGAAACCCTTTACCATGACAACACAAGGAATGAACATGAGCGAACACAGTACGCGGGATCGGTTCCTGCGAACGGTGCTCCCACTGACCCCCATTGCACTTGCCTTGTTCGTGATCTGGCTGCTCCCGCGCATCGCAGAGCCACCCACGCTGGTCGATGTCCGTGCCACTCCGGATCCGATCGTGGCCCATTCTCCAGAGGAACTCCAGACCCTGTTCGCGGCCCGGGATTTTCACTGGCCGCCCGAACAGACGATCCCACCCGTGTCTGTACAGCGGTTTCCGGACGGACTGGAAGACCTGCGGGTGGATGAGAGAAAGTCCCTCTTCTTCAGGACGTTACTGCCACTGGTTCTGCTCGAGAATGAGCGCATCCTGGCCAAACGTGACGTCATCCTGTCCATCCACCAGCGCCTGAGCGATGACCCGGCTGCGGAACTCGACAGCCGCGAGGAAGCACTGCTGGATCACGTCTGGGAACGCTACCGCATGGAGGGTGATTTTCGAGACGGAGCCAATCGGGAGCGGCTGTTGCGACGGCTGGATGTCATTCCACCCTCTCTTGCGCTGGCACAGGCCGCCAATGAAAGTGGCTGGGGGACTTCTCGCTTCACCCGGGAAGCGAACAACCTGTTCGGCGAATGGACGTGGGATGAAAACGTCGGCCTGTTACCCCGACAGCGCAGGGAAGGGGCGACTCATTTCGTCCGCGTCTTCCCGGACCTGCACAGCTCGGTACGCTCCTATGTGCACAACCTCAATATCGGTCACGCCTACACCCTGTTCCGGCAGATGCGCGCGGAAATTCGACAGGAAGGGCGCACCCCGGACGGTCTCACCCTGGCCGCCGGTCTGGAACGCTATTCAGAGCGGGGCCAGGACTACATCCGCGAAGTTCGTGCCATGATCCGTCAGAACGAACTGCAGGATCTGCCCGAAGAGCTGCGTCTTTCCAGTGACCAGTAAGCACCACCAGGCACTTCAGAGACGCCCCTTCACCCACTGGAAGCTGAACCAGTGAAAACCGCCCCCCTGGGCCGGAGCCGTGCAATTGTAGCGGCTTCGGCCCTCCGCCAGCGGCCCATCGGCACGCACCGAGAGAATCCGCGGTGATTCCGACACCCACGCCAGCTCCACGCCCCGGCCCGAGGCAAAACAGTTGATACGGTCCAGGGCGATTTCCGTCTCGGCAAACTCCAGCTTCAGTTCCGGCGGATTCTCCTGATCAATGGCCGTGGGATCCTTCGGAGAAACACGAACAATCGGAAACGGACGGGTATTCACGCGAAGGCGGAAATCATCCGGGTCGGCATAATTTTCTGCCATGGCAAAACGCGGCAGGGCAAGCCGATCCGAATGGTGCCCAACTGGGCCCGAGTGCTGACCAAAGGCCACATAGCCCATTTCTTCCACCAGGGATTGCAGGGCGCTGTCGTATTCGCCATAAGGATAGGCATGCAGGCGAGGGGAATCCGGAACATGATCACCCACCTCTTCCTGCAGGCGGCGCTCGGCTTTCTCGATATCCGCACGAACCCGCCGGCGCCAGTCATGCTCGTTCTCACCCTCCCGGCGAGTCACCAGATAGTCATGCGTGGCGGAGTGATTGGCAAAGCTGACGCGACTGTTCTCAGCCATCTCACGCATCTGATCCCAGCTCATGTAGCTGCCACCACTGTCGGCGCCATCCGTATTAACAAACACCAGGTAAGGCCAGTCCCGCTCCTTGAGCAAAGGATAGGCTTCTTCATAAATGGAGCGGTAGGCATCATCAATGGTGATGGCTACGGTGCGTGAAGGAAAGGTCTTCCCTTCCAGGAGGTACTCGACAACCCGTTCCACCGGCCAGACATTGAAATCATTGTCGTCCAGATACTCCAGATGAAAACGAAACTGTTCCATTCGCACGCTGGTGGACGGAAAGCGATCCTCGCCAAAACGGTGATACATCAACACCACGGCCCCGTCCTCCCCGGCCGCCGCCGGCGCCCTGCGTTCCGAGCGCTCATTGCCCGAGGCATTCGACGCCTGCTGCACTTGCTCACCATTGCCGTTACCGGCCTCACACCCCGGCATGAACAGCAGCAACGAAACGAACAGACTGATAATGACAACACGGGCATTGACGAACATCACAGCTCCTCTCAAGGGCGACATTGGCCTCTAGTCTAGTCAAAAACAATGCGCCACCCAATACAACGTGGCGGACAAGCAGACCTCTTAACGTCGGAGCCCCGGTAACCTTGGCCCGGGCGAAACCACAAAGCGATCGGCTGCCCCACAACATTAAAGAGGGTCTTGGTGGCCCTGACCAGAACCGTGGGAAACAGGGATGTTTCCGGGAATCTCTGAGGTCTGCTTGCGCACCCGCAGTTGATGCTGAGAGCCGCTGATTCAAGGCGCAGCGCGCCGCACAGTAGCCTCTGTGCTACGGGCCAGCGCTGCAACGCCGAAGCAGCGGCTCTCAGCATCAACCCTTCGGGCCAACGCGATTTTGCCTCTCGACATCGTCGCTCCTCACTTATGTAGCACAGAGGCTACACCGCGTTCGTCGCGCCTCGCGAGACACAAAATCGCGTTGGCTGCGGGCGCGCAAACAGGCCTCAGAGATTCCAAAGCCTACCGGGACGTATTCACGGCGTGTTCTGGTCAGGGCCACCAAGACCCGCCACGGCACCAAACCCCACCCAACCCACGGCACCACACAAAAAAAGGGGCGCACAAGGCGCCCCTTTCTTCTACACGATGCCCGCTGGATCAGCGATTGACGCCGTGCAGAGCCTTCTTGTCCACGGCCAGGGCGGCTTCGTGGATCACCTCACCCAGGGCCGGGTGGGCATGAATGGTCAGCTGGATGTCTTCCGCACTGGCACGGAACTCCATGGCAACCACGGCCTCGGCGATCAACTCCGACGCCATCGGACCCACGATGTGCACACCCAGAATCTCGTCGCTTTCCTTGTGAGCCAGCATCTTCACCATGCCACTGGCCTGATTCATGGCCTGAGCTCGACCGTTGGCGCCGAAGCCAAAGGTACCCACCTTGTAGGGCACCTTCTCCTCCTTGAGCTGCTCTTCGGTCTTGCCGACCCAGGCCAGCTCGGGTGCGGTGTAGATGATTGAGGGAATGGTGTCGTGATTCATTTCCGCCGTCTTGCCGGCAATCAGATCGGCGACCACCACGCCCTCTTCGGAGGCCTTGTGTGCCAGCATCGGGCCGGGGGCGCAGTCACCCACCGCCCAGACATTCTTCTGATCGGTACGGTTCTGCTTGTCGATCTTGATGAAACCACGATCATCGGTCTTCACCTGACAACCGTCACCGAACAACCCATCGGTATAAGGGCGACGACCGACGCTGATCAGCAGCTTGTCGAAGGTAGCTTCATGCTTGCCGTCCTTGTCTTCATAGACAACCTTCACATCTTTCTTGCCGGCCTTTGCATCCACCAGCTTGGCGCCCAGCTTGATATCCAGACCCTGCTTCTTGAACTGACGCTGGGCATCCTTGGCAATCTGCTGATCAGCCATGAACAGGAACTTGTCCTGGGCCTCGATCATGGTGACTTCGGAACCCAGGCGGCTCCAGACACTGCCAAGCTCCAGACCGATGACACCCGCACCAATCACACCGAAGCGCTTGGGCACCTCATCAAACTCGAGGGCATCCCAGGAATCCACGATGCGCTCCCCGTCGAACTTCGCGAAGGGCAGTTCCACCGGGGTGGAACCGGTGGCCAGGATCACGTGCTTGGCCTCCAGGGTTTCCTTCTTGCCACCATCCAGCGGCGTGACCTCCACCTTGTTGCCCTTGAGCAGTTTGCCCGTACCGGCGATGCCTTCCACCTTGTTGGCCTTGAACAACTGGGCAATGCCACCCGTGAACTGCTTCACGATACCGGCTTTGCGATCCAGCATGGCCTTGAGATCCAGCTCGGGCTTGCTCACCTTGATACCGTGCTGGTCAAATTCGTGACCGGCCCGATGGTACAGTTCCGAGGACTCCAGGACCGCCTTGGACGGAATACAGCCCGCATTCAGACAGGTGCCACCGAAGGCATGCTTGTCATCCCGGTTCGTCCAATTATCCACACAGGCGGTCTTGAGACCGTTCTGTGCTGCGCGAATGGCGGCCACATAACCACCGGGACCACCGCCGATGACTACCACGTCGAAAGACTTGCTCATGGGTACCCCTTGAAAATCCGGTTCTGAATTCAGTAAAACGCCGGGGCCGTCGATGCGACCCCGGCTCGATCAATCAGATCTGGAGCATCAGGCGCGCGGGATCTTCCAATGCGTCCTTGATGGCCACCAGGAACTGCACCGCATCCTTTCCATCAATGATGCGGTGATCATAGGTCAGAGCGATGTACATCATGGAGCGGGCCTTGATCTCACCGTCCACGACCATGGGGCGCTCCTGAATCTTGTGCATGCCCAGGATGGCGCTCTGGGGCGGATTGATGATGGGCGTGGAAATCAGGGAGCCGAAGACACCGCCATTGGTAATGGTGAATGTGCCACCCGTCAGATCATCCATGCCAAGACCACCCTTACGCGCCTTGGTGGCGTAATCCATGATGTCCTGCTCGACCTGGGCGAAACCTTTCTGATCGCAGTCGCGAACCACAGGCACCACCAGGCCCTTGTCGCTGGACACGGCAATGCCGATATCCCAGTAATCGTGGTAGACGATGTCATTGCCTTCCACGGAAGCATTGATGATCGGGTGCTTTTTGAGCGCTTCCACGGCGGCCTTGACGAAGAAGGACATGAAGCCCAGGCGAACACCGTGTTCCTTCTCGAAGGTTTCCTTGTAGCGCTTGCGCAGGGCCATGACCTCAGTCAGATCCACTTCATTGAAGGAGGTCAGCATGGCCGCATTGGACTGGGATTCCACCATGCGTTCGGCAATGCGGGCACGCATGCGGCTCATGGGCACGCGCCGGTCTTCACGGGCACCACTGACCACGGCCGGGCTGCTGCTCGGCTTGCCATTACCCGCCGCTGGCTTGCTTTCCTTCTTCTTCCCACCACCGTCAATGAAGGCCAGCACATCCGCCTTGGTCAAGCGACCACCCTTTCCGCTGCCTTCAATGTCAGCGGGCTCCAGGTCATGTTCCTCGATCAGGCGACGGACGGAAGGCGACAGCTTGTCGGCTGCCGACTTGTCGGCGGATTCATCCTGTTCACTGCCAGCATTCGCCTCATCACCCGCATCATCGGACTCCGGCTCATCCTTGCCCTCATCGGCCGGGGCCGCACCGACTTCCACGATGGCGATGACATCACCACTGGTAACAGTGCCTTCTTCGACCTTGATCTCCTTGAGAACGCCGTCAGCGGGCGCCGGCACTTCCAGCACGACCTTGTCGGTCTCAAGATCGGCCAGATTCTCATCACGCTTGATGGCGTCGCCGGCTTTCTTGTGCCAGGCAACCAGTGTAGCGTCGGAAACGGATTCCGGTAGCTGCGGTACTTTGACTTCAGTGCTCATGCTTTCTCCGAGGATTTCTTATTGCTGGATTTTTTGCGGGAAGAGGCAGCCGTGCCCTTCTTCTTGCTGGCTGCCTTCTTGCTTGTCTTTTTCTTGCCGCCACCGGCTCCGGCCCGTGCCGCATCCGAACCGGCGGAAAGTGCCGACTCGATCACTTCCTGCTGCTGTTTCAAATGAAGCTTGAAATAACCGGCGGCTGTTGAAGCAGCCGTGGCCCGGCCGACATATCGCAGGCTGTGTTTCTCGCCAAGCGGAGCCTGCAGGCGATGGCGAATGTTGTACCAGGCACCCTGATTCTTCGGCTCTTCCTGACACCAGACGATTTCGGTGGCGTTGGCGTAGGTCTTGATGATTTCCCGGTAAGCCTTCTGCGGGAAGGGATAAAGCTGTTCGATGCGAACAACCGCCACATCATCGATCTCATCCTTGCGACGAGCCTCCAGCAGATCATAGTAGACCTTACCGGAACAGAAGACGATACGCCGCACCTTCTTCGCGTCCAGTTTGTCCACTTCGGGAATGACCGTGTGGAACCTGCCCTTTTCCAGATCGCTGATCGGCGAGGTCGAGAGCTTGTGCCGAAGCAGACTCTTGGGAGTCAGCACGATCAGCGGCTTGCGGAACTTGCGCACCATCTGGCGACGAAGCATATGGAACATCTGAGCCGGCGTGGACGGTACGCAGACCTGCATGTTGTGCTGACCACAGAGCTGCAGATAGCGCTCAAGACGTGCCGAGGAGTGCTCCGGCCCCTGCCCCTCATAGCCATGAGGCAGGAACATTACCAGACCACAGTAACGCCCCCACTTGGCTTCGCCTGAACTGATGAACTGGTCAATGATGACCTGGGCACCATTGGCGAAGTCGCCGAATTGGGCCTCCCAGATCACAAGCGTATCGGGATTGGTGGTGGAATAGCCGTATTCGAAGCCGACCACACCCTGTTCAGACAGCAGGGAATCATAGACGTAGAACGGCTGCTGATCATCACTCAGGTGCTGCAAAGGAATATGCGGCGCATTGTCTTCCTGGTTGAGCAGGCGGGCATGACGATGGAAAAAGGTGCCACGGCCACTGTCCTGGCCGGCGATACGCACTGCGTAACCGTCGGTGAGCAGGCTCGCATGGGCCATGGTCTCGGCAAAACCCCAGTCCATGGGCAAATCGCCCTTGCCCATCTTGACTCGGTCATCAATGATGCGCTGAACACGGCTGTGCAGCTTGAAGTTCTCCGGCACACGGGTGATACCGTCCACCAGGGCCTTTACCCGCTCCCCGTCGATCGTGGTATCAACCGGCTCATCCCAGTCCTTGAGGTTATAGCCGCTCCAGTCAACCGTGTATTCATTGCCGATCAGGCCACGGCTTTTTGGGGCCACCATCTTGCCGGCATCCAGTCGCGAACGGTAGTCGTCCAGCATCTTCTGGGGCTCTTCCTGGGTCACCACACCGGATTCAGACAGCTGTTCCGCATAGATCTCACGGGCGCTGGGACGGGATCGAATGATGCCGTACATTTCCGGCTGGGTGACGGCCGGCTCGTCCGCCTCGTTATGGCCGTGGCGTCGATAGCAGACCAGATCGATCATCACGTCCTTGTGGAAACGCTGGCGGTATTCCAGGGCCAGGCGGGTAGCGTGGATGACGGCCTCCGGATCATCCGCATTCACGTGCAGAATCGGCGCTTCGATCATCTTGGCCACGTCGGTGGCGTAAGGAGTCGAACGGGCATCACGGGGATGACTGGTGGTGAAGCCCACCTGGTTATTAACCGTAATGTGTACCGTTCCTCCGGTATAGAAGCCCCGGGCCTGGGACATCTGCAGGGTTTCCTGAACGATGCCCTGACCGGCAAAGGAGGCATCACCGTGGATCAGTACCGGCATCACGGTCTTGCCCGCATCATCACCCCGGCGATCCTGACGGGCGCGCACCGAACCTTCCACCACCGCATTGACGAACTCCAGATGCGAAGGGTTGAAGGCCAGGGCAACGTGTACATCACCACCGGGCGTCTGCAGATCGGACGAGAAGCCCATGTGGTACTTCACATCCCCGGAACGATCCTCGATGTCATCGTCGTAAATGCCCTCGAATTCCGAGAACAGCTCCTCCGGACTCTTGCCGAGCACATTGATCAGCACGTTGATGCGGCCGCGGTGGGCCATGCCCACCACGATCTCTTCCAGCCCGTCTTCACCGCCCCGCTGGATCAGGTCATCCAGCATGGGGATGAGCGCCTCGCCCCCTTCCAGGGAGAAGCGCTTCTGCCCCACATACTTCTTGTGCAGATAGCGCTCGATCCCTTCAGCGCCCGTGAGCTGCAGCAACAGCGTCTTGCGTTCCTGGTCAGTCAGGGCCGCATTCGCCACACCGCGTTCGAAGCGCTCCTGCAGCCAGCGGCGCTCTTCCGGATCGGTAACATGCATGTACTCAAAGCCGATCGAGCCTGTGTACAGGCGCTGAAGCTGGGCGATGATGTCGCGCAGCTTCATGAAATCCTGGGCGAACAGACCGGCCGTGCTGAATTCGGTATCCAGATCGGCCTCGCCCAGACCGTGGAAGGAAAGCTGCAGCTCATCCAGCTCCGGCTTCTCGCGCAGGCCGAGCGGGTCGATATCCGCCACCCGATGACCACGGCCGCGGTAGGCCTGGATCATTCGTGCCACACCGGCCTGTTTCTCGGCCAGCGCCGGGTCAAAACCGCCACCGCCACTCGCGGCGCGACGTGGCGCCCTTGCGCGATCGGCCATTTCCTCGATGATCGGCCCGTGACGAACATCCTGGGCACCCCCCTGCCCTTCCAGGAAGCCACGGAAGTAATTCCGCCACTCTTCCGGCACGGAGTCCGGATCCTCCAGGAATTTCTCGTAAATATCCAGCAGAAAGGGGGCATTGGCCCCGAATAGGTGAGAACTGGCGTACTTCTGCTCGAGGCTTTCAGTCATCGGTTTCCGTCACTGGGTCAAGTGCGAGGAAGGGTTGCCCGGTACTGGCGAGATCAGGCGCTGCCGGGCGATGAGGATGTTGCAGGCATGGGCGACACGTTCGGGCTGGGGAAGCCCGTCCATCAACTTGCAGGGAAGCGTAATGCGCCGCATCCTGGGTGCCGCTCCAAAGTGGGTTCGCAACGGCGCCGTAGTGTAACGGATTTGGACGCGGGAAGAAACCGCCAGCGTGGCAAAATTCCTGTCGGAATCCGTAGTTGGCGCCCCGCTTCCCGCCCGTCCGAAGGGCAGGAAAATCGTCGAACGGTGTCACCGACACCGTTTCACAGCAGAACGCCGGTGGGTAGCATGATCGGTAAATGGTGCCCCGGGCAGGAGTCGACAAATCGCCCGGAGCGATTTGGCGTGGGCGGGCTCCGCCCGACCACCCGGAGGGCGGCGCACAGGGAAGTGCGCCGCGCCACCTGCGACCATCGAACAATGCGCAGGTGAGACGGGCGGTGTCCGCAATCAGACAATGTGGGCAATACCACTGAAGAACCGCCATGGGAAAATGGTGCCCCGGGCAGGAGTCGACAAATCGCCCGGAGCGATTTGGCGTGGGCGGGCTCCGCCCGACCACCCGGAGGGCGGCGCACAGGGAAGTGCGCCGCGCCACCTGCGACCATCAAACAATGCGCAGGTGAGACGGGCGGTGTCCGCAATCAGACAATGTGGGCAATACCACTGAAGAACCGCCATGGGAAAATGGTGCCCCGGGCAGGAGTCGACAAATCGCCCGGAGCGATTTGGCGTGGGCGGGCTCCGCCCGACCACCCGGAGGGCGGCGCACAGGGAAGTGCGCCGCGCCACCTGCGACCATCAAACAATGCGCAGGTGAGACGGGCGGTGTCCGCAATCAGACAATGTGGGCAATACCACTGAAGAACCGCCATGGGAAAATGGTGCCCCGGGCAGGAGTCGAACCTGCGACCTGCCGCTTAGGAGGCGGCTGCTCTATCCTGCTGAGCTACCGGGGCTTGGGGTCTGGTGTTGGGGTGGAACCGCTCCCTTCGAAACCCTCAACACCAATCCAAAAAACGATTACTGATCCGAATGCTTCGGGGGTGACCAGCGTACCCGCTCAAGGCCGCTTCAGCCCATGAATGACCGGCGCTCCTTGATCTTCGCTCGGCACATGGCCCGCCATCCACCTCGCTCCAGATCCGCGGTGCGGCGGCCATTCATGAACTGAATCAGCCTTGCCCCACCCCAACACCAGACCCACGGGCCATGGGGTGGAACCGCTCCCTTCGAAACCCTCGACACCAGAAATCCGGGGGCATTGTAGCCTGATCGAATATCCCGATCACCCCCCGGCTCAGGCGCGATCCCAGGAGAAGGTCAGCACGGACTGGATATCGGGCTGCCCAAGCGCCAGCGCAAACAGTCGATCCAGACCAAGCGCCACGCCGGCACAATCGGGCAAGCCGGCATCCAGCGCGGCCAGAAGATTTTCATCCATGGCCACGGTCGGTAAGCCCCGATCCCGGCGGCGAGCGGCTTCGGCCTCGAATCGTGCGCGTTGCTCGGCCGCATCGGCGAGCTCATGAAAGCCGTTGGCCAGTTCCACTCCGGCCAGAAAGACTTCAAAACGGGCGGCGGTGGGAGGGTCACCCGGTCTTAGCCGCGCCAGGGCTGCCTGATCCGCCGGGAAATCCGTGACCACGGTGATTCGTCCCTGCCCCAGCGCCGGAAACACGCGGGTACTGCCAAGCAGATCGAGCCAGTCGGCTCGCGACCAGTCACTGGGCCCGCCACAAGCTGTCGCCTGTATCGTCGCCTCCGCCACCGTTTCATCGCTGTCCATGGCCGGATCAACCCCCGCATGATGGCGGAAGGCATCCCGGTAAGTGAGCCACTCGGTTGCCGCCAGGTGCCGGGGCGCCGCCCCCCGCTGCATCACGGCCTGAATGAGCTCACAGACCTCCAGTGCCAGCTCACGTTCATCGAGACCCAGCCGGTACCATTCCAGCAGGGTGAACTCGGGGTTATGCCACTGGCCGACTTCGCCATCCCGGAATACTGGGCAGATCTGATAGATGTCCCCCATGCCGGCCGCCAGCAGCCGTTTCATCGGGAATTCCGGTGAGGTATGCAGCCAGGCCGGCCCGCCCAGCGTGGTTGCCGGCACACTGGGGATATTGGGATCGGGAATGCCGGCGCGTGACAGCACTGGCGTTGTGACTTCGGTCACGCCGCGCTGCAAGAAGAAGGCCCGAACCTCGCTCATCAGCGCGGCCCGGGCCTTGAGAACGTCGGGGGCGGCATCCGGCCCCCAATCATGCCGTGACTGGCTCATTCCTTGACGCGGGAGACGTACTCGGCCTTGCGGGTATCCACCCGGATCATCTCGCCCTCGTCAATGAACAGGGGCACGCGAACCACGGCACCGGTTTCCAGCGTGGCCGGCTTGCCACCCCCGCCCGAGGTATCACCACGCACACCCGGGTCCGTTTCGACGATCTTGAGTTCGGTAAAGGGCGGTGGCTCAACGGAGAGCGGTGAACCCCCGTACAGGGTCACCTTGCAGACATCCTGCTCCTTGATCCACTTGGCGGCTTCGCCCATGGCTTCCGGGGAGGCCTGATGCTGCTCGAAGGTATCAGGCACCATGAAATGGTAGAACTCGCCATCCGTGTAGAGATACTGCATGTCCATCTCGAACACGTCGGCCGCTTCCACGGTTTCACCGGACTTGAAGGTGCGATCGATCACACGGCCGGTCTTCAGGTTGCGAACCTTGACCCGGTTGAAGGCCTGGCCCTTGCCCGGCTTCACGAATTCATTCTCGACGATGTTGTAAGGGTCGCCGTCCAGCATGATCTTGAGCCCGCCACGGAACTCGTTGGTGCTGTAAGTCGCCATTTATGAACCTCGGTTTTCGGTGCAGAATGGGCGTTCCGATTTGCCGCCAGCGCGCCCGGGTACAATTCCGGGGCCCGGCCTGATGCCAAACAGGATTGCAGTCGCACATGATAACCGCTAGCAGGACCCATAGTCAGCCCGGCGAGCAGGGAAAAAACTGGCAGCGTGAGCTGGCAGAGGGCTATCGAGACCCGGCAGCCTTGCTTCGCGACCTGGGACTGTCAGCGCAGGTCATCGCCCTGGCCGGGGAAGGCAGACAGGCATTCCCCATGCGCGTACCCCGCTGTTTTGCCGCCCGAATGGAAAGGGGCAATCCGGCCGACCCCCTGCTGCGCCAGGTACTACCACTGGCCGAGGAAGACAGGCCGGCGAACGGTTTCGTCATGGATCCGGTGGGCGATATGGGCTTTCGCCGCGGCGGCGGCGTTCTGAAGAAGTATCGCGGCCGCGCCCTCCTGATCACCACCGGCGCCTGCGCCATCCATTGCCGTTACTGCTTTCGTCGCCATTTCCCCTATGCCGAGGAACACGCTGGCAAGGGCGCCTGGCAGCTCGCCCTGGATACCATCGCCCGGGACAGCGACATCCGGGAAGTGATTCTCAGTGGTGGTGACCCCTTGAGCCTGTCCGATGACAAGCTCGCCCCCCTGCTTCAGGGACTTGCGGCCATTCCGCATGTACACCGCCTCCGGATCCACACCCGCCTGCCGGTGGTGCTACCGAATCGTGTCACGAAGGCGCTTCAGGACATGCTGGCGGCATTTCCGGGGCCGGTGACGGTGGTGCTGCACGCCAATCACGGCCACGAGATTGACGACGGCGTGGGCGATGCCGTCGCTGCGCTGCGGAGCACTGGTGCCCTGCTGCTCAACCAGGCCGTGCTGCTGAAGGGTATCAACGACAGCGCAGGCGCCCAGACCGGCCTGTCCGATGCCCTCACCGCCATCGGGGTGGCGCCTTATTATCTGCATCAGCTCGACCCGGTTGCCGGTGCCGGGCATTTCCAGGTCAGTGACGAGACGGCGCGACAGCTGATGGCGGAACTGCGCGAGGCCTTGCCGGGTTACATGCTGCCGAGGCTGGTTCGGGAAATCCCCGGCGAAGCCTCCAAGACCCCCTTGCAGGACAAAGCACGGCGCGTATCGTCAAGGCCGTTGATAAACACTGGAAAATAAAGCCGGTTTCAGTTACAAGTGGCCGCTGCCGCGACCATTTTCTTCTCCACCAGGGAAGCCAAAACAGCGATGAAACGAAGCTATCTGCCCGCATTGGTTCTGACCCAGTCACAAGATGACGCGGAAGTCCTGAATCGCCTGCTGCGCAATGCGGGCCACGCCGTGCGCCCGAAATGGATCAGCCGCTTTGAGGATCTGGAAAAGGAGCTGGCGGCCGAGGAGCCGGATCTCATCGTTTCCTACACCAAGGGTGCCGGTGCCGGATTGTCCAAGGTGATCGAGCTGCGCGATCGCCACGCCCCCCTGGTGCCGGTCATTGCCATCAGCGACGAAGTCAGCGAGGAGGCCGTGGCCAAGGCCATCCAGAACGGCGCCCGTGACCTGGTGAGCCTGGACAAGACCGAACGCCTGGTGGCCGTGGTGGCGCGGGAACTGGACGTACTCGGCCAGGCCCGCTCCCTTCAGGCGGCGCGGGAGAAGCTGCGGGAGTATGAAGAACGCTTCGAGGGCATCGTCAGTGAATCCGCCGATGCCCTGGCCTATATCCAGGAAGGCATCCATGTCAGCGCCAACCCGGCCTACATCGAATTGTTCGGGTTCGAAGACGCCGACGATGTGGAAGGCATGCCGGTGATGGATTTCTTCGACAAGGCGTCCCAGGATCCGATCCGTACGGCCATCAAGAATGCCCTCAAGGGCAAGGCCATCGACGGCGAGGTCACCCTGACCGGCCGCAAGGCGGATGGGGAGACATTCGACGTCAAGGCCGAGATGCGAGCACTGGAGTATGACGGCGAACCGGCGGTTCAACTGGCCATCCGCAGCGAAGGCGGCGGTGACTCGGCGGAGTATGAGCGCCAGCTGGCCGAACTGGAACGGCGCGACAGTCTGACCGGGCTCTTCAACCGCCAATATTTCAATCAGATTCTCACCCAGCGCTTCCAGACCCGTCAGGACGACAACCGTGCCCGCTGCCTGATGCTGCTGGAACCGGACAAATTCGACTCCATTCGCGAAAAAATCGGCGCCGTGGCCTCCGACGACGTACTCAAGGGCCTCGGGGCAATGCTCCGGGATCACGTGGAAGACGGCGACATCCCCGGCCGACTGGAGAACACTACCCTGACGGTACTACTGGAACGCCCCACCCGGGAGGCGGTGACCCAGTGGGCCGACGCGTTGAACAAGAAGATTGCCGCCCATGTCTTTGAGGCAGGCGGGCAATCCACCGCCATGACTGCCACCATTGGCATCGCCGCCATGGACGAGCACGTGGAAACCGCCGATGACGTGCTCAGAAATGCCCAGGAGGCCATGGCCCAGGGCAAGAAGGCTGGCCCCGGAAGCGCCGTGTTCTACGAGCCACCGGAAACCGACGCCGAGGGGCGCCTTTCCGATCACGCCTGGAGCAAGCGCATCCGCGCCGGCGTGGAACAGGACCTGTTCCAGCTCGTCCATCAGCCCATTGCCGATCTGACCGGTGGCGACTCCGACCTGGTGGACATCCTGGTGCAGCTCAAGGATGAGGAAGGCGAGGAACATCCGGCCAATGAATTCATGCCAGCCGCCGAGCGTGCCAAACTGGTGGGCATTGTGGATCACTGGGTGATCGACAATGCGGTGAACGTCCTCAAGGAGAAAGTGGACAAGGGGCAATCCGACCGTTACTTCATCCGCATCTCCCACCAGACCCTGGCCGACCCGAAGCTGGTCAAATGGGTGCTCACCAAGGTCAAGAACTCGGGCGTCCCGGCCAAACATGTCGTCTTCGAGGTGTCGGAGAACTCAGTGGACAAGCGGCTCAAGGAGGCCAAGGCCTTTGCCACGGAAGCACGCAAGATGGGTTGCGGCTTTGCCGTGGAACACTTCGGCGTGGGACTCAACTCCATGCAGACCCTGCAACACCTGGACATGGATTTTCTGAAGATCGACGGTTCCTTCATGCAGGGCATTGACGGTGATGATGCCAAACGCGAACAGGTGGAACAGTTCATCGAGGCCGCCAAGGCCCGCAACATCGCAACCGTCGCCGAGCGGGTGGAAGACGCCAACACCATGGCCGTACTGTTCCAGCTGGGCGTGGCCTACATTCAGGGCAACTACGTGCAGGAACCGGAAGTGGTGATGGCGGATCAAGGCTAAGGCACCAATCTCTCCGCGCCAAGAGCCCTCGCAGTCGTAATCGTAGTCGTAGTCGTAATCGGCATTTGGAAGGCTGCCTGAAAACCCGATTACGATTACGACTACGATTACGAAAAAAGCCGGCATCCCTTTGGGGTCTGCCGGCTTTTTTTGCTGGGCTCGTGGCGCGATCACACAGCCTTGCGCTGCAGGGCCTCGATCCGTTCTTCCAGGGGCGGATGCGTCATGAACAGGCGCTTGATGCCCTGCCCCGGACGGCCAAAGATACCGAAGGCCGCCATCTGGTCCGGCAGTTCCTCGTTGCGGCGGCCGCCGAGACGACGCAGGGCGGAAACCATCTTGTCCTTGCCGGCCAGTCGGGCACCGCCCTCGTCCGCCCGGAACTCGCGGTAGCGCGAGAACCAGAACACGATGGTGCTGGCCAGAATCCCCAGTACCATCTGGGCGATGAAGGCGGTCACGAAAAAGCCAATGCCGTGCCCGCTCTCGTTCTTGAAGATCAGCCGATCCACCAGATGGCCGATGATCCGGGAGAAGAAGATCACAAAGGTATTGACCACGCCCTGCACCAGGGCCAGCGTCACCATGTCGCCATTGGCCACATGACTCACCTCATGGCCCAGCACGGCTTCCACTTCATCCCGGCTCATGTTGCGCAGCAGGCCGACACTCACCGCCACCAGGGCGTTGTTCTTGTTCATGCCGGTGGCGAAGGCATTCATTTCCTCGCCCGGGTAGATCGCCACTTCCGGCATCTTGATGCCGGCCTGGCGTGCCTGATTCTCCACCACCCGCAGCAGCCAGGCTTCGGTTTCATTACGCGGCTGCCCGATCACCTGGGCGCCCGTCATCTTCTTCGCCGACCATTTGGAAATGGCCAGGGAGATGAAAGAGCCACCCATGCCAAGGATGAAGGAGAAGATCAGCAGAGCCTGGAAATTGATGGCGCCGTGTTCATCCAGGTAGCGATCCACCCCGAGGATGGAGGCCACGATGAACAGCACGGCGATGATCGCCAGGTTGGTAAGAAGGAAAAGTCCAACTCGCTTCATGGTTGTTCGCTCTCCGAGCCGTCTGAACCGATCATGGATATGGGGACCCTGCCCTGAATCTCAAGGCAAGCGCCGCTGGGCCCCAGGGATTGACCGTGGCGCCGCCCCAAGGTTCGGCGCCACGGCTTCACAATCCGTCTATGACTTCGAAGGCAGGCGTGACTGGGGCACCAGGGCATCCACCTTGCGCCAGCCCTGGGGCAGCTTGTAGCCCCGGCGCCCGCGCTCACCCACATACTCGTCCAGTTCCGAGGGCGTCAGCCGCTTGTAGCGCTGGCCGCTGAAGAGCACCAGGCTGTCAGCTTCATCGAAGGCAGTGGCGGCCACCACGTTCTCCTCTCCGGTCTTGAGCTTCTTCGGCGGGATGCCCATCAGCTTGTTGCCCTTGCCACGACTCAGCTCCGGCAACTCCTCCAGAGGGAAGGTCAGGAAATGACCCTCGCTGCCGGCCACCGCAATCCAGTCACTGGTCGGGTCCACCACCGGAGTGGGCGGCAACACACGGGCGCCTTTGGGCACGGTCAGTACCGCCTTGCCCTTGCGATTACGGCTGTACATATCACCCAGACGGCAGACGAAACCATGCCCCTGGTCGGTTACCAGCAGCCAGCGGTCGTCCTCACCGCCAATCATGACGCCGGCAAAGGTGGCGCCGTCCGGCGGATTGACGCGAGCGGACAGAGGTTCGCCCTGGCCCCGGGCGGAAGGCAGGGTATGCGCGGGAATGGTGTAAGTACGTCCCGTGGAATCAAGAAAGACCGCCAGCTGGTTGCTGCGGCCCTGGGCGGAGGCAAGGTAACCATCCCCCGACTTGTAGTTGAGGCTGACCGGATCCACCTCGTGCCCCTTGGCCGCGCGGGCCAGGCCACGCTTGGACAGCACGACGGTGACCGGCTCGGAAGGCACCAGTTCGGTCTCGTCCAGGGGCCTCGCCGCACTGCGACTGACGATGGGCGAGCGACGCTCGTCGCCGAAGCGCTCGGCATCCGCCAGAATCTCCTTCTTGATCAGGGTCTTGAGGCGCTGCTGTGAACCCAGGGTCTTTTCCAGCTGCTGGCGCTCTTTCTCCAGTTCTTCCTGCTCACCCCGGATCTTCATCTCTTCGAGCCGGGCCAGGTGACGCAGCTTGAGTTCCAGGATGGCCTCGGCCTGGTCATCACTGAGGCCGAAGCGTTTCATCAGCACCGGCTTGGGCCTGTCTTCCTCGCGGATGATGCGGATTACCTCGTCAATGTTGAGATAGGCGATCAGCAGGCCTTCCAGCACATGCAGACGGGCCAGAACCTTGTCCAGGCGATGCTGCAAGCGGCGGGTCACCGTGGTCATGCGGTAACTCAGCCATTCGCTCAGCATGTCCTTGAGGTTGTGCACCCGCGGACGGCCATCCAGGCCGATGACATTCAGGTTCACCCGGTAATTGCGCTCCAGATCGGTGGTGGCAAACAGATGGTTCATGAGCTGTTCACAGTCCACCCGGTTGGAGCGGGGCACGATGACCAGGCGCACGGGGTTCTCGTGATCAGACTCGTCCCGCAGATCGGCCACCAGGGGCAGTTTCTTCTGGCGCATCTGCTCGGCAATCTGCTCCAGCACCTTGCTGCCGGAGGTGTGGTGCGGCAGGCCGGTGATGACGATCTCACCGTCCTCCCGCTGCCAGGCAGCACGCATGCGGATGCTGCCGTTTCCGGTCTCGTAGATGCGGCGAATCTCCTCCCGGGGGGTGATGATCTCCGCTTCCGTGGGGTAATCCGGCCCCTGGATGTGTTCGCACAGTTCGGCCAGGGGCGTGCGACTGTTTTCCAGCAGGCGCACGCAGGCCGATGCCACTTCCCGCAGGTTGTGGGGCGGAATGTCCGTGGCCATGCCCACGGCGATCCCCGTGGTGCCATTGAGCAGCACGTTGGGCAGGCGGGCCGGCAGGGTGACGGGTTCTTTCAGGGTGCCGTCGAAGTTGGCGCCCCAGTCCACCGTGCCCTGCCCCAGCTCGGACAGCAGCACACCGGCGTAGGGGGTCAGACGCGCCTCGGTATAACGCATGGCGGCGAAGGACTTGGGGTCATCCGGCGAACCCCAGTTGCCCTGCCCGTCCACCAGCGGATAACGGTAGCCGAAGGGCTGCGCCATGATGACCATGGCCTCGTAACAGGCGGAATCCCCGTGGGGATGGTATTTGCCCAGCACATCACCGATGGTGCGCGCCGATTTCTTCGGCTTGGCGGCCGCGGTGAGGCCCAGCTCGGACATGGCATAGACAATCCGGCGCTGCACCGGCTTGAGACCATCCCCCACGTGGGGCAGGGCCCGATCCAGCACCACGTACATGGAATAGTCGAGATAGGCCTTTTCGGTGAAATCCTTGAGCGCCTGTTTCTCGAACGGTTCGTACTCGCTGTTGCTGATATCCGTCATTCAGGAAATCCTTCAGAGAATCTCGGTGTCGGCCAGGTTGCCCTTCTTCTCCAACCAGCCCCGGCGGTCGGAGGAACGCTTGCGCGAGAGCAGCATGTCCATGATTCGGTAGGTGTCGTCACCATCGGCAATGGTCAGCTGCACCAGCCGGCGGGTCTCCGGCGCAATGGTGGTCTCGCGCAGCTGCACGGGTGACATCTCACCCAGGCCCTTGAAGCGGGTCACGGCCATCTTGCCCTTGAGCTTCTCGGCCTCGATGCGATCCAGCACGCCCTTCTTCTCGGCTTCGTCCAGGGCATAGAAGACTTCCTTGCCCACATCGATGCGATACAGGGGTGGCATGGCCACGAAGATATGGCCCTGGGCCACCAGGGGGCGGAAGTGGCGAAGAAAGAGCGCGCAAAGCAGGGTCGCGATGTGCAGGCCGTCCGAGTCGGCATCGGCCAGGATGCAGACCTTGCCGTAACGCAGGCCGGCCAGATCCTCCGAACCCGGATCCACGCCCAGGGCCACGGAAATGTCGTGGACTTCCTGGGAGCCGAGCACCTGGGCCGGGTCCACCTCCCAGGTGTTCATGATCTTGCCGCGCAGGGGCATCACGGCCTGGAACTCCCGCGCACGCGCCTGCTTGGCGGAACCACCGGCGGAGTCGCCCTCCACCAGGAACAGCTCGGTGCGCTTGGGATCCTGGGCCGTGCAATCCGCCAGCTTGCCCGGCAGGGCCGGCCCCTGAACCACCCGCTTGCGCACCACCTTGCGGCTGGCCTTGAGACGTTTCTGGGCATTGTTGATGGCCAGTTGCACGATGCGATCACCGGCATCGGAGTGCTGGTTCAGCCACAGGGAAAAGGCGTCCTTGACCACACCGGAAACAAACGGCGCGCATTCGCGGGAACTCAGGCGCTCCTTGGTCTGCCCGGAAAACTGCGGATCATGGAGCTTCACGGAAAGCACATAGACACAGTTCTCCCACACGTCCTCCGGGGTGATGCGCAGGCCCCGGGGCAGCAGATTGCGCAGCTCGGCGAACTCCCTCACCGCCTCGGTGAGCCCGGCGCGCAAACCGTTGACATGGGTGCCCCCCTGAATGGTGGGAATCAGGTTCACATAACTTTCCGTGACCGGCTCGCCCCTTTCCGGCAGCCAGCCGACGGCCCACTCCACTGCCTCGTTGCGGGCCTCCATGCTGCCGTCGAAAGGCTCCTCGGGGAGACTGCTCTGGCCGGAGAGACGCTCAGCCAGATAGTCGGCCACGCCGCCCTGGTAGCACCACTCCTCGGTCTCGCCCTCCGGATGATCGAAGATCACCTTCAGGCCAGGGCAAAGCACCGCCTTGGCACGCAGGGCATGGCGCAGGCGGGGAATGGAGAATTTCGGTGAATCGAAATAGCTGGCATCGGGCCAGAACCGCAGGCTGGTGCCCCGGTTCCGCTGGCCCACCTTGCCCAGCTTCTTGAGCTTCTCCACCCGCTGGCCGTTTTCGAAGGCCATTCCCCATTCATGGCCATCACGCTTGATGCGCACTTCGAGCCGTTTCGACAGGGCATTGACCACCGACACCCCCACACCGTGCAGGCCGCCGGAAAACTGGTAGTTCTTGTCGGAAAACTTGCCGCCGGCGTGCAGCCGCGTCAGGATCAGCTCGACGCCCGGCACTTTCTCCTTCGGATGGATGTCCACCGGCATGCCGCGCCCGTCATCGCGCACCTCCAGACTGCCATCCTTGTGCAGAAGGACGTGAATGGACCTGGCGTGACCGGCAATGGCCTCGTCCACGCTGTTATCGATGACTTCCTGGGCCAGGTGATTGGGGCGGGTGGTGTCGGTGTACATCCCCGGCCGTTTGCGGACGGGCTCGAGGCCGGTAAGGACCTCGATACTGGCGGCGTCGTAGGTCTGGCTCATGGAACCTCGGTCAGTCTGGGTTGGCGAATTCACGGGATTCTAAACGACTGCCCCGACAGACAACAGGCCTTGACTCGCCGACCTTTTGGCGCTTTCCCCAGCCAAGGCTGCCCCCTGCAGCCGGGATCAAAGCCTTGTTCGTCTCTCCCGCCAAAAGACAACGCCCGGGACCAAAGGCACCGGGCGTCGCTGCCAGATAATCAACAGGGGAGCCTAATCCAGAAACAAGGCCGCGAGCTGGCGCAGGTCATCCGCATCAAGCTGCCCGACGGCCCGGCGAAGACGCAGGCTGTCGATCAGGTAAGCATAGCGGACTTCGCTCAGGCGGGCCCGGGCATCCGCCAGCTCACGGCGCGCATTGAGCAGATCCACGGTGCTGCGGGTGCCGACTTCCACCCCCACTTCCGTCGCTTCCACGGCCGTCTCGCTGGAACGAACGGCCTGCCTCAGCGCGGCCACCTGTGCCACCCCGGCCCGGACACCGAGGAAGGCATCCCGGGTGCTCCGGCGCACTTCCCGGGTGGCCAGATCCACCCCGGACCAGGCCTCCCGCTCCGCGGCCCTTGCCTCGCGCACGCGGGAGTTGTTCTCGCCGCCGGTGAACAGGGGCACCGTCAGTTGCAGGCCGATCTGATCATTCACGGTGTCCTGATTCTGAAAGGGGTTATCGCCGGAACGATCCACCCAGCGCCGGGACGCCACCAGATCCACGGTGGGGTATCGACCCGCCCTCGCCTGCCGCACGCGATCGCCCGACGCTTCCGCCACGAAGCGCGCGGCATTGAGTTCGGGATTGTGCTCGAAGGCCCGTTCCACCCAGAAATCGATGTCCGCCGGCTCCGGCATGGCCGGCTCGATCTCGCCCCGCGGCCGGGACACCATCGGGAAGTGACGCCCGGTGATCTCGTAGAGGCGTTCGCGGGCGAGCTCCAGCTGACGCTCGGCTCCAATTTCGTCGGCCAGGGCGCGGTCATGGGCCGCCCGTGCTTCCTCCACATCCGTGCGGGAGGCCACGCCCACTTCACGGGAAAACTCGGCCCGCTCCAGTTCCACCTCGAAGGCCTCGCGGGTGATCACGCGGGTTTCCAGGTTCTCCGCCGCCAGCAGCAGGTCGAAATAGGCCTGGGCCACCCGAATGAGCAGATCCTGCAGGGCACCATCGTACTGGGCCTCGGCCTCGGCCACCCTGGCCTCGGCTTCGCTCAACCCCACCCAGGCATCCCATCGGAACAGGGTCTGGCGCACTTCCAGTCCGTAACTGGTGGTTTCGGTATTGGACTCAAAGTCCACCAGGCCCACTTCCTGGGTCGCCGGGTCGAAACCGATCTGCTCCCCGTCCACCCAGCTTTCGTCCATCTGGCCGGACAGGGAAACCGTCGGCAGGAGCCGTGCCCGGGCCTGGGGACGCGCCTCATTGAGGCGATCCAGACGGGCCCGTGCCTGATGGATGCGGGGGTCATTTTCCATCGCCAGCTCGTAGACGGTGAGCAGGTCCGGGGGTCGCTGCGCCGGCCCGGCAATGCTGCCGAGGCTGACGGCAAACAGAGACGTGGCTACGACAAGGAGCTTGGCACTGTGCTTGATGATCATCATATCCCCCGATCAGGCATCGCCTGCATGTGCGCCAACCGGCCGGCTTCGGGCCAGTCGATTTTCAACCAGTGAATAGGCGCTGGGAATCACCACCAGCGTCAGCAGGGTGGATGCCATCATCCCGAAGATGATGGACACCCCCAGAGCCGTATTGCCCTGCGCCCCCGGACCGGTATCCAGGGCAGCCGGCACCATGGCCAGAATCAGCGTCAGCGAGGTCATCAGAACCGGTCGCAGACGAATGGGGCAGGCCTCCTTGAGCGCATCATCGACGGACAGACCCCGTTTGTCACGATACTGGTTGGTCAGGTCGATCAGCAGAATGGAGTTCTTGGTCACCACCCCGATGAGCAGGACCATGCCGATCATGGAGAAGATATTAAGGCTCTGCCCGGTAATGAACAGGCCCACAAAGGCACCCGTAATGGCCAGCGGCATGGCCAGCATCACGATCACCGGCTGAATGAAGGAATTGAACTGACTCCCCAGCACCATGTAAACGAGAATGATGGCCACGGCAAAGACAAACAGGATGGCCGTGATGGTGCGCTGGAATTCACGCGCCTGCCCGGTGATGGCAATGCTGTAGCCCAGGGGCAGGAATTCTTCACCGAGACGCTCTACCCGATCAACGGCATCACCCAGGGGCACCTCCGGATCCACGAAGAAGGCGGCACTGTACTCCAGGTTGAAACGGCTGATCACCGCCGGACCGATGTCTTCTTCAAGGCTGGCCACCTCATCCAGGCGAACCAGTTCGCCGTTGGCGGCCCGAAGCTGAACACGCTCGATATCCTCGATGACACGGAACTGGTCTTCACGCCCCTTGAGCCGGATGTCATAGCGTTCACCGCCCCCGAAATCATCATCGTAACGGGCAACGTCAATGCCGCCGACCAGCACGTTCACGCTTCGCGCCACGTCAAAGGTTGACAGCCCCACCAGACGCGCCGCATCCCGGTCCACGTTGAGGCGAAGCTCCGGCTGATCCAGGCGCAGGTCCAGGTCCACCCGGCCCATGCCGGGCTCGTCGTTCAAGCGAACCTCGAACTCCCGGGCGAGACGAGCCACTTCATCCACGTCCGGCCCCTGCAGGAAGAACTGCAGCGGTTCACCCCGCTGCCCGCCGATCAGACTGGGCGGGGCGGCAAAGGCCCGCACCCCACTGAGTGCCTGGAAACGCTCGGACACCCGGGCCATGACCTCCTGCTGAGTGGCCTCACGATCGGCATAGTCTTTCAGGCGCACGAAGAGGATGCCCTGATTGACCTGCCCACCGCCCTGGCCCAGGCCAATGGCAGCAAAGAAGCGATCCACCTCGGGCTGCTCGGCAATGATGGCTTCGATTTCCTGCAGCTTGCGGTCGCTGTACTCGATGCTTGAACCCAGCGGCACCCGATAGCTGACCACGAACTGACCTTCGTCTTCGTCGGGGGCAAACTCGCCACCCAGGGATCCGGCCAGGTAAAAGGAAGGCAGCACCAGGGCGAGGGCAATCAGCAGCACACTGACCCGATGCCGCAGGGCCAGCGCCAGACTGGCCCGGTAGAAACCGTCCATCCGCCTGAAGGCGTTCTCAAGCACCCAGTACGTCTTGCCGTGGGCCCTGGGCACGTGCAGAAAACGGGCACAGAGCATGGGAATCAGCGTCAGTGCCACGAAGGTGGAGGCAATGATGCCGAACACCACCACCACGGCGAAGGACTCGAAGAATCGCCCGATGATGCCCTCCATGAAGATCACCGGACCAAAAATCGACACCAGGGACAGTGACGAGGCAATGATGGCAAAAAAGACCTGATTGGAACCCTCGACGGCGGCCACGACAGGATCGTCGGTTCCGGTTTCCCGGTGTCGATAGACGTTCTCCAGCACCACGATGGCATCGTCCACCACCACCCCGATCAGGAGCAGGATGGCGAGCATGGTCATGGAGTTGAGGGTGTAACCGAAGAAATAGATCACCGCCACCACGGCCAGCAGGGACACCGGAATGGAGGCCGCGATGATCAGGGTGGAGCGGATACTCTTGAGAAAGACCCACATCACCAGTGCCGCCAGGATGATGGCGATGATGAGGGTACGCTCCAGGTTGTCGATCAGGTTGTTGATGAAGATGGACTGGTCGGAGGAAACGGTCAGGCGCATCCCCGGGGGCAACTGGGGCCGGATTTCCTCATCCACCCGCTTGCGCACTTCATTGACGATCTCCACCGTATTGGTACCGGCGATCTTGACCACGCCGATACCGATGGTGGGTTCCTTGTTGAAGCGTGCCAGGCGCCGGTAATCCTCCAGGCCATCAATGATCTCGGCCACATCGTTCAGGCGCACCAGGTGCCCTTCCCGACTGGCGATGATCATTTGACCAAGCGCGTCAGGGTCATCGAACTCCATGTCGAGCTTGATCAGATGCTCACGCTGGTCACCCACCAGAAAACCACCCGGCAGCTGGAAATGTTCCGCCTGGAAGGCGTTGACCACGTCCTGGACCGTCAGGCGTTCGGCGGCCAGCGCCACTACATCCAGCTCCACCCGAATGTTGCGCTCGCGGCCACCGCCGATGATTACATCCCCCACACCCGAGATGGTTTCCAGACGCCGCCGGATGTTGTTATCGGCGTAATCCGAAAGCTGCTGCAGTGTGCGGTCACCCTGCAACGACAGCCACATCACTGGCGAGGCATCGGCCTCCACCTTCTGGATGATGGGGTCCTCGGCATCGGCAGGCAGACGGTTCACCACTTCCCGGACCTTGGCCTGCACCTCGTTGAAGGCCACGTCAATATCCGCATCCAGGTTGAAGACGATGGTGACAACCGACGTGCCGGGGGAGGACGTGGACTGGAGATCATCGATGCCGGGCACGGTATTCACCGCCCGCTCGATTTCCCGGGTCACGCTGGCATCGATAATGTCGGGATCGGCCCCCGGCATCACCGTCACCACTGAAATGATGGGAAAGTCGATGTCCGGCAGGCGGTCGGTGCCGATATCGTTGTAGCCAATGAGACCAAAGAGCACCAGCACGGCGCTCATCATGAAGGCCATCACATGGCGCTTGACGGAAAACTCGGGCAAGGTCATGTCAGTCTTCCTCCCGAATCCGTACGCGGGCTCCGTCCGACAGGAAGGCGGCGCCTTCGCTCACCACTTTTTCATCACCACTGAGTCCGGAAAGTATCTCCACCCATTCCGCGGCGCGCACACCGATTTCCACCACCTGCTCC
Organism: Natronospira bacteriovora; assembly: GCF_030848495.1. Lineage (NCBI taxonomy): Bacteria > Pseudomonadati > Pseudomonadota > Gammaproteobacteria > Natronospirales > Natronospiraceae > Natronospira > Natronospira bacteriovora. The sequence continues at coordinate 296,193 of NZ_JAVDDT010000001.1, forward strand.
CGCACTTCATTCTCCTCGACCACATACACCACCCGGCCTGCCGGACGCTGTACCAGACTGATGGCCGGCACACGCATGGCCTCTTCGCGCACGTCGAGGATCACGCGGGCTTCCACCGTCATGCCCGGACGCCAGTTGCCCGGATTGTCGAATTCCACGAAGACCTGCAAGGACCGTGAACCGGGATGCACGGCCGGGCGCAGCCGGGTGATCTGTCCGCGCACTTCACCCTCGCGCCCCCCGCGGGGCAGAAGGCGAACAGTCATTCCCGTCTCCAGGCGATCTCCCACCCGCTCCGGGAAGGAGATGACGGCTCTAAAGCGATCCATGGGCTGGAGACGGAAGGCCGGGTTGCCCGCGGCAATGAAGCCCCCTTCGGAGATCATGCGCTCATCCACCAGCCCGCCCACGGGGGCCACGATGTCCGTCAGGCGCAGATCCCGCTCGGCCCGGCGAAGCTGGTTGCGGGCGCTTTCCAGCTGCTGACGGGTGGCATCGAGTTCGGCGGCAACCGCGTCCATGTCCTGTTCGGTGGCGTACTCCCGTTCGGAGAGTCGCTGCAGGCGCTGAAGGTCCAGCTCCAGCTGGCGCTGACGCGCTTCAAGGCGGCCGACTTCGGCGGCGGCCACGGCGCGGCCGATCTCGAAGGGCTCGCGATCGATGCGGGCCAGCACATCACCTTCACTGACCTCGTCACCCACATCCTTTTCGATCAGACGAACCCGCCCGGAAACTTCCGCCGCAACGACCGGCTGGGTAAAGGTTTCAACCGTGCCCACGGAGCGCTCCAGCTCTTCCACCGTCGCCCGCTCCACGGCCACCACCTGCACCGGCGTTCCGTCACTGAGTTCTTCAGCGGCCTCTTCTTCCGCGTCCTCGCCTGCACAGGCTGTCAGCAGAACGGCCAGCACCAGAACAAGGGGAAAGAGGTAGCGCCCGTTTTCCATACGCTGAAGATTATTCATTGCTGATCCTTTTGACTCGCTGGGGAAAGGGGAACACCGGCGGCTGTCGGGCCGGAACCCGGGGCACACAGACAGCCACGGCTCAAGAGCTCCGCCATTCGGTGGCTGAACACATCCGGATCGCGGAGTACTTCCAGGCCGGTAATCAGGGGCAGGACAACCTTGCCCTCATGAAAGCGCACACCGCTATCCATCAGCATCCATGCCAGTAAAGCGGTATCCACCTCGCTGGACAGCTCACCGGTACGCACCCGCTCCTCCAGGTGGGCCTGCAGCCGCTGAAAGGGGCGGCTGAAGATATCCGACATCAGCGCCGCGGCGTCCGGACCGGCCTGAAGCAGCTCCCGTCGCACCAGGCGCAGAAGCTCGTCCCCCTCTTCCAACTGGGCAATCTGCTGGCGAATGAAACCGCGCATGCAATCCACCAGCGTGCCATCCCGCCAGGACTGATCCTCCACCAACCAGATGGCCCGCTCTGCCACCTGCCAGAGTACGGCCTGATAGAGCGCGTCCTTGCTGGGAAAATGATGAAAGATGGTGGCCTTGCCCACACCCGCCTCACGGGCAATCTGGGCGATGGAAATACCATCCACGCCATGGTCCGCGAACAGGCGACTGGCCACCTCCAGGATGCGCTGGGCGCCCTGGGGCCGTTTCGATTGTTCAAGCTGCTGTGCCAACGCTTCTCACTCCACGCTTCCGACCGACCGACCGATCGGTCGGGATGGCGACGCAGTATACTCGGCCCTCGCGCAATGTCCAGCCCTGCTTCGGCGCTGTACAATGACGGACGGCAGAGCTCTTTCGAACCAGGACACAGACAACGGGGAAGTGTTACATGGCCGAAAAGAAAGGCGGAAGCCGGGACTTCGAGAAATCCCTGGCCGAACTGGAACAGATCGTCGACCGCCTCGAGGGCGGCGAACTCAGCCTGGAGGAATCCCTCAAGGCCTTCGAATCCGGCGTGGCCCTCACCCGCCAGTGCCGGGATGCCCTGGAAAAGGCCGAACAGAAGGTCAGCAAGCTGATCGGGGACGACGAACAGGGCGGCCTGGCCCCCTTCGATGCCGACGGCAATGGCGCAAACGGCTGAGGCCGCCACCGGCATGGACGCATTGCGCGAGCGGATTGAGCAACGCCTGGCCGACAGCCTGCCCCGTGATGGCGAGCCCCGGCTGGTGGAGGCCATGCGCTATGCCCTGACCGGCGGCGGCAAGCGCCTGCGCCCCCTGCTGGTCTACCACGCCGGCCAGCTGGCGGGGGCCCCGCTGGAACGCCTGGACCACGCCGCCGTGGCGGTGGAAATGATCCACGCCTACTCCCTGGTGCATGATGACCTGCCCGCCATGGACGACGACGAACTGCGTCGCGGCCACCCCACCTGCCATATCGCCTTCGATGAAGCCACCGCCATCCTGGCCGGCGATGCCCTGCAGACCCTGGCCTTCCAGCACCTGGCCGCCATGCCCCACCCGTCGCCGGCACGCCTGCTGCAGATGATCCGCACCCTGGGCACCGCCGCCGGCGCGGCCGGCATGGCCGGTGGCCAGGCCATGGACCTGGCCCTGACCGGACAGGACTGCGACCTCAATACACTGGAACGGCTGCATCGCCTGAAGACCGGCGCCCTGATCGAAGCCGCCCTGCAACTGGGCCTGCTCAGCGCCGAATCCCCACCCGACACCGTGGGCGCTGCCCTGGACACCGTCGGCCAGAACCTCGGCCTCGCCTTCCAGATCCAGGACGACGTCCTCGACGTCACCAGCGACACCCACACCCTCGGCAAGGCCCAGGGCGCCGACGCCGCCCGCAACCAGCCCACCTTCGCCTCCCTCATGGGCATCGACGCCGCCACCAAACGCTACCAGTCACAATACGACGAAGCACTGGAGCAGCTGGCGGAATTTGGCAAATCAGCTGACGGACTGAGGAAGCTAATCCTGCAGATTCGGGATCGTAAAAACTGATCACTGCCAAATTTGAACCGGCCCGGAAAGCGGCACACCGGTGATCGGTACCTTGATACAGGCGCCCGACAGGCGGATAATTTGCCCTCATTCCTCAGATTGCCGGACCGATGCCCCAGAACGCGCCCCAATTTCCGCTGCTTTCCCGAATTGACTGCCCCGCCGACCTGCGCGGGCTCGCGCGTGCCGAGCTGCCTCAGGTGGCGCGGGAGCTGCGGGAGTTCATGATCCAGACTCTGAGCGAGAGCGGGGGCCACTTTGCCGCCGGGCTGGGGACGGTGGAGCTGACCCTGGCACTCCACTATGTCTATCAGACGCCGGTTGACCGCATCGTCTGGGATGTGGGGCACCAGGCCTACCCCCACAAGATCCTGACCGGACGGCGGGAGCAACTGGCCACCATCCGCAAGGCCGGTGGTCTGGCGCCCTTCCCCAAGCGGGAGGAAAGCGAGTACGACACCTTCGGGGTGGGGCATTCCAGCACTTCGGTGAGCGCGGCCCTGGGCATGGCCCTAGCCAATCGCCGCCTGGGCGGTGACCGCCGGGTGGCGGCCGTGATCGGCGACGGGGCCATGACCGCGGGCATGGCCTTCGAGGCCCTCAATCACGCCGGCTCCACCAAGGCCGACATGCTGGTCATTCTCAATGACAATGACATGTCCATCTCGGAAAACGTGGGCGCCCTCTCCAATTACTTCTCGCGGGTGCTGTCCAGCCGCCTCTACGGGGGCTTCCGCGAGGGCAGCAAGAAGGCCCTGGAAATGGTGCCGCCGCTGCGGGAACTGGTGCGCAAGTCCGAGGAGCATTTCAAGGGCATGGTGGCGCCGGCCACCCTGTTCGAGGAGCTGGGCCTGAACTACGTGGGCCCGGTGGACG